>JAJZMG010000040.1 GCA_021798355.1 Nanobdellota archaeon | reverse complement strand
GATATACCTAATACCGGCACAATCAAAAGAAATATTAAATTTACCATACGAAAACCACCGCAAATAAAATAATAGCAGTTAAACCTATAATAACTGCTGATATATACCTGAATGCATCCCCGTTTTCAACTTCTCTCGTCTTGGAGGACAGTATAAAAGTTGATTCTGCGACCCTGGACATTGCATTTGAAAACATAGAATCAAACTTCCCAAAATAGAAACCTAAATCGGAAATTGCATTACCTATAGCAATAATGAATCTCTCATATCTGTAGTTTGCAATCTTTGATCCTAAAAGGCTCATTTTAGATTCAAACGACTTTCCTTTCTTTAGGTAAAATAGCTCATATGACACAAAGGCACCGAGCAAAGCAGAAGCGAGTGCTATAAAAGAGAATATATCAAAGGAATATGCAATATTTATTATATACTTGAAAAAGAACAGGAAAACCCCTCCTAAAATAGATATAACTGAAAGCAGTATTATAGGGAAGAGGAGATTAACTTCCTTTTTTATGTCTTTATTTGCCTTTTCTCTGAATATAATAAAAAACGCTCTAAAGGAAAAAAGCGCAGTTAGAAATGCTACAATAACAAATGCTATATTCTCAAATATATTTAAGTTATATGTAAGCGAGGAGTGAGCAAAAAAGCTCATAAATGGGGGGATGGCCGATATCGAAGCAAAACCTATAAATGCAGGCAAGGTAAGCCAAGTTCCTCTTAATTTCTTTTTACTAAGTTCGTATACATCGTATGTCCCAAAAGAAAGCGCAAGTGCTCCGCTTATGAAGAAAAGCATAGACTTAAAAACTGCGTGAGTAAAAAGGTAAAAGATAGCTCCTCCTGCATTCAAGGTGCCTATAGCTATAAACATGAACGCAAGGCTTTCTATTGTTGAATAAGCAAGTATCTTTTTAAAATGCCTTTCTCTCAAGCCCAATAATGCGCCAATAAATGCAGTAATAAATCCGAAAACGACTACCAGATTCTGAAGCCCTGCTGCAGAGATAAGTGGAAGCAATCTTACCAGTAAATAAGCACCAGCTGCAACCATTGTAGCAGAATGAAGCAAGGAACTTACGGGAGTAGGGCCTTCCATTGCGTCTATTAACCAAGTATAAAATGGGAACTGAGCAGCCTTCGAAAGCGCTGCAATTGTAAGCAGCGACCCAGCTAGCATTATTAAACTTGTAGGCATAGAATAGATAGATGCCAGAAGTGTTGATATTGAGAATGTTTTAAGTGAGGAGAATATAATTATTATAGCAGCAAGAAATGAAAGGTCCCCTACTCTTGTTATTATAAGTGCTTTCTTGCTTGAAACCGCCGGCCCGTCCCTATCATACCAAAATCCTATAAGAAGATAAGAAGTTATACCCACAAATTCCCAAAAGATAAAGAATAAAAGCAAGCTGTTTGATAGTACTAGGCCCAACATGGAAAAGATGAAGAAAGACATCTCAGAATAGAAACGGACCTGCTTTTCCTTTTTCATGTAAGCGCCTGAAAACAATAGGACCGTTATTGATATGAATGAAACAAGTAAGGCCATAAAAATCGTCAGGTTATTACCAATGAGCGACAAAGAGAAAGATAAGCTATTAAATGAGAACCAGGTATAGCTCTCTATTATATTTTTATTAAAATATGAAATAAAGAAGAAGATTGAAAGTAAAAAGGACACAAGCGTTGCAAACAAAGCAACTAACCAGCTTAGCCTCTTCCTTTCCTTTAACATTGGGATTATAATAGCAGAAAGAAGCAGGGGAATGAGGATTAGATAAAGCATATTAACCTTTATACCTCCTTAACTTAGATATTGAAAGTGAGCCTGTCCTTCTTGAAAAGATTACCATTAAGGCAATAAAAACCACTGTTTCAAATACTATCATTATTAGGGTTATCAATGCATAACCTATCCCATTCAGTGCTGAGTAGAAGTTGGCAGCCGATACAAAGTTTATTATTGCCGCATTAACTATGATTTCTGACGAGATTATTATTGAGATTCCCTCTCTTCTTGACAATATACCATAAAGCCCTATGGCAAAAAGAATGCTTGTAAGCAGCAGAAAATATCCCTCTTGTATCATACTTTTTCACCTTTACTTATAATGTATATAGTTGAGAATATGCTGGCTATCGCAGTAAACGCAAGAACTAAAAGTAAACCCGCATAATTTTGAAAGAAGTACGTTCCAAAATTTGTATAATTTAAACTAGAAGAATGGGAGCTAGAAGGTACCTTCAAAAGTAGGAAGGAGGTAACTGCAAGCACTATGACTGGAAGAGCAAATGAAAGTTTAGAATTTACTTTCTTTACAGCGCCTTCTGGCATTGAACTTATGCCTATCGCCAGTAAAAGTACTATCCCTCCATTATAGATTATAAGCTCTGCTATGCCCAAAAATACGGCGTTTAAATAAAGGATTATGGCAGTCACAGAGATTATAAACATAAACATGTACAAAAGAGCATGTATAAGATTTTTGGTGGATACCATAAGCATTGCCGTTGAAATAAGCAGTGAAGATATAATCAAAAACCCTATAGTCCCTAAATCCATTTGAGTAAGTAGTCTTTTTTAAAATAAATGGTTTTAGTGCTCTAATAAAACACTATATCGTAAATAATACTTATTTATTTAAAAGAAATCATATATTTTTATGATTGGATTCAGCATAAAGAACTATGAGAAGGAATTTGATACTCCGGAACTAGAGAAAAAACATGTGTTCTATGACCTTTACATTAAAAGTGATGATCCTCAAGTATTAAGAAATCAAGTATCTGAATACATGACAGACATGGATTATAAGATTTTACTAAACGAACTTGCAAAATTTGAGGATAATGAATTAGAGGAAACTTTCCGTGGCGGAAATGTAAAACCTATAAGGGCCCTGTTAAAAAGCGCTAAAGACAACAAAAAAGGCTCGAAATACCCTATAGCCTGGAAAGCCTGTCTTATAATCGGTATAATCCTTTTAGCACTACTTTTGATTTCGTATAGGACAAATATTTACAATAATATAACACATTTTAGCTACTCATCGTCCGCACTCGTACTTTACGGGATGGTAGCATTTTTTGTGCTTGCTTTGATATTCTTTGAAATAAAGAAAATTGTCCCAATATTTTTATGGGCAAAGATAATAGGCATTTACGATCCTACAGAGGAATCGGCGAATGTTAGAGTGGTTCTTGCGGGTGACTGTAAATTTAAGGATAAAGATTCATATTCCAAGTTAGAAGGAGACATGACGGAAATGTACAGTGAACTTTCAAGGAAATACGGAAACAAATTGGACAAGAGACAATTAGCAAATAATGTTTCAAGCAGCCTTTCGATGGGCCCACAGGGATCAACTAAATTAAACAATAAGTTAAGGGATGTAGAAAAAGAATCTGCAGATTTAGAAAGAAATTTTGTTGCTGGTAAAATAAGTGAAGATGAATACAAAAAGATGAAGGCGCAAATAGAAGCTAAAAGACAACAGCTTGACACGTTATTTGATCTAGTGAACGGATGAAAATTAAGACTTCCAGATAGACTTTGTTATTAGTCTTATTTTTAAAGAGCATTAGACTATAAGATATCTAACAAAAGGATTCAAGCTTTAGACGATTTTGTAGATAGCTCTTTCTTTCTAAGCTCATTCTTTAGCTGAGCAACTTTCTTCTTCAAATGCCTGTACTTACCAGCATCAGCTGGCTGGAGCCCCTGCGTCTTCTTTATGTTCATTTTCAGAAGTTCCATTTCCAAGTCCTTCAGATTCTCTTCCATCATTTATTTTTACTCCTCCAATATTTTCAGTAGGCACTACTATTGTAACTTTTATGCCTATTGAGCCTCTTTTAAGCACTAATTGTTTTTTTGCACTCCTAACGCCGAAAAACTCCACTTGCCCGGTTTTTGGCATTACACTACCGGTAGGCCTAAATTTAAAGTGGGCAGCCCTCTCTTTTATTACCCCGCCTATCTCTATTTCTACTCCTTTTGCCCCTGCGGCCATTATACTGTCCATAGCTTTGTGGGCTACTACCTTATATTTCATAGGCCCGTATTTGGCTATTTTAAAAGCTATAGAATCTGCGACTATAGCAGGATCCAAATTAGGGTTATCAGAGCTTTCAACTTCTATTCTTGGAGATTCTTGATTAAAGTACTCTCCTAATTCCTTTGAACTTTCCCTTAGTATTTGATTCGCTCTTGTTATTATCGCACCTGGCTTCGGCGTTTTTATGACTATTTTCATGCCCAGGGGAGTTTTTTCTATTCGTATATCACTTATTCCAAATCTAACGAACTTCTTGAATAGGTATTCGCGTGCTGTCTCATCATTAACTTTATTTGCAATTATTTTCTTAGGTAACATTTTACTTCTCCGCTTTTAAATCATTGTTTTCTGTGCTTTTATTACTTTCCTGCGATGTTTGTTTTTCTTGCTTCTCATCAGTAATTTCGAGATTTTCTTCATTTTTAGGCTCTTTGACTGGTTCTACATCTGTAGGACTTTTTTCTACTTTGTCATCGGCGACCTGCTTCTTTTCAGGCATTTTTCTCTCCTGATCTACTAATGAATAAATAGTTAAATTAGTTCGCTTACCATGTCTATAAACTGTCCCACTTGAAAACCGTGGGTAACCTCCTCTCCCAAGAGAGTAACTGCTTACAACTATCTTTGACTCATCAAATCCCATATTCTTTGCATTTGCTTTTAGCTCTCCCAACATAGAAATAACCTGTTTTGTGGCTTTCTGCGGATAACCTGCAGGTACGCCGTGTTTATGACCTTTGCTGGAATATTTTTTAAAAGGGATATATTCCTGCTTTTTCAGTACTTTTTTTAGTAAGACATCGGCCTTTGCGATTTGCTTGCCTTTTACAGCTTCCATTATTTCATGAGTATGCTTCAATGATATTGGCATCCCTTCTCTTTTAACCTGTAATTTAGTTACCATATTTACTTAATAGGCACAAATCCGCTCGAACGTGTAGCTTTCATACCTGGGGAACCGTGCTTTACTTGTTTGGTAGTAAGCGCAAACTCGCCAAGACGATGAAATACCATTGAAGGCTTTATTTCAATTGGCACAAATTCCTTGCCATTGTATACATGTACAGTTAGTCCTACAAAGTCGGGTAGAATAAACATTTCTCTCATGTGAGTTTTGATAGTTTTTGATTTTGCTACCTTTTTCTTTAGGTTTATTAAAAATGTCTTTTCTTCGGGAGAAAACCCTCTTTTGATAGCCCTCCTGAAATCAGCATTGGCTATCTTCATAAGCTCCTCATTTGACATCTTTTTAAGGTCATCTATGCTCTTACCTCTAAACTTATATTCTTCCATTATCTTACTCCCGTCCTCTTAGGGGCGATAGATCCTACCTTTGCACCAGGAGGCGAATTTCTAGCGGAGCTTTTAGATTTGTGCTGGGTACTTCTTCTTTTACCTCCAAATTTATGTTCGTAAGCATTCATTGCAACTGCCGCATTCATAGGCCAATATCTGCCTCTAGCTTTTATAAGATGATATTTGTTACCTGCCTTGTAAAATGGTTTTTCCTTTCTTCCGGCATTGGCTATTTTACCTATTATTGCTCTGCAATCCTTCTTAAGCCTAAGTATCTTTCCACTTGAAAGCGAGATCGCTACTTCATTACCCGTGTTCTCCATTATTCTTGCGCTATTTCCGCCTGCCCTTATCAATTTACCGCCGTCGCCAGCCTTCAACTCTATATCGTATACTATAGTTCCTGTAGGTATATCTCCTAATCTTAAAACGGACCCCTCTTTTATGCTATCGGATTTCATATACTGTATTATCATGCCTTCGTACGCCCCAACGAACGCCGGCAAAAATGCCTTTAAGCCGTTTTCGAATTTCAACTCCATGAGTGGCGCTGTCCTGTAAGGATCGTGAATAAGTTTTAAAATCCTTGCATTCATAGGGTCAGTTGAATTTGGAAGTTTTACTTTCCCTATTGCCTTGAAATCATTGACTCTAAAAACCCTGCTTTTTCCTCTTCGTCTTGACCTTGGTACTTTCATAATTATCGAAATTATACTCTACTTATGTTTTTTACCTTTATATATATTTTGCCTTAAATAAAAACAAAACCTAATAAAGGTTAAGGTATTTTATTCTTTAATAATGAAAAATAATGCATTAAAGCTTTTCGGAAGCGAAATAATCAAAGAATCTGCACGTTTTGATAGGCTGTGCAAAACGGGCAAAAGGTGGGGAGGAAAAGCAATTTTAATAGTACTTGATGCATGCTTAGACAGCACTGGTCTAAATTATTTTACTGTGGTTGTACCTAAAGTCAAGTATTTCCGTGAAAAATACGTGAAAACAGGAATTGCACCGAAATGTAGCGATTTCGGTAAAATAAAGAATAAAGAACTTCTTTTTATGTTTAAAAATAAAAGAGTGTGGGAAGCAATGAAAAAAATTTGCAGAATTGTATCTGAAAGAAATGATGAAGAAAATGAGATAAAGAGTTTAAAAAAATGGGCCAAAAATGCTGACCCATTCAATTTTAAAAAGGATGAGATAGGAAGGATAAGGGGAGTTGGGATAAACACCTTCCAATACCTCAGAATTCAAAGCGGAGTAGACACGATAATGCCTGATAAAGTCATAATGAACTGGATAAACAGAAATTTTAAACCTATTAAAACGCCTTATGACTGTATACTAGAAGGCGAAAGACTAAGTAATATTTACAATGTTAGCCAAACTCAGCTTTGCTGGGCGATATGGATAAAGGAAAGCAATGAATTAAACCGAATAAAAGTCGAATAAAAACATATATAAAATAGTAAAAACTTTTTCTTTTATGGATATAAACAAAATTAATTTCATAAAAAAATCATTTATTAGTTTTGACGGAAATACTGAAAAACTCATGATATACAGGGAGGCGGGAGAGGAAGACTTCCACTTTGTATTTAAATGCCCAAAGTGTGGGGAAGAAAATGATTTTAAATCTAAGCTAAAGATAGAAAAAGGTAAAGAAAAGGGAAAAATGAAAGAGAGATATGTTTTTGAGTGCAGCAAATGCCTCCAAGTCTATTCTGTAGAACGGCTAAAGCCCCCACATGCGCGCTCTAAATAGTATGAGCCAGTTAAAGGATACAACAATTAAACTGGTTGATGATTACAAAATAAAAAGTAATAATGAAAACGGGCAAAATTTTCTAATAGACGAAAACGTGCTTACGCATGAAATAAATGAAGCAAAGTTAAAGCCTTCCGACATAGTTTTGGATATAGGTGCTGGATTCGGAAGCATAGAAAGTATAGTAAGTAGACAATGCAAAGTAATTGCAATAGAAAAGGAAATAAAATGTTATTCTTATCTTATTGACAAGTATGAAATAGACCCAAATGTTCAGATAATAAACGCAGATGCCCTGGAGATTATATATCCCAGGTTCAATAAGATTATATCTAATCCGCCGTACAATATTGCGGATAGAATAATTGATAAACTTTCTTTTTATGACTTTGAAACGGGGATAATGATACTGCCCAATACAATAGCAAAACAATTCGTTTCGAAGGAAAACGATACTAAGTTCTCAGCGATCCAAAAAATATTTTTTGATTTTATTGATTTGGGGGAAATAAAAAAAGAATCATTTTACCCTGTGCCTAGAGTCACCAGCAGGATGATACAGATCACAAAAAAGCAAGATGACATATCTCAAGAGATATTTAAAAGAAAAGAAATGCTGCTTAAAAACGCATTTATGAATGGAATAATTGCACTAAATTACAAAACAAAAAAAGAGAGCAAAAAATCATTTGAAGGGCTTCCGGATATGATTAAGTTATTTGGTAACAAACAAGTAAAAGAGTTGAAATTAAATGAAATAACAGAGATAACAAAATACTTGAAAGATCAAGTTTTCTGATCTGGCATTTTTACGCTTACAACCCTGCTTATACCCTCGTCATTCATAGTTACCCCGTAAATTACATCTGCATTTATAAGCGTAGTTTCATTGTGGGAGATTATTATAAACTGGGATGAAGCAGAATAAGCTTTAACAAGCGCAGAGAAATTACCTGCATTTATTGCATCCAAAGCGGCATCCACCTCATCTAATACATAAAATACCGCTTCTGTGTATTTAGATAAGGCCATTATTAAAGATATTGCAAGAACGGACAGCTCTCCCCCACTCAATCCTCTTATATTTCTTACCTTCTTATTTGGAAGTTCTACAGAAATATCTAAGCCGGATGAGAAAACGTTACTTGGATCGTCTGGAACTAGCTCCGCTTTTCCTTTTGTAATAGAATTAAAGACCTTCGTGAATATAGAATTTATATCCGAAAGAGTCTTCATAAAAGACTCCAATTTCTTCTGCTCTATTTCGGTTATAACTGAAAGTATCCTACTTTTTTCATCATTTAGTTTTTCCAATTTAATATTAAACTCTTCGTACTGCTTCTGCGTCTCTATAAACGTCTTAAGGGCGAGTTCATTTATAGGTCCAAACGAGTTTATCTTTGAATTAAGGGAGTTTAGCTCTTTGCTTATCTTTTCAATTGTTTCTCCATCTTCTGGTTTTATACCTTCTATTTTGTACTTATTGTATTCTTCTTCTGCCGTTTCGAATTTGACTCTTAACCCTGCTTCTTTTACCTTTAAAGTGTTTAATTCTTCTGCAACTTTCTGAGAATTACCGTATGTTTCTTCCCTTTTTTTCTGGATATCGTTAAGCTCACTTAAAAGTTCAGTTCTTCTCTTTCTTAGCATGTTTAGACTGTTTGACTTACTTGAAAGTTCCTTTCTTGCCTGTTCATAATTTTCCTGAGTGTTCTTTATTAAATTTTCAACGTCTTCTATTTCTTTTTCAAATTTACTGCGTTCCTTACTAAGCTGTGAAAACCTCTTTTCCAAGTTGCTAGTCTCCGACATTAAAACGGCAGAGAGTTTATTGCCAGAAGTTGCAACTTTTACATGAAGATCATTCACTTCTCTTTCAAGAGTTTCTATCTCTTTTTTATGGTCTATTATATCTGGTTTATTCTTTTCTAACTCCCCTAATTTTGACTTTAGACCTAAATTTTCATTTTCAAGGTCCCTTACTCTATTAGATATTTCTGATTCTGTGCCAGTAAATTTAGACTTTTCATGCAAAAGCTTAGAAATTTTGTCGTTTATTTCATTTAATGCCTGCTGCCTGACCTTTATCTCAGTCATTAATGAATTCAGGGTTGACTCTTTCTCTATGATCTCCTCATCATATTTCTCCTTCATCTTTGAGTGTTCAGTTACCTCGTAATTTATTTCGGTAATCTTTTTATTTATGTTTAGTATATTAGGCATGTCAAAATGGCCGCCTGAAACCGTCCCTGTTTTTTCAAATACCGTTCCATCAGGCAAAACCATCCTATATTTATTTATAATTTCTTTTGCGGAGGCAAAATTTTTGACAAGTACGGTGTCCCCAAATACAAAATTCATTGCCCGTGCAAATTTACTATCAAAATTCACTAAATTTATTATGTAATCAATTATTCTTTCATCATTTATCTTCTCAAGATTATAACTACTTTTTACAACATTAAGCGGTATGAAGGTGTAAAAACCAAGTTTTTCCTTTTTAAGCTTCTCTATGCATTGCCTCGCAATTTCTTCGTTTTCTACAACTATGAAATCAACCCTCCTGCCTATAGACCTCAAAACAGGTGTAGAATACTCTTCATTTTTTAAGGAGAAAAGCTCTGAGACAAGGCCATACAAACCAGTTATCTCCTTCCTGAGCTTATTAACTACTTCTATTGCTCTATTCTGTGAGGATAAAACATTCCTTTGGTTAAGCAGGTTCTCCCTTAATAAGTATACGGACTCTGATTCTCTCTTTGCCTGCATTTTTAGCTTGTCTATTTCGGGTTTCAATGCAGAGAAGGATAATGTCATTTCTTTTACCGTCCGTTCTGTTTCATTTTTACTGGATTCTAGCTTTGTAAGTTCATCTTGAATCTCCGCAATTTTAGGATAATTTGCCAGAACGACCTTCTGTTCGTATATTTTCTTGTCTATGTCATATATCCTTTTTTCAAGCGCTTCCTTCGTTTTGAGGTAATTCTGCGTTTTTGATTCGCTTTCTATAAGAGAAAGCTTTTTAGAATTTAAGGAAGCGATTTTTTCTTCCAGCTTGTCCTTTTCTGCTTCCTCCTCTTTAATCTGCCGCCTAATCTCTTCCTGGGATTTTGATAGCTCTTCTATTGACAGAATGATATTATTTAGCTGTTCATTATCGTTTTTAAGCACTGCATTTAACCTTGCGAGCTCGGAGTCGAATTCTTTTGCTTTGTTTTCAGCTTCAAGTATCTCTTTCTCCCCTTCTGATTCTGCTTTAGTGTTTATAATGTTTACTTCTTCATTTATCTTTTTGACTTTTTCATTTAATTTTACTATTTCCGATGAGAGCTCCTCGTTTCCTTTCTCTACCTCTTTTAGCTTTTCCAATATAAATTGTAATTCTGAATACGCTGAGTCTCTTTTTATCATTGACTGCTTTGAAAGAAGGGAAGCGTATCTACTTTTTAGCTCCTGGAATTCTACAGCTCTTGTCTTTTCTTTTTCTAGCTGGGCCATTAGTTTTCGCTTTTCATTTAGTACTGTATCGATTTTAGAGATGTTTTCTTCTACTTTCTTCATCTCGTTCATAGCCTTGCTTTTTTTATCTTCAAACACGCTTATGCCAGATATGTCATTTATTAGACTTAGCCTATCCTCATTGGAAGTGCCGACTACTTCTAATATCCTTCCCTGTGGTATTATGTTAAATCCATCCTGCCTGAACTTTACTAGCGCTAAAATATTTAGAACCTCTTCTCGCGTGGATGCCTTTCCGTTTATTCTGTAAATGCTCTTTCCGTTTTTGTCTATTTTTCTGCTTATAGAAACTTCACTTTCTTCGATACCATGGAACTCTTTATTTGAATTATCTAGTATAACATTAACTTTTGCATGCTCGGACTGCCTGCCGCTTTTACCTCCGTTAAATATAAGATCTGTAAGTAAATCGGACCGCATCTCTTTCTTTGACGATCCTCCAAAAACAAAAAGAAGTGCATCGATTATGTTACTTTTACCTGAACCATTTGCCCCTGCTATTGCATTAAAACCATTTACAAAATCGAACTTAATGTGTCCAGCAAATGATTTAAAATTGTCTAGTTCTACTTGTTTTATATAAGTCATAGTCAACTATCTAAAAAATTTTTTAATATTAAATGCTAACTATTTTAAGCCATTAATCAACGGTGTGGGATGATACCAGTTTTTTGATTTTTTCAGGCAAGTATTTCCCCTTTATATGCAAAACTACCTCATTGCTTGGATGTGTTTCGTTTTCATTTTCAGTGAATATGAATATCTCGTTGCCATCAACTATTACGAACCTACCTATATCAATATCGGTTTTATTTAGCTTACCGAACTGTTTTATTTCATTAACCAAAGCTTCATTAATGTCCTTTGCTGGAGTGTACACATGTATGGTCACATTGTTGGCTTTCGCCTTCTTAAGCGCTCTGCCTAAAGCACTTATTTTCTTTTCCAACGACTGCTCAGTGGTAATCAAGACTATTTCTCCTTTCGCGGATGCTACGCTTTTCTTTATCCTAAAATAGATGTTATCTAACCCTTGATATGAATTAGCAACCTTACCTTCATCTACGTATTTTATTCCCTTATTATACAAGTTTTGAAGGTCTGTCAACATTGCACTATCTTTTAGCTTGCTTAGTTTATCCAGTTTTTGATCTAAAGATTCCTTGGCCTTTTCCTCAAGTTTCTCTATCAGCTCCTGGGGAGGTATAGCTCTATAACTTATTGGTTTGCTTAAATCTCTGACTATAAAACCGCCATTTTCCAATGAAACGAGTATATCATAAGCCCTTGATTTTGGGATATTAGCTATTTCACTTAATTTACCTGAAGTGGATTTGCCTTGAGAAAGTAAAGCCAGCCAAATCTTTGCTTCGTATAGGTTTAAACCGAACATCCTTCTTATTTTTGCTATATAATCTTCACTAAACGACAATGCCATAATTTTTATCACCTACATACTAATTAGTAAGAAAGAAGTATATAAATCTTTCTTTTTCACCGAAAATAAAAGTAAAAAAATAAAAAATAAAGTAATCTTTATATTTTTGCCCTAAATACCCACATTGAGAAGGAAAAAACGACTATTCCTATTATTAACTCAAACAGAGGGTATACGTAAGACGATGGAGGAGTTGTAACAGTCTTGTAGAAATATCCACTAAGAACTGCTGTCGAAAGTATAGAAACCAGACCAAACACTATAAGGACTATTCCTAATCCAAATAGAATAAGGCCGATTGCTGCGTCGACTGCCCTTTTCTCCTCGTCAACAAACCTTAAGTTGCTTTTTGCTTTCATTATAGGTTTAAGTTTTTGTTATTTAAAAGCTTTTTTTAAATCGAAACAAAAAGTTTACTTAACAATAAATACTTTAAAAGCGTAATAAAGTTATGGAAGAGGAAAAATGTATTTTTTGCATGATAGCTAACAAAAAGGTGCCTTCAAAGGAGGTTTATAATGACGGGATGGTAATGGGCGTTCTGGATATTAGCCCTGCTTCCAAAGGCCATGTGATAATGATACCAAAAAAACATTATAATAACATCTACGAAATGCCACAGGAAGAGTTTCTACAATATATCAGCATTGCAAGAGCAGTAGGTTATGCAATACTTCTGTCTCTGGCTCCTGATAATGTTGAGATGCTTTACACAAAGGAGCTTACAAAAGGCAACGTAACTCCACACGCTTTAATACACCTTATCCCCAGATACAGCGATGACACTGTAAATCATGTTTGGCAGCCACAGAAAATGGAAGAGAACGACTTTACAGCGATAGAAACTGCAATAAAATCTGCAATAGAAAAGGTGAAGGAAGCAGAAACGCCTAAACCTGAAAAAAAGGTTTTTGAAGAACCTAAAAAGCCAGAAAACACCATTAAAGAGGAAAAACCCCAGATCAATATAAACCGCAAAGTGGTAGTATTCTAATTTCCTTTGTACTCTACGGTTTTATTATCCTCTTTCTTTATTTCCTCTTGAACCGTTTCCTTTATTTCTTTAAACTCTTTCTTATCAACATCAAAATAGTCATAGAATAATGGCGTAATTCTGATTACTTTTTTGCCCTCCTCTATAGTTGAAGACACTAAACCTCTAGACTGCAGCTCCTTAACGTGCTGATAAGAAACGCTACCTCTCTTTTTAACAAGTTCGCTTTGAAGTATTTTTCCATTTAGGACTATTAGGCTTAGAGTCATTAGAACCCCTCTGCTCATATCTGTTCTTAAGCTATCCTGTACAAGATGAATAAGCTCCCCCCTTAGCCTCATCCTATAAAGATTTCCTTCAGTTAGTATGAAAAAAGCACTTTTTCTAGCTTCATATGACTTGTTTAAATCATTAACTGCTTTTTTGATTATTATCGGATCGGATTTAGTCCTTTTTACAATCTCTTCAAGGCTTATCCCATCCCCAAAGGAGAAAACAAGCGCCTCGACATATTCATTTATCTTTACCATGTTAACATATGTTAATATTTACATTTATTGATTTTAAAGTTAGCAGACAAATAAATTTCAGCTGCCCACCTTACTCTTTATGTATATCTCCTCAAACGGTTCGCTTTGTGAGATCTCTACTTTATTCATATTTGAAATAAACAAAAGTGGAAGCAAAGTGTAAATTATCTCTTTTCTGTCATTCTTTTTGACAATAAGCTCTGAAAAAAGAACTAATTCCTTGGCATCAAAAAGCTTCGCCAACTTCCCGAGAAGAGTTCTTATCCTGTCCTCTATTTTTACTTCCTTGAGCTTCAATTCGAAACTTATATTCTGTTTTGTATTATAACGCATCGCTTCCCTTATAGTATTTATTAATTCGGTTAGGGTTATTTTCCTGCTTCTAAAAATCGGAAGCTTGGAAGTTACTGCGATATCAAACGGCACGGCCTTAATGTATCTTTGTTGGCTCCCACGTTCTTTTTTAACATTTAGTTCTAGTATCTCGCCTACAACGGTGTCTGATTTCATTTTCAGGAGTATTGCAGCAGTATATACAAATTTGCCCCCAAACCTAAAGTCTATTTGATTTATTTTGGAGATTAAAGAAGCAAACCTATCTGCAATCTTTATAAGGTCTATATCCATGGGATCCATGCCTTCGTCCCTTATTATGGTAGTTATAAGGTGCTCCCAGCCAAGTTCATCATTCAGGATAAGTTTGTATATTTCTTCGTGATCCATCTCAACCGAAATAATTAAGCTCCTTTGCCTTTTCCTTTTTACTGTAAAGTTTCTTTGCCATCTCTTCGTATTTCTTTGCATCTTCCGCAGTTAAGCTTGGCCTTACTAACTCCAATGCTTTTTCAAAATCTTCTTTTGTGACTTTGCTTGCAGAAATATTGTTTCTAAGCGCATTCATGCCTGCTTCCTTAGAAAGTCTTTCCAAGTCCGATCCAACATACCCTTCAGTTTTTTTGACAAGATACTCTACAAGAGCCTCCTTGTCACCATCTATTGGCATTTTATCCAAATACACCTTAAGTATCTCTTTTCTCCCCTCCTCATCAGGCGGAGGAACAAATACTATGTTATCAAACCTGCCCGTTCTTAATATTGCGGAATCCACCTTATCAACTCTATTTGTGGCTCCAATTACGATTACGTTCTTAAGAGGTTCTATCCCGTCCAATTCTGTAAGCAATTGATTAACGACTTGTTCAGTTGCGTTATTTCCTTCATAATTAGACCTAGAAGAGGCTATGCTATCAAGCTCATCTATAAAGATTATAGATGGAGAGACTTGCCTTGCCTTATCAAATATTTCTCTTACTCTTTTTTCGCTTTCACCGACGTATTTGTTATATATCTCTGGCCCTTTTATTGCAATGAAATTTGATTCTGTTTCGTGCGCAACGGCTCTTGCAAGCAAAGTTTTACCTGTACCTGGCGGGCCGTAAAGCAGTATTCCTTTTGGAGGGGTTATCCCTATCTTTCTAAACGCATCAGGATGTTTTAAAGGCCAATCTATTGCTTCTTTAAGCTGTGCCTTTACCTGCTCTAAGCCTCCAACGTCTGCCCATCCAACGCTTGGCCTTTCAACCAAAACTTCGCGCATTGCACTTGGTCTTACGAATCTTAATGCTTCCCTAAAATCATCCATTGTTACTATAAGCTTTTCAAGAACTGTTTTTGGTATATTATCACCTTCCTTGACATTTAACTCATTTATGTTTCTTCTTATTACGTTCATCGCCGCTTCTTTTATCAGAGACTCTATGTCTGCGCCGACAAAACCATGCGTTATCTTTGATATATACCCCAATTCAACATTTTTGTCCAAAGGCATGTTTCGAGTGTGTATATTCAATATTTCCAGCCTTCCCTTTTCATTTGGAACGCCGAACATTATTTCTCTGTCAAACCTGCCTGGCCTGCGCAATGCCGGATCTATTGCATTTGGCCTGTTTGTAGCGGCTATTACAATTACTTTTCCCCTGCTCTTTAAACCATCCATTAAGGTAAGAAGCTGAGAAACCACTCTATGCTCAACTTCCCCGATGCTCTCTTCTCTCTTCGTTGCTATTGCGTCTATCTCATCTATGAATATAATAGAAGGGGCGTTCTTTTCTGCCTCGTCGAATATCTCCCTTAATTTCTTTTCTGCATCCCCAACCCACTTGCTCATTACTTCTGGGCCGTTTATAGTTATAAAATGCGCTTCACTCTCGTCTGCAACGGCTCTTGCAAGCAAAGTTTTACCTGTACCTGGTGGGCCGTAAAGCAAAACTCCCCTTGGAGGGGTTATCCCTAATCTCATAAATATCTCAGGATGCTTTAAAGGCATTTCAACCATTTCCCTTATCTTTGAAACCTCATCAGATAAACCGCCAACATCTTCGTAGCTTACATGTTTAACTCTCGATTCTTCGGAAAGCTTGACCGGTTCTGGGGATATATTTATGTCCGTGTTTTCTGTTATTACTACAAAGCCTTTTGGCGCTGTAGACGTAACCAGAAAACGAAGCTCCGAAAAACCGAACTGAAAAGATGGGAATGCGCTATTCTCAAATATACTCATTATATCATCTCCAAAGAAAGACGCAAATGAACCTCTGCCCCCGCTGCCGAGCGTTATTATATCTCCTTTTGAAACTGCCCTATCCAGGAGCAGTCTCCCTATTACGTTTTCCGCGCCACGTATTGAAATTGTAGACAAAGGAGAAAGGTTGACAACATCGGCTTCGTAAACTTCTGCTTTTCTAACTATCACATTTTCGCCTATAGCTGCTTTTGCATTTTTTCTTGTAGTACCATCCATTCTAACAATATTCAAACCTAAATCGCCTGGATGCGCTCTGTCAACTTTTGCAACTGTCTTTCTATTTCCTTCTATCTCGACGAACTCTCCTGGCCTGACACCAATCTGTTTCATCCAAGCCGTTCCTATCCTTACAGAATTTTGCCCTATATCATCCTGCTGCGCTTCTGCAACCTTCAAACTTATTTCTATTTTGCCGTTATCTTCCATGTTATTGACCTCCTAAGATGAATACTCTTTTTTTCAGGTATTCAACATTCCATTTTTTTATAAAATTCTCTGCATCCTTCTCATTTGCAGAGGGTACAAATATTGCGCTTTTGGTTAGCCTTCCTCCTCCTAATGTCTGTAACAGGCCCTCTTTCCCTCTTCTACCGAGAAGAGCATAATTAAACAACATTTTTCTGCTTTGTTCCAGCTTTGTAAGATCATAGAATATCTCAGTTATCTCATTAAAACCTAATTTGTTTAAAAAAGGCTCATTATCAAAGACGCTTATCGCATCCATCAGTTCTGAAAACATCTTTCTTTGCATTATCTTCATCATATCTAAGAATTCAACGTCTTTTCCAAACACTTTTTCTATCTTTTCTTCGTTGTCTTTACTGTCATCTTTCAAAATAACATAAAGTTTATTATCTTTTTCTATCGCATCAAATAGGCAGTCTATTACGTCGTCAGGTATTGAGTTTATTTCCATATGTTTACGATAAACCATATGAATGAACTAGTATAAATAGCTTTCGCTTTATTGCCCTTTTTAAAGCTTTCTTTTTTTAATTTAAAGAAAAAATTTATTTTAATATAATTTAGAATAGTAAAGCTTAAAAATAGAAAAAAACGTAAGAGAATATGGTAATTACAACAGATGCAGGCGCTCTATATGCAATAGCCGCAGCCATAGCGATAGCAGGTGGTTTAATAGGTACTGGAATGGCACAGCAAGGAATAGGTGCCGCAGGAATGGGAATCATTGCCGAAAAACCTGAGAAATTCGGACAGGTACTGTTCTTCTTTGTAATCCCTGAAACACTGTGGATAATAGGCTTTGTACTTGGATTGATATTGCTATTACAAATACTGTGAGGCATTAGTATATAATATGAGTCTCGAGAAAATAGCTGAACACATAGAGAAGGAGACGGACACAAAGATAAAAAAGATAGTCATAGAAGCGCAACTTAAGGCAAATGAATATACTAAAGAAGCAGATAAAAAGGTTGCTGAAATTCTAAAGGAGGCACAATCCAAAAAGGAAATTATCGTAGAAGAAAAGAGAACCATTGAAAATGCCAAGATACATGTTGAAAGGGACCAAATAATAAAAAAGGCTGTAAGTGACGCTTTTAAAGATAGCATGAACAACCTTTATTCTTCGGAAAAGGAATTTAGCAAAACTCCTGAATACCAAAAGTTGATGGTAATATTAATAAAAGAGGCCAAAAAAAGAATAGGGGAGAATGCTGTGCTCTTTATGAATAAGGACGATTTGCAGGTTTTTGGGAAAAAGGAAAAAAATGCAAAGCTCTCCAAAAAGAACATGTTTGGAGTTTATGCTGAATCTACTGACGGAAGATTTTCCATAAACCTATCATTAAACAAGACAATACAGTCATTAGAAGAAAAAATAGCAAAAAAGATAATTGAAAAACTTGAGGCATGAATGGACTCTACGTATGCAGGCGCTTATGGGCATATAAAAGCATTATATCTCAACCTTTTAAGAAAAGATGAAATTGATAGGATAAAGGAAACAAAGAAAGATGAGTTCTTAAGCGTTCTTTCAAACACCTCTTACAAAAACGAAATCGATCAATTTTACAATAGATTCAAGGAGCCTGATATTATAGATATAATCGTAAATACTCATTTTTTAAATAACTGCACATCCGCGCTCCAAGTTTTGCCTAGTATTGGAAAGCCATTAATAAAAAGTTACCTGTCAAAAATAGACATACAGAACATAAAGCTTATACTTGCCGCCAAACTCGTAGGAAAAAACGTGGAAATAACGGAAAATTTACTTACAGTAGGGAGGAGCTTTCCATTGGGATTTTCAAGCTCACTGATAAGTAAGGAAGAATACAGAAACATAATAGAACAAAAGGATATTGTAGAGGTTATAAATTACCTAACACGGTATAATTACGGCAGAGTTTTATTGCCATTTTCAGTATCTGCAGAATTAAGCAGAAATGTCTCAGGCATGGCATTGGCGCTTGATGTAGAATATTATAATGAATTGTTAAGAAACTTTAAATTTTACAATGGAAATGAGGGGCCGGTTCTTAGATTTATACAAGGTTTAATAGATTTAAGGAACATAATAACCGTTATAAAAGAAATAGAGCTTAAAAAACCAGCAAAGGAACTTTTAATAGGTGGCGGAGCAATAAGCACTGAAAAATTAAATGAAATGGCGAAGATGAATATTATAGATTTTATAAAGGACTTGCCTTATGACTTGAACGAAGCACTAGATCTTTACAAAGAAGATGGACTTATAGCTAACTTCGAAGTTGAACTAAAAAGGATAATACACGACAAATACTTGCAGATATTTAGAGCCAATGCTCTTTCAGTTGCAGCTACGCTTTCGTTTATAATAAGTGCAGAGATAGAGAGGGATACAATAAGATTAAGCTGGTTTAAAAAGTATTATAATATAGAAAAGAAAGTCGTGGACATAGGCTATGGAATTTAGAAGGATAATTTTTATAGGAGATAGAAGAGACTCCCTTGGGTTAAAACTTGCAGGTATTGAAAACTCCATGGAGTTATCTGGAAAAGAGGCATTAAATGAAGTAATTAAATTAATAAAAAGCAAAGAATATAACCTTATAATAGCCGAAGAAAGTATAAAGGACTATGCAGATCAGAATGAACGCAATTTATTAGACTTAAGCGTTGATCCACTGGTGCTGTTTATACCTTCACAGGAAACGCAGGAAAATAAAGAATCGCTGGAAAGCTTAGCAAAAAGAGTATTGGGGGTGGACATAACAAAATTAAAATAAAATGGAAGGAAAAATAATTGGAATTTCTGGTTCAGTTGTAACAGTTTCAGGTCTTGAAGACCCGAAGATGAATAATATTGTATTTATAGGAACTAATGAGCTAGTTGGAGAAATTGTAAAGATAGAGGGCGAAAACGCCATAATACAAGTGTATGAGGATACAAGTGGACTTAGAATTGGGGAAAAGGCGGTTGATAGTAATGAGCCTTTATCTGTAGAATTGGGGCCAGGATTAATTGGATCGATATTTGATGGTATACAAAGACCTTTAGATAAGATACTTGCCAAGGAAGGAACATTCATAAGCAGTGGAGTAAAAGTTAATTCATTAGATCGCGAAAAAAAATGGCATTTTAAACCAAAGGTTGAAGAAGGTAAACTCGTAGAACCTGGGGAAGAAATTGGAGAGGTAAAAGAAACTTCTTTGATAAAACATAAAGTCCTTGTACCAGCAAACAAAAAAGGGATAATAAAAAAGATAGCAGAAGAAGGAGATTACACAATAGAAGAAAATATCGCATTATTAGAGGATGACAATAAAAAAACTGAGGAGATAAAACTTATGACAAGGTGGCCAGTGAGAACGGCAAGACCTGTAAAAGAGAAACTTTCTCCAAATATCCCCCTTTTAACAGGACAAAGAGTCATAGACACGATGTTTCCTGTTGCAATGGGTGGAACGGCAGCAGTTCCAGGGCCTTTCGGGTCAGGAAAAACCGTAATCCAGCATCAACTTGCAAAGTGGTCTGACGCAGATGTGATAGTTTACGTTGGATGCGGCGAAAGAGGGAATGAAATGACAGAGATACTTGCAACATTTCCAGAACTAAAAGATCCAAAAAGCGGGAAGCCTTTAATGGACAGGACCATACTTATTGCCAACACATCAAACATGCCTGTAGCTGCAAGGGAAGCAAGCATTTACACTGGAATAACACTTGCTGAGTACTATAGGGATATGGGTTACAGTGTTGCAGTAATGGCAGACAGTACTTCGAGATGGGCGGAAGCTTTAAGAGAGCTGTCTGGAAGACTGGAAGAAATGCCGGGTGAAGAGGGCTATCCTGCGTACTTAGGTAGAAGAGTAGGTGAATTTTATGAGAGAGCAGGAAGAGCCAGAATCTTGAGTGGAAAGATAGGAGCAGCAACTATAATAGGCGCAGTATCCCCACCTGGTGGTGATATATCTGAACCTGTTTCGCAGAACACGCTTAGAGTAACTAGAGTATTTTGGGCACTTGATGCATCACTTGCAAATGCAAGGCACTTTCCTTCTATAAACTGGCTTAACAGCTATTCATTGTATACTGATGGGTTGGACCAGTGGTATAGAAAAAACATTGCGGAGGACTGGCCAGAACTTAGAGATAAATCACTAGCGACATTACAAAAAGAAGCAGAGATAAATGAGATTGTACAATTGGTTGGATATGATGCATTGCCTGAAGCAGACAAACTAATACTTGATGTCGCTAAAATGCTAAGAGAGGACTACTTACAGCAGAATGCCTTTGATGAGATTGATACTTACGCATCCGTTAACAAGCAGTATAAAATGTTAAAAATTATAGCTCAAGTGTTTGACGCAGAAAAAGCTGCTCTTGACAGGAATGTGCCTATAGAGAGGATACAATCAATACAAGTTAAACCAAAAATTGCAAGACTAAGGTACACGAGCGAAGAAGAGATTGATGCTAAATTAAAGGAAATCGAAAAGGACATAGAAGAAATAAAAAAGATTAGTGTGGAGAAATAAGATGGAAGAAATAGAATATAAAACAATTGAAAAGGTAACTAACGTGCTGCTCTTTGTAAAGGACGTAAAAAACGCAGCTTATAATGAACAAGTAGAGATAGAACTTGAAAACGGCAAAAAAATAAACGGGCAAGTTCTTGCAACTAATGAGGAAGTTACAATCATACAAGCATTTGGTGAAACCACTGGAATGAATACAAAAGGGACTAAAGTAAAATTCAAAGGCACTACTTTTAAGATGCCAGTAAGCATGGATATGGTGGGCAGAGTGTTTGATGGGTTAGGTAGACCAAGAGATGGCGGCATACCTATTTTCAGCGATGAAAAAATGGACATAAATGGAAACCCAATAAACCCTTATGCTAGGGAAGAGCCTTCAGAATTTGTACAGACGGGGATCTCGTCAATAGATTGCATGAATACTTTAGTTAGGGGACAAAAGTTACCTATTTTTTCAGGTTCTGGTCTTTCGCACAATAAACTCGCTGCACAGATAGTAAAACAAGCAAAGATACTTGCAGAAAAACAGAACTTTTATGTGGTTTTTGGAGGAATCGGAATAAATAGTGAAGACGCTAACTTTTTTGTAAACGAATTTCAGAATAGCGGCGCGTTGGAAAGGTCAGTTATATTTTTAAACTTAGCTGCCGATCCTTCAATGGAGAGAGTCATACTGCCAAGACTTGCATTAACCGCCGCGGAATATCTTGCATACGAAAAAGGCTCACATGTAATAGTTATACTTACGGATATGACTAACTACGCGGAAGCACTTCGTGAAATATCTGCTGCGAGAGATGAAGTGCCTGGAAGAAGAGGTTATCCGGGTTACATGTATACTGATTTGGCAAGCCTTTTCGAGAGAGCTGGTAAAGTAAAAGGAAAAGAAGGTTCTGTTACGCAGTTACCAATACTTACAATGCCGAGTGATGACATAACACACCCCATCCCAGACTTAACTGGTTACATTACAGAAGGACAGATAGTTTTAAGCAGAGCTTTGGATAAAAGTGGAATATATCCGGAAGTAGATGTTTTACTTTCTCTTTCAAGATTAATGAACCAAGGAATTGGAAAAAACTCCACTAGGGAAGACCATAGAAATGTTTCGGATCAGCTGTATGCTGCTTATGCAAAAGGGAAGGAACTTAGAAGCTTAACCGAAATAGTTGGTGAAGACGCTTTAAGCAAAACAGATAAACAGTACTTACATTTTGCAGAAGAATTTGAAAACAGGTTCATAAAACAGGAATTCAACGAAGACAGAAGTATAAATGAAACGCTTGACCTTGGGTGGGAGCTATTAAGCATGATAGACAGGGATGAGATGAAGAGGATAAAACCTGAATTTATAGAAAAATACGGTAAATGGAAACAAACATAAGGGTTACGAGAAGAGAATTGATAGAAACTAAGAAAAAAATTAAAACTGCTGGGAGAGGACTGCAGCTACTGAAGATGAAAAGGTCTTCACTTATTCTTGAATTCTTCGAACTTGCAAAACAGGTACAAAGCATGAAAACAAACCTTAAGAAATTCATGGATAGAAGCAGGGAGAGCTTAGAAATAGCGGAAGCCCTTAGCGGCCGTATAACAATAGAGAGAGTAGCACAGGAGCAAAGCGAGAAAATGGCAAGCTTGAAGGCTAGAAACGTAATGGGACTGATCATTCCAAATATAAACGTTAATGAAACCATCGACGTCATGAGTGAAAGCGATAGTTTGACTATACCAACTCCGGTTTACGATGCAAAGAGCATGTATGCTTCATTTCTTTCGATGCTTGTAGAAATAGCTGAAAAAGAAACTGCAATGAGAAATTTACTTAATGAGGTATATAAATTAAACAGAAGAACAAATTCCATAGAAAATATCATAATACCTAGATGGAAGGCAAAAATAAAATATATAAAACAAAGTTTAGACGATATGGAAAGAGACAGATTAGTGTCTATTAAATTTATAAAAAAATTACATAGCTGATATGGAATCACTTGAAACTTTACAAAAAATACGCGAGATAGAAGATTTATCCTCTAAAAAAATAGAGCAAGCGGAGGAAAAAGCAAAAAAAATCTTAGAAGAAGCTGAAAGATTAAGTGAAGAAAAAATAAAAAAAGCTGAAAAAGAAGCAAATAATTCTATAAATACTGCGATTGAAAAGGTCGAAAAAGAAACGGCAATTAAAAAGGAGGAAATGATAATAGAAGCAAAGAAAAAAGCTACTGATATAAAACCACTTGATAAGAACCGAATGCTAGAGATATTTAATGACGTTTTAAAGGAGGAATTTAAATTATAATGTTTCTACCAAGTAAAATAGAAAAAGTAAGATTAATTCTGCCTAAAATTTACTATGATACGGCGATAACTTTACTTGGAGAACTGGGTTTCTTACAGATAGAAGTGCTAGAAAGCGAAAGTAAGAAGGTCTTAAAAGACTTTAAAGAAATTGAATATGATAAAATAAACCGTTACAGCCAAAAAATAAGAAGCTTAGAAAGTAACCTGATAAAACAAAAGTCTAAAAATATGAATATAAAAAATCTTCGGCAGGTTTTTCATGAAACTGATAAAATAAAAATCTATGAAGAGGTAAATGAAATAAAAAAGGAAGAAGAAAAAATTAATGCAAGTATAAAAGAGAGCAATTCTATTTTAGAAATAATAAATTTAATGAAAGATTTTAAACATGATCTAAAGATATTGAATGGAAATAGAGTAGAGTCGTTTATATTCAAAAAAACTAAAGAAGACGATCAGTTTATTGAAAAAATAAAAAAAGAGATAGATTGCGAGTTTAACGAACTGGGAACCGTATATATGGTTACAATAGAGAAACACAATAAGGAAAAACTTGCAAACTTGGCCAATAAGGGGGCAATAAACCTGATAAAAATTCCAAATATAACGGGAAAAATAGAAGAAATAACAAATTTGCAGCAAGCAAACATAAAAAAGGAAAAAGAAAAATTTTTAACTATAAATAATAAGCTAGAAAAGTTGTCAAAAAAATATTATGCTATTGTTGTTAATCTTAAAGAATATCTAGACATAGAGATAAAAAAAAGCTCTATAATACCAAGAATAGGCGCTACTGATTATATAACCGTAATTGAGGGATGGGTAGAAAGCAAAAAGATACCTGTTTTAGAAGAAGGTCTGAATGGATTAACGTCCGATCGATTTATACTTGAGAAGATAAAAACGACTGAAGAGCCACCAACAAAGATGGAAAATCCAGTTTCTTTTAAACTTTATGAATTCTTTATAAAATTTTATTCGATACCAAGAAGCAGCGAAATTGATCCAACGATATTTTTCGGAATAGCTTTCCCCATATTTTTTGGATTAATGGTTGGAGATGCAGGCTATGGCGCAACATTCCTTTTGCTTAGTTTTTGGGTCATACATAGGATAAAACACCCTCCTAAAAAAAGCCATTTGCCGAGAAAGCTTTCAAAATTTGTTAAGACAATAATAAGCAAAAACAGCTTGGTAATGATAATGAAAGCTATAATACCAGGCTCTATAATAGCCATTGCACTCGGGATAATTTTCAATGAGTATTTTGGTTTTGCGTTGCCTTATACTTCATTATTTAATGTTACAAAAAACGTTTCTACGTTGCTTTTAATTTCGGGTTGGATAGGAGTAGCGATGGTGTCATTTGGTTTTGTGCTTGGGGCTATTAATGCTTTGTACAACAAAAAAATCAAGAAAGCCATCGGAAGAATAGGCTGGCTTTTGGTCGCATGGGGAATTGTGATAGTGGGTTTGGCTGTTCTTCATAAGGAAAGCATTGGATTTTCTAATTTAGAAGCTGTCGGCAGTTATGTTGCAATAGTGATTGGTATTGCATTGGTACTTAGATCGGAAGGTACACAGTCTCTAATGGAGATTCCATCAGTGATAAGCCACATACTTTCGTATACTAGGCTTGTTGGCATACTACTTGCTTCAGTCATTCTTGCGCAAGTGATAAATCTAATCTTCGTTTCGAGTCTAAGCGGCTCGATACTCTTCATTATAGGAGGGGTAATAATTCTAGTATTTGGCCAGCTTTTCAATATAGTGATAGCATTATTTGAAGGAGGTATACAGGGAGCAAGGCTTATTTATGTTGAGTTCTTTTCAAAGTTCTTTGATGGAAATGGGAATTTATTTAAACCATTTAAGATAGAAAGAAAAAACACTGCAAATGTGTATGTTAAAAACTTGAAGAAGAATTAATTTTTTGGAGTTAATACTGCCTTACTAACAACGGACTATAAAAGCAAGGAAAGGAACCTTTATTGGGCATTAGAACTTTTTATTGATATTATTATATTCTAGAGGTATAGATAGGTTAACAAAAAATAATAGCGAGGTATAGGATATCTTCTCCTTAGTTGCACTAATCTAGTATAGTATCTACTTTATATCATATCATGTAGAATAAGAGGCATTTGCCTGATTTATTGCTTATTGCAGGCTGTCTGTAATTGAATTATGCAACAGCCTCGATTTAGTACTAAAAATTATATACTTAAACTGCTATCGGATTATATATTATATATGACAGGTACCTTAGATGAGATAGTGTTAAACAAAAAAAATACACATTCTTTAGCTTATGATTTATTTGAATCTAGCTATGACAAAAAAATTGTTACAAAAAATAAAAACGATACATTTTATAAAATTACCAACAACATACATAAAATAATATCAGGTTTAGATTTAAGCTATAACGATGAAAAATTATTACCTGAATTAAATGATCGCATATTTAAAAATGTAAATTATGGATCGAATAAAATATATTCGAGGGATTTTTCAGATGTTAACCCAACAGCAAATTGTGTAGGTTATGCAAACATTATGATTGCTACTTTATCTATGTTAGATAAGACAGACTTGTTAAAAAATGCTACTATAGTTGGTAGAGATGATAGCGTGTGGGAGGCTTTTTGTATTTTATGTCTGCATAGCTGCTAAAAATCAAATTTCTAAAAATTCAGGTAATAAAATGAATCAAAACGATAAAGAAAAAATCATAGAGTTTCTGAATCTAAAATATAGCCACATTGACTTAAATAAAATTGCAGAAAAAAGAAATGGAAATACGAATGTCCTTTCTATAGAGCTTGCCAAGTATGCTGTAGAAGCCGATAAGTTGAATATATTTTTAGTTGCTACAAATGCAAGAAAAAGAGCTCCTGTATATTTACCTGTCTCAGATAACATAAAGCATTCTTTAGGCATAACATCGATAAAAACTAATGTGGATCTCAAAAAGATAACAGGATTTTGCAGAGAGATTATAACAAAGAAGCCGTATACATTTAATTTAAATGAGGGAGAAAAATTATTGTTTAAACTCGAAGACGGAAATCAAAGATACGAAAAAAGTACTTTAAAGACATTAGAGGCAAAAAATTACATAAAAACAATTTTAGGGGGTGATAAAACTGCATTTTATATAACCAAAGAAGGGCGGGCAAGAATAGATAAAATACTCGGAAGGCTATTTGGTTATCCAAAATGTTGCATAGATGCTTTTAAAAAGCAAAATCAACGGCTTTCGCAAACCACTGAAAAGACCAATAAATTCAATTTGGAAAATGTACCAGAATACATAAAATACGGTTTAAATGAGGATTTTTTGCCGTATATTAAATGTAGCCCAAACTGCAAAAAATCACTGTACCTAAGTAAGCGTGTATACGAATACTTAAAGTTAGTAAGTAATCAGTATAATAAGCCCAGAAAAAATACAAATTATTAACGCAGGGTGATACTTAGCATAACACCTGCAGAAAGAAAGCGCTTGGGAATCAACAAATCCACGTTGTGGTACAGCAGAAAGCTATAAAGGATGGCAGGAAGATTAAACTATACAATCAAAAACAAGAGATAATATACGAAGTACAAATTTAGATGGAATAAAAGAAATTTATCTATTTGAGCTTAAAATTTATAAGATTTTTAGCCAATTCTTTTAGCCATTATGAGGCCTATCCATATATTTGTATTGTTAATGACATTAAAACCTGCTTCTTCTAATTTTCTTTTTATGTTTAGATATCCATTATGATACTCTAACATTATTTGTTCAAATTTCCTTAGAGTTTCTTTACTCGCATTGAGTATAATTGGATACTCACATCCTTCGCAGTCCATTTTAAGTATCCCGTTTTCTATATCGTAATTATTAACAATAGATTTCAAAGTTACTATCTTAATTTTCTTGCCCTTACTGAATGATTTCAGTGAATCGCTACCACTGTTTTCAAAAGCGGGATTTACTCTAATATAATCCTCTTTCCCTCCAACTCCTTCATTTAGCAATATTACGTTTGTTATTTTGTTCAAATTAATGTTCTCCTTTGCAATTTTATAAGAATAGGGGTAAGGTTCAAATGCTATAACCTTTTTTGCTTTCTTAATTTTAGAGAAGTAGACTGTTGTGTCGCCTATATTTGCACCTATATCTACTACTATTTTATTTTTTGCATCCAACCAGTCATATTGATTTTGTACAAAATTTTCTAAAATTACCCCAGACTCAGACAGATTATTGACAATAAATTTTAAATCTCTCGATTCGAGCAAAAATATACTCCTCACTTTTCTAATTTTAAAGCCACTTCTTTGTAATTTTAACTCAAGCTTCAAAATCGATAAATCACTAAGTTTATCATTAGAAAAGATGAAATCTTTCCCAAAATTAAGATGTAATACAGCCAATTTTTTTAACTTAAGTCTTACAAGATAGTAATCCCAAAAATTTTTTATAGAGATAGCATTTTCTATAAATCTTGCTTTAAAATTGATTACTCTTTTCAATTCAAAATAAATATTAAATTTATCAGCAAGACTAATATTATCTTTACACCTATTCATTTACTTTTAAATGTTATATGGATATTTAAAACCTTCTAATCTAGAAATCTAAACGTTATAATTACCCCACAACCTAGCCCCTATTCTCTTCCCAGTCTATTTCCTCTCTATTCTCAGTCTCATTCGAGTCAAGTCTTACTATTCATCAATCTTACCACCTCGAACTCTCGAGAATTTTCCCCGAAATTAACCTCAATAATTATTGATATTTTACCGAAATAGCCTCGAGGTATAGTAGAAGTTGCCTTGAAAATACCTTTTATGACTGATAGGTCTATCCGGCATTACTCGGAGATAACATAGATAGTATTACGATATTTATGGTATTTAGGGTGAAATTAAGAAAGAGATATTATATACCCCAAAAAATAATAGCCCTGACCGGATTTGAACCGGTGTCTAGGGCTCCAAAGGCCCTCGTGCTTGGCCGCTACACTACAGGGCTATAACATAAACTTATAAAAACTGTAGATATAAAACTTAAATATACTAAATCCCAGAGATTTAAATGTTATTGGAAATACTGCTTTCTGCAATAGTGGCTGCAATTGCTACATTTATTAGTGGCAAGTTTATAATTCCTTTATTGATAAGGGCAGGGCTAGTTGCCCAAGATATAAACAAGAAGAACAGGCCAATACTTCCCTCAAGCGGCGGTTTTCTGCTTATAATAGGATTATTTGCGGGAGTAATGTCTTTAATAGCAGCTTATAATTATATAATAAAAGCAAATCTAAATCCGGAAGCACTACTTCTTGGTTTGTCCTCAATAATAATAATCTCATTAATAGGATTTGTAGATGACTTATCAGGCGGAAAAATAAGAACCTCTATGACAGATATAAAAAGGATGGCCAAGGATTATTCAATTTTTAATGGAGGGATAAGACAGTGGCAGAAGCCATTGCTTACGTTGATAGGTGCCGTTCCATTAATGGTCCTATTCTTTGGGAGCACTGTATACTTTCCGGGGGTCGGGAACATTGTTATTGCTCCTATTCTATATATAGTAATCTTTATTCCCATTGGCGTCGTATTTGCATCCAATGCTTACAATATGTTGGAAGGCCTAAATGGTATTGCAGTACAGATGGGACTAGTCTTATTTGCTGCCTTTTCCATACTTTCTTTCCATTTACAAAATTATGATGGATTGGCACTCTCTGCTATAATGTTTGCCGTTTTACTTGGTTACCTATATTACGGGAAGTACCCTGCTAAGATAATACCCGGAGATAGCTTGACATATCTTATTGGCGGGGCAGTTGCAGTTGTTGCAATAATCGGGAATATGCAATTATTTGCTGTTTTTATAATGATACCTTGGATAACAGAGTTTATCTTGAAAGCCAGAAAAAGATTCCATGCGAGTTCATGGGGCGTAATACATAAAGATGGAACCCTCTCATCATTATATGGAAACAAGATATACTCCCTAACACATATATTTTTGAGGAAAGGGAAATATAAAGAATGGCAAATCCCTCTGATACTAACATTTATTGAAATAGTTATTGCTTCAATAGGTTTAATTATATTCTGGTAAAATACAGGAAAGAGTTAAATTTGAACAAAATCTAATTAAAATATGGAAATAATACCAATGGGTAATACCACTGTGCAGTATGAGGGTACGCTGGATGATCAAAAGTTCTACAATTTCCTGAGAGATTTGTTGGTATCTGCAGGCTACTCTGTAAAAGAAACGAATTATATACAGTTTTCAGGCGCAAATTATGTTATAAAATGGACGGCCACGAAAGTGATAGACGATTATATGGCTTACCGTATTAATGTGAATTTGGATTATAGGAATATACAAGAAACAGTGGCGTTAAAGGAGGGAAAGCAAGTAAAGGCAAAGACAGGCACTGTGCAAGTACAGTTGGTCTCAGATATACTGGTAGATTACCTTAATAAATGGACAAAAGGCGTTTCAAAATTTGTAAGGCCGATATATGACAAGATGAATGAAGAAGTAGTCACACAGAGAAAAGCAGCTTTTGAAAGCGACGTGAATAGCATTAAGTCCGCCATACAATCCAACTTTTATAAGTGACCATGCAAAGTTTAACGTCCTTGGACATATATAAATTACTTGATGAATTTGAGCACATAAACGGGGGATTTATAAGAAATATAAAAAGCGGGAAAAATGAATTTTACTTTCTTATATACAAAGGCAAAGAATACTGGCTTAAGATAGTACCCGGGCACTATTTTTGTGTAGTTAATGAAAAACCAGAAGAAACCCTGGACTTCGGTTTTACTACACTTGTAAAAAACGCCCTTAAAGGAAAGAGATTTTCAATCAGCATGCACAACTCCGACAGGATACTGGAAATAAAAACAGATAGTAATAAGCTTCTGATAGAAATGTTCTCAAAGGGTAACGTTATACTTTTAAAAGACGAAAAGATAGAAAGAGCTTTGTTTCAAAGAAAATATGAAAGCAGAGAGATATCAAGCGGTGGAGAGTATATTTACCCCCCTGGCAATAAGAAATCCTTCAATGATATGTATGGCGGGTTCTATTCGATGCTAAAAGCGTCAGACAGAGAAAGCGTGGTAAAAAGCCTTGCCATGGATTTTTCAATGGGTGGTTATTACGCAGAAGAAGCGTGTTTTAGGGCAAAGATCGACAAATCCAAAAAGCCGCTTGAACTTGAAATAGGGGAAGCAAAAATGTTACGAGAAAAATTCCTTGAGATAATAAAGGAAAACAAGCCGAATATAATAGACAAAAAGATATTTTCTGCAGTCGAATTAAAACATATAGCTGGAGAAAAAGAATACTTTGAAAACATAAATTCTGCAGTCATAAACTTCTTCGAAAAAAACGAAGAGATTGAGCGTAAAAATCCGGTAAAAATAGAACTTAACAAAGCACAGGACAGACTGAAGGAATACGAACAAGATATAGAATTTATAAATACTAATTATGGAAGGATACAAAACGCAATAAATATTTTAAAATCCTCTGATAAAAGCATAATTGACAGAGAAAGAGAGCTAGATAACCTGGGGTTTCTTATAAACGGTAAAAATATTGTGCCAAAGGAAAGACAGCAAATCAACATAGACATAACACAAAACCTAAATTATAACTTAGCCCTTCTGTATCAAAAGTCCAAGAGACTTAAAAATATAGATACCGAAGCGATAACCTCTAACACAAAAATGATAAGGAGAATAAAGGTAAAAAACGAAAGCCAATGGTATGCTAAATTTAGGCACTTTGTCACGTCGGAAGGCAGCCTGGTGATAATCGGCAAGGATATAAACCAAAATGAATCACTTATAGAGAAACATATGGAAAAAGGAGACATAGTTGGACATGCTGATGTTTTTGGAAGCCCATTTGGTGTTATGAAACCCAAAGAAGGCAGCAATGTGAGTAAAAAAGATCTTGAAGAGGCGGCAGTTATGATAGCATCATATTCTTCTGCATGGAGGGCAGGGGCCACAAATCTCGATGTTTATTTTATAAAACCAGAACAAGTAACAAAAACGCCTCCTTCTGGAGAATCTCTTAAAAAAGGCGCATTCTACATAGAAGGCAAAAGAGACTATATTAAAAATACCCCGCTTGGTATGTATATATCTATAACGATAGAGGAGGAATTTGCAAACTTAAAAGTCACTCCTTATGAACCAAAATCCACATTCTTTTTAATAAAACCGGGTAGCAAGAAAAGAGATGAGATAATAAGGAAGATAAATAGGGCAATAGCACAAAAATACTCAGTACAAGTTAATGATGACTATATAGACCGATTGCTTCCACAAGGCAAATCTTCTTTAGAGAAGGTAAAATTATTTTGAAGAATGCTCTATTATAAACTCTTCTATAGATTTACTTTTTGCTAGTTTTGTTATAAATCCAGCTATCTTGTTTCTATTCCTTTTCTGGGCAGTTATGACCCCATTCAAAGCTTCCTTATTGTTCTCAAAATCTTCATTAAAGAGGCCTTTGTATCTTTTAAGGACCTCTATAGTAGCATTTCTTATTTCCTTACCTCTTATCCTTCCCATATTTGATTAAAGATGCTGATAATACTATTTAATATTATCTTTTTGACAAATATTTTAGCTTAGTTGCAAAATGACAAATCCTTTTATAGTAATTTAATTATTATATTTCATGCCTAGGTGGCTCAGTGGCAAAGCGTCTCCTTGGTAAGGAGAAGATCGCGAGTCCGATTCTCGCCCTAGGCTTTATTATCCTATAGAAAGCAAGTAATGAAATACACTCAAATCAAGTTATTACATTAAATTATAAATAGACTTGTTAAAACTTAGCGAAATATCCATTTACAAGTTCTTTCTCGGCTTCATAAATAGTTGTTTTGTATTCTTTGGCGGATTTTTTTCCTCGAGGTCACGTAGGATAGAACTTATTGTGACTTTCATTACTAAGCCAGGGCCTTGTCAAGTTCATTAAGATCATTAACATAATTCTCTAAGTATTTGGAGAATCTCGGCGCCCTTAATGTTCCTGCTTCTTTATAAAAATTCTGGATAGCTTTATCAACTTCTTTCACTGTAAAGTATCCCTTATAGCTCCACCTATCTGCGGATAATAGCCTCTCTAATGTTTTATCTTGAACCTGCTTATTTTCCACCTCAAAATCGTATCCGTGCAGGTATTAAAACTTTTTGTTTGTAATAGCCTGGGTTTTTTATCTAGATTATATCTTCTTCTGCTACTACTACAAAATCGCCTATAGAAATAACAGCACTATAAGGAATCTCTTCAAACCCATTCTCATCTTTTTCGAACTGAAACGTATTTGCATATGAAGTGGGGTTTTTAACTGACAGGTAAACTAATTCTCCTGTTCTTGCTTCATAGATTAAATCTTCTACTGTACCTATTTTCTTTCCGCTTTTTCCCACAATTGTCTTACCAACTATAGTCCTTGCATCTATTCTTTCTCCCTTAGTTACGCCTGCCATAATCAACCTCCTAATTATTTTACTAATATTTTTATATTAATATAATTAAATGGTTCTTAACTTAAAAAGCTTTTACCTTCATTAAAGAATATAAAGTACCTGTCATTTGCAATGTAGCCGCTCTCTATAGGGTTTAAATCACTTAAATTTATATTGGAGGCTTTTAATACTGAGATTATAAGGTGGCCATTTTCAGCAGTCAAACTAAAAAGCTTTTTAAGTATATTACTTCTTTCTTCTTCTTTTATATCCTGCAGAACCGTAATACAAAAAACTATATTAAACTTTCCAACATAATCAAAATCCTGTATCGTTTTCTTTACCACGAAAACATTGCTTAGTTTCTTTTTTATTATCATGTCGGCCATGTTAGATGGCTCTAAAGCAATTATTTCATTTTCTTTAAGAATATTCTCTAGTATACCAGAACCGGCCCCCGCATCGAGTATTTTATCGCCTTTTTTTATGTTTAATTTAGATAAAAAAAATCGCATTTTATCTTCCTGCTCTCTAGAATAAAGTTTTTCATAGCTATTACCTATAGAATTGTAGTAGGATACGGCGTCCATTTTAATAAGATTTTGCGAAATATGCATTTATTTTGGCTTTATTGCCGCAAAATATGCATTTTTCATTGATAAGCTCCTCATCTTCTAAAGGTATAAGCCTTGAAGTTGCGCCGGTTTCGTTCTTTATTTTCTCTTCGCACTCGGGAGTACCGCACCAGGAGGCTTTCGCTATGTATAAACTTTCTTTAAGCGCCTTTACAAAATTATCCTTTGAACTTTCTTCTTTTATCCTTTTTTTACCATCCGCCCTAACACTTTCAAGCATGCTTTTATGTATTTCCTCTAACTTTTCTTTTACATTATCAATTTCGCTGAAAGGTATGACTGATTGTACATTGTTTATTCTTGTTTTAAGTGACAGATTCTTAGTATCGAGCTCTCTCTTACCTATCTGTATCTTTAAAGGTACGCCTTTAAGGTCGTATTCGTTAAGTTTCCAACCTGGTGAATACTCCTCCCTACTGTCTAGAAGTACCCTCACACCAATCTCTTTTAATTTTGATTCGATTTGGCTGCAGTATTCTAGCACTTTATCCCTCTCTTCTTTTATAATTGGGATTATGACACATTGGTAAGGGGCAACATGCGGAGACAGTACTAAGCCTTTATCATCTCCATGCACCAGTAACATTATCCCTATTGAACGCATCGAAATTCCCCAAGATGTTTGAAAAGGGTACTGCAATTCGTTCTTTTCATCTAAAAACTTTATGTCAAATGACTTGGAGAAGTTTTGCCCCAAATAATGGGAAGTAGCGGCCTGTGACATAAAATTGTTTGAAAGTATTGCTTCGACTGTGTAGGTTGTTACAGCGCCTGCAAACTTTTCGCCCTGACTTTTCTTACCCGCTAAAACAGGAACTGCAAGCATCTCTTCAAGGAACTGTTTATAAAAGTCTAATATATCCCTGGCATTCTTATCTGCTTCTTTTTCAGTCTTGAACACACAATGCCCTTCCTGCCATAGAACTTCCCTGCCTCTTAAAAACAATCTTGTCTCTTTAGTTTCCCACCTGACCATAGTGTTCCATTGATTTATTAAAAGCGGCAGATCTCTGTAGCTTTTTATCCATTTTGAGTAACTATCGTACATTATTGTCTCGGATGTTGGCCTTATAGCTAGTCTTTCATCCAACTCAGTATCCCCTCCAATGGTTACCCATGCCACTTCAGGATTAAATCCTGCTATATGTTCCTTTTCCTTTGAAAGTATGCTTTCCGGTATCAGCAAGGGAAAATATGCATTTTTTACCCCTATTGACTTGAACTTGCTATCAAGGTATGCTACACTTCTTTCCCATATCTCATATCCATATGGACGGTAAACTGCAAACCCCTTTACTGCTGAGAAATCTGCCATCTCAGACTTAATAACAACTTGGTTATACCACGAAATCAGATCACTTTCTTTCTTTACGCTTATTCCTTCTGCCATTAGTTTTTAATGCTATTTTAATTAATAAAGCTTAATTGCTTTATTCTACAAATTATATAAACTGTTAAGAAAGTATAAAAACGAGCAGTTATTTGTCTTATCTATGTCAAAATATCAGCTCGAAGAGATAGAAAAAAAATGGCGGAACGTCTATGAGGAAAAGAAAAGCTATGAAGCAGATTTAGATGAAAAAAAGGAAAAATTCTTTATAACCGTTCCGGTAATGTACCCTGATGGAAGACTGCATACCGGGCATATGTATACCTGGACTAGAGCAGATGTATTCGCAAGATTCCAGAGAATGAAAGGTAAAAACGTACTGTTTCCGCAGGGTTTTCACATGACAGGTGGGCCGATGGCAGGAATGTCCCTTAGACTGAAAAATGGCGATGAAAAGGCAATAAAGATAATGAGGGACCAAGGGGCTACTGACGAGGACATAAAAAGATTTGCAGGCAATCCTTTAGAATTAGGGTTATTCTTTGGAAAAACTTATAAAAGTGATTTTAATTTAGTTGGAACATCTATAGACTGGAGAAGAAATTTTATACTTTCATACACAGAACAATATTCAAAATTTGTTGAATGGCAGTTCAGAACCCTTAAAGACATAGGATATATAACACAAGGGAATCACCCAGTAGTTTGGTGTCCAAACGAGAATACCTCTTTAGGGGATCATGATAGGGCAGAGGGAGAAGGAGAAAGCCCTATGGAGTTTACTATAATCAAATTTAAAGTAGATAATTTTGTATTGCCTGCAGCTACATTGCGTCCAGAAACAATCTATGGAGTAAGCAATTTATGGATAAATGAAAAAGGTGAATACAAAAAAATAAGGTTTTCTAATGGCGAGGAATGGATTGTCTCAAAAGAATTTACTGAGAAATTGCCATTTCAAAAGAACATAGCCGAGAAGATAGAAAATTTCAATCCCGCTGAAATAGTAGGCAAAACTGCAAAAAACCCGGTAAACAATGAAGAAATACCGATATTAAATGGGGAATTTGTAAAAACTGACAGGAACACAGGAATAGTAATGGGCGTACCAATGCATGCCCCTTTTGATTACAGTTATTACAATAAGAAAAAGGCAGAGATTAAACTAAAAGAAGCTAAGAAGATAATCGACGTAAAAACGAACCCAAACTTAATGGAAGAGGCAATTAAGCGCTTTGGCACTGCAGATGAAAATTCATTAGAGGATGCTACAAAATACGTATACAAAACAGAATTCAATTATGGCGTTTTAAATGAAAACAACGGCCCATTAAGCGGTAAGCCTGTAAAGGAAGCTAAGGAATATGCTATTGAACTAATAAAGAAAAACAATGCTTATGATAATTTCTATGAAACATCTGGAGAGGTTATATGCCGCTGCGGGGCAAAAGGACTGATTAAGCTGGTCCAAAACCAATGGTTCATAAGATATTCTGATAAACAACTTAAAGAAAAAACCATAGACTGGATACAAAAGATGGACGTTAGACCGGAGGAAGCAAAAGCCCAAATAATAAATGCTGTTTATAACATGGAAGACAAAGCTGCAACAAGAAGTGGCGGATTGGGTACACCGCTGCCATGGGATAAAAACTGGCTTATAGAACCACTTAGTGACTCTACAATATATATGGCATATTACACATTTGCTCACATAATAAAAGACATGAAACCTGAGGAAATAACTGATGAGATGTTTGATTACATCCTTTTAGACAAAAACTCCGGCAAGAAATTCACAGAGACTGTAGAAAAAATGAAAAGAGAATTTGATTATTGGTATCCACTGGATTTAAGAGTTACAGCCAAAGAACTTATAACAAACCATATAGCATTCTTTATAATGACACATGTGGCAATTTTCAATAAGGACAAATGGCCAAGAGGCTTGGGAATAAACGGCTGGCTTACTGTGAATGGAAAGAAGATGAGCAAGTCTAAAGGAAATACAATGACTATAGATTATGTGGTAAACAATTACGGAGCCGATTCCGCCAGGTTGATAGCTTCGGCATCTAATGGTATGGATGATGCTGCTTGGGATTTAAACAATATAAATGGGTTCAAGCAGAAAATAGAATTTATTCTAGAACTTACCGAAATAATGAACAGTTTTTCCGGTGAAAGGAAACTTGTGGATGAATTTTTACTGTCCAAGGTAAATTATCTTATAGAAAATAGCGAAAAATCATATAATTTGATGAAATACAAGAACTCATTGAACTATTCCTTCTTTGAATTTATAGAGAATATTAAAAACTACATTGATTATGGCGGGAACAACAAGGATACATTAAAGTATGCTATAACTGTATTTTCAAAGCTTACTCATCCGATCTTTCCATTTGTAACCGAAGAGATAAACAATGCACTAAATAAAGGGGAACTGTTGGAAAGCTACCAAAGCTGGCCTGAAATAAAAGAAGAATACAAAAATGAGATTGTTGAAAATGAATTTGAGGTTTTAAACCAGACCTTAGAAGACATAAACAACCTGTTAAATATAATAAATAAAGATCCTAAAGAGATAATAATAGGAATGGCTGGAAAAGAAAAATTTGAGGTATACAACAAAGTAGAGGAGATAACGCACAGAAGCAGGGACATAAAGGAGATAAGAAAGGAGGTTCCAATAAACGACTTTGTAAATAAACTGCTTAAAAACCCGAAAAGACTGCCAAACAAAAGGCTTGATTATGAGTTGGAAAAGAAGGTTTTTATTGAATCAAAGGAAAAACTAAAAGAGAGATACAACGCAGAAATAAAAATAGAAGAAAGCAATGAAGAAAAGGCATTTCCTGGGAAGCCTATGATTGTTATAAAATGAAAAGGAGCTACTTAACAATTATAAGCATTTTGACGTTGGTAGTTAGCTTAATACTTATTTTTGTCTTTCACATATTCATATTCGTACTGTTTTTATTCTTTCCTTTCTTTAATCTATTCAGGAGAAAAAATGGAAAAAGGAAGATTAAACAAAGGTTTTGATATTATTGGTAATATAGCGATAGTCAAGTTTGATGGGAAACTGCCGAAAAATGAGAAATTGTCAGCCGTAAAGGAGGTATTAGACAAAAACAAGAATATTAATACAATATTTGAAAAGGTTGGGATGACGCAAGGTGAAGAAAGAATACCAAAACTTAAAAAAATAATAGGAAAAAACAGCACAGCGTTATACAAAGAGAATGGGTGTTCGTATTATGTAGATGTTAAAAAAGTCTACTTCTCTCCAAGAATGTCAAATGAGAGGCTAAGGGTGATAAAACAAGTAGAAAACAATGAAAATGTACTAGATATGTTTTGCGGTGTTGGGCCATTCGCAATACCTATAGCTAAGATTGCAAAGACTGTGACTGCAATAGACATAAACAAGAACGCCATAAATCTGCTAAAGAAAAACATAAAATTAAACAAGATAACGAATATAACGCATTATTGCGGCGATTCTAAAAAAATAACTAAAAAATTAGATGAGAAGTTTAACAGAATAATAATGAACTTTCCCCTTTCTGCATATAAATTTCTTGGAACTGCTGTTAAAAAATGCGACAAAAAAGCAACAATACACTTGTATTCTTTTGTAAAAGAAGGGGACACTACAATTATAAAAAATGAAATAATAAAGACCTGCAAAGAATATTTTAAAAACATAAAAATAAGGGAATATAGAGCTGGAGAAGTAGCACCTTTTCTTGAAAGAATCTGTTTTGATATAGCTTTAAGCGGATATAAAAATAAGTTAATAAAATCAAGGTGAAACCCAATTAACTGCTGTTGCTACACCATTATTATTGTTGCCACTGTAATCATTTGCATTTCCATCTAATGGGAACCAACCAACAAGGCCAGAATTAGGCATCGGCGCAGACCCAAGACCTCGTGAATAGATACTCTCAATTCGATTTTCTGATAATGCAGAGGTATAAAGTTGAAAATCCGATAGATAACCCTGCCAAAACTGCGTATTACAAACTGCGCCGTTATCATTGCCTTCGCAGCCTAAATAAAGGGGAGTATATGTTGTGTTATAATTCTCATTTGCATAAACCTTATATATCACTCCCCCATAATCTATGTAGCCGATTTGGGAAGTTCCATTATACTCATAAACTAGCAGATACCAGGTATTATTTTGTATTGGTTGGGGATACATCCCTTGATTTGAGTAATATGCATTCAAAGTGGCAACTCCAGATGCTACATATACTGTAAAATATTTTAAACCACCGCAACTACCTCCTCCGCAACCATAAGAAAAGGCATGAGCCTTTAAAGCGGTGTTTTTGTCATAAAACCATACCAATGCTGTCCTAGTTGCTGATCTTACAGGTTCTTGTGGTAAAGTAATGTTGATAAAACTACTTGCCCCATTGAAACTGGCCACTGTATTAGGATTAGATGTAACTGGAACTTTAACCAGACTACCTGTTGATACATATGGACCAGTTAATGGCTGCCCAGGTTCAGTATAAGTTATGGTAGCAGATCCTGAATAAAATGAAGAAGACTTGTTGCATGCGCCATTTACGTAAAATGAGGAAGAAGCACCTGGGTTTAGAATAGACCCCACAACTTGTGTAACTTTTAAGCCATTATTTCCAGTTACGTTTATACTTGTTATGTTTATAGGATAGCCTACCTTGTTTGTTATGTATAACTCAAGGATTTGATTGTTTACTGAATTTATGCAGTTAGCTTGAGTTACTCCCAAACTTTGAAAACCCGTTATTGTAGTTGTTATGCTTGAACTGGGGTTGAATATACCCATTGAGTATAGGATTACCGCTACGATGACTATGATTAGAATTGCCCAGCCGTAGGTCATCATATATTCTAGAGCTGACTGAGAACGCTTTGATTTTATTGATAACGGTTTATTATCTAAAGCTATGGAAAACGGCCTAAATGACATATTATTTATATAAAAAGAAGAGATATAAATATTTCTTTATATAAACCCCTTAAATTTTAGCTTATTTATTATAATAAGAATCCCATTTTGGCGCATAGAAGTCTACTTTAGGAAAACTTACTTTAAAGCCATAACAGCTATAAGCCATTATATTTTTAACATATTTCAAAAGAGACCAGTTCTGTTTCTTTATTTTATTTAGCACTATATCTGCAGCGGAGAGAGACTCGAAGAAATGATAAAGCTCCTCTTTTTTAAGCACTTGTGGTGCTTTTTCCGCCAACCAAATCTCAAAGTTCTTTGCTTCCATGTCAGATGTAAAGTATATTTCAACGTTTTCAACTTTACCTGAAAAAACTGCTGTTATTTTTTCAAATATGGAATCATCTGAGTTTCTAAATGTGTCTAAGTGGCTGGAATTAGTTATATATATTGTGTTAAGGTCAGTTATTATACTGGAGATATTTCCTTTTGCTGACCTTACTATACTTTCAACCATGCCATCGCTTATTTTCATCTTATTATAAAGAACAAGTTTGAGTGCAAAGGTTTTAAGTACTCTATTATTAAGTTTATAAAACCTCACGGTTTCGTATCCAAAAAGAAATCTTTTGTATTTGCTTCTGAAAATCTCACCGGTTTCTGATTCGAAGATGATTATAGAATCTCCTGCGATAGAGTTTAATTTCTGCGTTATAGAAGAGTCAACTGATAAAAGCTTTTCCAGATCTTCAATGTAAATAACTTTTTTACCTTGCTGAAAAAGCGATTTTGATATTGCGGATTGCGTTATGTTGTCTAAAATCATTGAAGAAACGCTCTGAGTATCATCGGTTAGTTCATACAAGTTTATTACCTCAAAGCTTGCATTTAACTCATTTGCGATAGCCTCTGCAAGGAAATTCTTGCCTGTTCCAGCAGGTCCATTAAATATGAACCTAGATTTCCCATTTTTAATGGCTGCCAATACCTTACCGGGAATGCTATTAGAGTAATTCTCCACAAACATTTTTATTTCCGGCTTAAATAAAGAAAGCATAGTTATTTAAGACTGGCCAAAAACGCAAGAAAGGCCTGGAACTGTATGAATGGAGTTGCACCTTCAACTATTCTATAATCCGTTTCTGCAAGCTTCTCAAAAACGTAGTTCTTTACCTTATCATTAACTATATCGGTTGTTGAGATTATGTTAAATATTGAAATTAAAAGCTCCTTCATATTTACCCCATTGTCGATTATCTCTGAGAATATCTCTCTTGATTTCTTAAAATCACCTGATAATGCCGTCTTTAAGCCATCCATTGTCTTTGAAACATCCATCAACCCGCTGCTTTGCAAAACTGCCTTTGCATCGATCTTTTTAGAAACATTTGAAAGTGATTGCATAAGATTAACAAGCGTCCTTAAATCCCCTCTTGACACATAATCCAACGCATCCATTGCTTCCTGGTCTATTTCCAGCTTTTCGCTCTCTGCAATTCTTTTTATGAATTTATGTACATCTTCTTTAGATAAAGGCTGAAACCTAAGTATTGCGCATCTTGACTGTAAAGGCTCTATTATATTGCTCTGGTAATTTACACTGAATACAAACCTGCAGGTATTGATATACTCCTCCATCATCCTTCTTAGGGCCTGCTGCGCTTCCTGTGTTAATGAATCTGCCTCATCAAACAGAATTATCTTAAATGGCGCATCTATCGGTTTTGTCCTTGCAAACTCTTTGACTTTACCCTGTATGACACTTAGCTTCCTGTCGTCAGATGCATTCAATTCAATAAAATTTTGATTCCATTCCGGGCCAAACACTGCTTTTGCTAATACGACGGCTGAAGTTGTTTTGCCAACACCCGGCGGACCGGATAAAATCATGTGCTGTATTTCTTTTTTTTCGGCCATCGCCTTTAATTTTTCCACTATTTCTTTTTGTCCTATTATTTCGTCAAAGGATTGTGGCCTATACTTTTCTATCCAAAGCGTCATATTATATCTCTGCAAATAACTCTGCAGAAGGGTAAACTATTATCCCTTTATTCTTTATATCCAGAGGTATATATTTAGTCAAATGATCTGTAGATCTCATTTTTATTATTCTGAGTGCCCTTATAAATGAGCTTTGCCTTTCTACCATGTAAAGAGCCACCACGCCATCCGCTGCAAATTCTTCAACGCCAAATGCAGAAAGTTTATTTTCACCGTAAGGCATTTCGCCTATAAAAATAGAGGTACATTCTCTTGCTTTTATTATACTCGAAAGTTCTATTATTGCTTTCCTTATTGACATTATATCAGAAAAGAACATTTGTAAGTAGGTTATTGAGTCTACAACTAGCCGCTGTGCGCCCATTGCATCAAGTTCAGAAGAGATAACCTCTTTCATTGAATCGTAATCTACCAAAGGTATAGATACTATCTTTATTAGTCCATTATCTAGGTATTCTTTAAGCTTAGGATCGAATAGCATAAATTGCTGTATTAATTCATCTGAGCTTTCTTCCAATGTGAAGTATAATCCTTTTTCTCCCTTTTTTGCTCCTTCTGATAAAAATTGAAATGAAAAGGTGGTCTTACCCGCTCCCGGAGTACCTGTAAGAAATATTACGCTATTCTTGGGAAAACCGCCTTTTAATGCTTCGTCTAACCCGGGTATCCCAGTTGTTTCTCTCGCAACTCCCTCTACAACTTTTTCTTCCATTATCCTTCTAATATCATATCTCCCATTAATTGGTACTTTATCCTTATAAGAGAACTCTGACTAAGTATCTTAGCCCATCTTTCAATTAAATCCTTGCTTACATTTAAAGATTGCGCAGCCTGTGAAGTAGTAATTGAATGCCTTTCTTTGACCAATGAAAACAGTTTATTCAGTGGGTTATTTGCAATTTCATTTACATCTTCTCCCATCCCCTTCGTAAATGATTTTCCAAAGTTTATTGTTTCGAAGATAGTTTTCTGCAATTCGGATTGTGAACTTGCATTATTATCTGAAGAAATATTTTCAATTGGAGAAAGTTGTGATTCGTCCTTATCCTTTACCACGTTTAATTTAGTTGGCATTCCTGCCTGCAGTTTATTAAGCTTTGCTTCTTTTTCTTCAATTGAAACTTTAGTTTCAGTTCTGTTTCCAGGTTGAGTAACAACTACTTTATCCTCTTCCAATTTATCCGGCTTGTAATTTGGTACTGAGGGTAGAGCTGTCATATTTTTATTAATCTTCCGTTCTCTTGATTCGGCCAGTTTTAGCTTTTCGTTTACCATGTTAATTTGAGGCTGAACCGTTATATCCTTATCAATTTTGCCCTCATTTTTGCTTTTTCCTTCAATATGAAACAAGGATATTTTTCTCCCTGTAGAACCCTTTTCATCTGCAGTTGTATGCTTATTAGTCTTACTTTCAAAAGTATTTTCACTTGTTTTAGCTAAACTTATTTGAGGGACTTCTTGTAAGTCTATGCCTAATGAAGAAGCTGCTCTGAATAAAGAGCTGTTTATCAATGAAACATCTGAGTAAACCTTATAAGAAGCGTCTAAGATATTCTGTGTTACCTGCTTCAAGCTGCTGCCGTTATCCATATAATTAATGTAAATTAAAGACTTAAATATATTTATCGGTCTATAAAACAAACAGTTAAACCTTTATTGTACTTAATTTGTTTTCTAACCCAGAAATGTATGATAAACTACACACCGGTGCAGAATTGTTTAAAGTTTCGCAGATCTGCGCTGTGAGGAGATTTGCCGCTCCTAAAACAGTCTGGCCGAACGACCCGCTTGTTGGATTTTCAATCGAATTAAGCATATCTTGATGTGTACTATATGCCGGATTTAATCCACTGGAAGTAAGATATGTGCCTGCATTTATAGTTGCACCATCAAACACATACTGATTATTAATATCAAAGAATGGCACGCCTCCAGCCAAAAAGTTGTATATTCCAAAACCGTGATATGAATTAAACGCCTGACTAGCTAGTACCACATTATTAAAAACAAATGGGGAAACGTCTGCTATCCCAGTAACATTAACTAAAAATGATGTCCCTATTTCATCTAGTGGTATGAAATTTATGTAACTGGAATTGTAATAAGCGCCTACAAAGAAGGGTGTAGGATTGCTATCTCCATAAGGTGCTGCACCGCTACTTACAGAAGGCTTAGAAACTGCGTCATAAAACAAATTTGCGTTATAATCAAATGTAAATGTTGGAACATTTGCATCGCTCGTAGCCGACCTATCATAAAATAAATTTGAGAAGTTTCCAAATCTTGACAGGGCAATTGCAATTGACCATCGCATACCTGCACAGAATGGACAACCTTGTGCACCTATATAAACGAAAGTTGGCTTGCCACCATATGTCAAGAGCGGCAGCTTAACTGTGGAACTTCCATTAACCTTCACAGTTGAATTACCGCCAACTTTTATAGGAACTATATCATAATTATTACTGCCTATCAATAGAACACAGTAAGAGGGATTAGGTCCATTTGAACTGTTTCCTACAGGCACACATTCTATACTGCCGCTTAATTGCGATTGTCCGACTTCTTCTAATTGAGTACTTAGATTTGAAAGTGCACTTACATAATTAGGTTCTGACTGGCCGACAGGCCCTTTGAAAAACTGGAGCGAAGTAGCCGAGTTATTTATTGCAGAGAAATTAGGGGACACCAATGAATTTAGTATTGGAGAATTACCAAAATTTGAACTTGAAACGCCTGATAAGTTTGCAGGGGTAAACAATACTTTTCCTCCAAGCACAGATATTGTTGTTTTAGAAGGAGCATGTATAACAAATAAAATCAGGACTATAACGACTACAGCAACAACTACTACACCTATTATTAAGGGCAAAATTAAATTATTTTTGCCAGTTTGTTTTTTTGAATCGGCAACCTGCCCAACTGAAAGTTTTTCATTTTCTTCCTTTAAGCGCTGAATCTCTTTCAACCTTTCATTCTCCTTTCTCAGCCTTTCAAGCTCATCGCCATTAGAATTAGCAGTAACTTCTATTTTCTTTTCCTCGGTTTTATTTTGAGGATTTTGCTGATTATTATTTGAAAGTTCACTGCTTTTGTCTGAAAGTACTGCTTTTCCCGGCTGCAAACCCTTATTTGTGTTCTCATTGCCTGTAAGATCAGTATTGTGTTCTTTGTCTTCTTCTGACATTTTTATGTTAATACCTGTCTATTTAAATAAATTGCGGTATTGAATAGCCCGTTTTTTGTCATCCCTCTGCCTTAGTTCAAAGGCTTCCCAGTTGGATGCAACAACATTCGACTAAGCGCCGGAATACCGGTTTGCACCCTGAAGGTCTGCCGTTTCATCCCCTTTTCAGCAATCAGCTTTCGCATCATCTCTTTACACTGAAAACAGGTATCGTTTCTGCTCAGTTGCCTGCCTTTTACAGCAATGCATTACTGCACTTCAGTTTTAAAGGTGAACGGACTTCCTCCTTTAATGGTCTGTTGCATACAATACCGCTATTATATATAGCAATCTACATTTAATAATTTGTTGTGGAAGTAAAAACCCTAGAAGATAAGGATTTAAAAAAAGACGAAAAGCTTTACATAAAAGGTATAAGACTAGTTAATTCAGTAAAGATAGATTATAAAACGCAGAAACATGTTTCGTTCATTGTAAAAGGGGATAATGAACTGCACAATGTAATGTATTTTGACGAAAAATCACAGGATAAAAAATGGCAATGTGATTGCAAATGGTACACCTTACAAAATAAGTTATGCTCGCATATAATTGCTGCAAATTTGGCGATGAAAAATTAAAGATAGATCAATAATACATGGACATGTAAGAAGGAGCATTCAAACCTGTACCAAATTTTTCCAATTTTGCGTTTCCCTCCTTTAACTCATTGTCATGCCAGAAATCGACTGCTCTAATGAACGCTATCAATCTTTCGTTTTTTGCCTTGTCTAGGTTTTTTAATTTTCCATTGTCAGAAAGGTATAGTCTTGAGCCTATTACACTGTTTTTATTTATGGTTTGTCTATATACAAGTGTTAACGCGCTGTGCTCCTTTTCGCTGTAAAATCTTACCCTCACCGTTTTATTGAGGTTTTCAGCTCCTTCTTTTTGATTTGGATACTCAAAATATCTTTCAGATTTTATAAGAGAGTAGCCCCCAAGACTTTTTGATAAGCCGTCATAGACTGAAAACTTCAGCAATGCTAAATTTGGTATAGAATCCTTCTCAGAAAAGTTTTCCATTTGAAGATTCGATGAAACAACATATGAATTATTCGTTTCTTTCAGCTTTTCAATATCTATAAGAAACAGATCCAAACCATAATCAAAGTAAGTAATTGTACTGTTTTCATTTTTTGTTATTATATGTTTACTCTCCCCTTTGTTTTTATACCAGTTAAACGTGTCCATGGACTGGCGAACCTTTAAATCCTCGTTTTCGGAAATAAGGGTTAATATTTCCTTATCTGAAACTGTTATGTAATTTTGCTCCAGTAGGTCATCCAAAATCGCTTTTCCATTTTTCTGTATCATTAATAAATTTAAGAATAAATCCACTATAAATACTTATTTCAATGAGCCTGTACGCAATACTGTGCATATCCAGTCTTTTGGAGCAGCTCGCATTAAAAATTGGCTGTTATCTTCCAAGAACCGAAACAACTTCTGCATGAACTTTAAATGCCCTCGCCAGGATTTGAACCTGGGTGCCCGGTTTAGGAAACCGGTATTCTGTCCAAGCTAAACTACGAGGGCTATCCAAGACTTAAAGATTTTTTAGCTTAAATCATTTGTTTTTAAAACTATTAATATAATACTTTGTCATATCTCTTTATTGTTTATGGCAAGAGATAATCCCTTTATAAGCATAACTTACTCTGATAACGATGTCATAGTAGATAGAGTTACTGAAAAGATAGATTTGCTAATGCTTATAAATGAGGCCCTGGAACACGGCTGTATAATTATACTTAAAGGTGCACCTGGGATGGGTAAAAGCACATTGATAAACGTGGTTGAAAAAGAGCTTAGAAAATCCAAGAATTTATATGTAATAAAAGAGGAATTTACCCCTGCGGTTTACACTAAGCTTAGAGGTTTAAGCATTACTCCTGCAAAAAGGATGTTTATAGAACTAGATGATTTCAATAATATAGAGATGCTAGATAAATTAAATCAACAGAGAGTTATAGATTTGCTGTATGGTCTTGGCCAAAAAGCCGCGGTTTTATTAGTAGAGAACAGGGATGAAGGTATTGAAAAAGAACTTAAAACTCAAAGCAAACCGTTCAAAAAATACCAGTTGGAAGGCATGTCAAAGGAAGATTTAAAGCAGGTAATAATAAACCGGTTAAATTTGGTAAGAACTACTAAATCAGATTCTCTTGAGCCTTTTACTGAGGCAGAATATGAAAAAATATATAAGAAAGCAAAGGGAAACCCAAGAATTGCGATGCTTATATGTTCCGCATTGTACGACCAGAAAACAAATAGTATAATATAAAGACGAATTAAGAAGTATATGAAGACAAATATTAAAATAGCACTGCTACTTTTAGCTATATTTACAATAGTCCTTATAGCAAGCGGCTTTTTCGCAGATGTAAATCTAAAGTTGTTTTCAGTCATTTCGCTGCAGACCGGGATAAACTACAATGTTACTTCTCCGTTTTACTATCTGGTTTACATAATAATTGCAGGTTTACTTATACCTACTGCAATAATATTACTGCTTGTAAAATATAAAAAATTAAAGATAATAAACATCGTTATCATACTTTTGTTTTTGTTTGTAATGTATGCCTTTTTCGACCTGCTCCTGCTTGACATATACGTTTTCCCTTTGCACGGCAATTTAAATTCTAATAGCAGTTTACTTGCTACCTTTTCACTTTTAGTCTATATTCTTCCGGTCATACTTACAGTATACTACTTTAAGTACGCAGGGAAATACGCAAAAGACGTTTTAAACATAATTTTATTCGTATCCATCTCTGCCGTAATATCCCTGTACTTAAACATAATAACAGCATTGATACTTATTGCAATCATAAGCGTATATGACTACATTTCTGTATTCATAACAAAGCACATGCTGACGCTTGCAAAGGCATTTTCCGGCAATTCCTTTGGTGGGATATCTTTAATGGCAAAAAAGGCAAAGCGGCAGGAGATTTTTCTTGGCGGCGGAGATATGGCTTTCCCCGCAATTCTTGCAAATGAGTTTTTCCTTCATTATAATCTTCTTTCGGGGATATTTGCAATAATAGGCGCGGTAATTGGGTTGTCAATAATATTGTTCTTGGGCAAGAAAGGAAAGGCCTACCCTGCAATGGCTGCAATAGGGCCGATGCAGTTTGCTTTTCTTGGATTGTACTTTCTTATAAAATTTATTTGATATAACACCGTTATAAAATATTTAAACTGTTGTGAATTAAATAGGAAATGGAAGTCAAGGTAAAAGAAGAGGATGTTGTAAAGGGACTGAAACAGTGCTTTGATCCGGAGATACCTGCCAACATTTATGATTTAGGGTTAATTTACAAAATAGAGATAAATGGAACGGAGGTTAAGATAACGATGACTTTAACCTCTCCCTTCTGCCCTGTCACAGATTATTTAGTTGAGGATATAAAAGGAAAAGTAATAGATTTTTCAGGAGCTACAAAAGTAGATTTAGACATAACATTTGATCCGCCTTGGACTAAAGATAAAATGACTGATGAAGCAAGGGCCGAACTAGGAATATAAGCCTTAGACCGCATTTTAGTATAAGATTGCAAAATCAGTCTAAAAAATTCTTATCTTTCAATTTTTCAGGAAGATAAGTCTCCGTCATGAATGACAATCCTTTTGCGGTAAATGCATCTAACTCTACTTTAGCGCCCAATTTCTCCATTTTATCAAGTTCTTCCATCCATTTCTTATTATTTTTGAACCAGTCATAATTTTTAATCTGCTTTATTCTAGCCATGTCAACATCTTTAAATTTGATAAGATGCCTTCTCAATCCGTATTTGTCTATATCCTCCATTGTCAATCCCATAAACTTTGCTTCTGGCAAGGAAAGTTTGTCCGAAACATGCGCTAATGCAATTGAACCGAATTTAATGGCGGAATAAATGTAAACTCCCCAAATGTCTCCGTCGGTTAAAACGTAAACTGGAAGATTGTGCTCTCTGCTAAGTCTTTGAATCAATCTTCTTATCCCTCTTGTTGCCTGTCCCTGGCTTGCTATTATAATGCAGTGCAGCTTCTTCCAAGCCTTATCTTCATTAAGTCTGTCCCATATAGTCGCTTTTTCCATGTATATTACAAATTTAGCGTCAACCTTTCTGAATATAAGGTCCTCTACGTTACTTGGGACGGCCCATCCACCACTTCCCATTTTGGACCAGTCTATTATATCCCCTCTATCTTCTATTGTTACTTCTCCCGCAACAGCGCCGTTCTTATTTGCATTTATATTTAGCTGCTCTCTTGTTAGGTCAGTTATGAGTTCCAGATCCTCTATTGCCTTATTTGTCTCTATCTGGTCATCAACTACGTCTATCTTTGTTCCAGGAATTGTTCTTCTTACTTGGTAGAAGGCAGACCTTAAACTTGTGTGTTTATCGTTTTTTATAAGTTCTCTGCTTACGGCAGCCATTGCCATTGTCTGTATGAATTTTCTTACATGACCGACGTTTAAAAAATACCTTCTGGATAAACCGCTGCCCAATGTAATCATCCTGCTTTCTGTATCGTATTTTACGTTTGATAAACCTCTTACGGGTAAAGTCAGATAAGGATTATCTCCCTTTTCTATCTGTTGGTAAACATCCTTCCCAAGCTTCTCAAGTACGCCTAATCTCTTTTTCCTTGATTCTTCGATTTCCTTACTGTCCATATTTATTCCTCCTCTTCTGTAGACGTATCGGATTCTATCTTGCTTGATATAACGTCTCCCTTACTAAGGCTTTCCTCCACGTTCGCTTTAACCTCTTCCTTTTTCTTTTCAAGAAGGCCCTCTATCTTTGTCTTTATCTTTTTCTCTTCTATATCCGTTAATTTTGAAAGCGAATATGCCAATTCTACGCCGTACTTGTCAAACAGGCTTATCCTTTCCTGGAATAGGCTGCTTTTATGCTTCCTATTGAGAAACACGGAAAGCGTTCTTACAAGCTCCTGCAACGCAAGCTTTATCTCCTTAGTTATAATTGAATAGCTTGCGACTGAATTCTTACTTTCGTTTGTATAAGGAACCCATACAGATGCTATGTGGATTATAAACACCAACTGTCCTATCGGCACCTTATTCTCCACTTTTAAGCCATAACGCGCATAGTCTACACCCAAAAAGCTTTGAGTCAACGCGCATGACGAAGAATCAAACAGCAAAGGTATCTTGTTTGCGAACCTCATTAAAATTGCCTTATCAGTTTGTATCTTTCCGCCATAGGCTGCAGCTACCTCTATCTGAAAGGGCATTCCCCTGTAAACCTCCGGTTTTCTAGTAACTGATTTTACAAACTCTGGAGAGTATTCTTTTTTCAGACTCTTTTCTAGTTCTTCTCCACCGATTGGTGACAAACAATCAGTCTGCGGCCTCATCAAGTCGAGGGACTGCAGCGCCTTCAGTATAGAATTTGCCTGCACCCTGTCAATCTCCTGCGGTTTTGTCTTTGTGTCTATGCCGGCACTTTTTAATGTTTGATCAGCAACTGCCCTGCTCACTCTTGACAATTCATTCTCTAAAACCGACGCAACAGTTCTTTCAGTGGAATTTTTGAGGATGCGCATGAATATACCTATTTCCAGCCCCTCTGGGTGCGGCTTTATGGATAAAGGCTCCTTTGGTAACGATTCTATTACTCTTTTATATGTGACTTTCTCGCCATTTGGATTAATGTAACTCAAAGTTGCATGTGGATTTACCAAAGCCGTTCTCCTTACATATTCGTCTAGTCCTTTGTTTCCACTTATGTATAATCCCTCTATCTCCAATTCGATACTTGTGCCGGACTCATATGGATAATCTTCATCGCTTTCCTCAATGACTTCCGGCTCGTTTTTTAGTATGTTTATCTGAACCTTCATCATCTTTGCTTTCTTCGCGCTTTTTATCTTAGAAATAATCTTTGCCGGTTTTCCCGTTGTAAGCTGAGAATAAAGGACTGCAGAGTGTATCCCTATGCCCTGCTGTCCTCTGCTCTGTTTCATAGACTGAAACTTGCTACCATAAAGCATCCTTCCAAAAATGTCTGGAATTTTTGACGAAAGTATACCTGGCCCGTTATCCGTTATCTTTATAAGGAATATTGGCGCGTTTTTCTTTAATCTCAACTGCTTTCCATTCATTAGCACCAAAAGCTTGTCGTTGCTTTCTGATATGTCAAACGTAACGTCTTCAAATGAGATGCTTAATTTGCCTGCCCTTATCTGCTTTGATTCACTTTTTCCTTTATAAAGAACCGTAAACTCGTTTTTTCTTACTATCAACTGGCCGATGTTCTGCTTCTCGTCAAGCAACTGGTAATTGTCACTTAATGCTTTTACGTCTACAGTTATCTCTGGCAAAGTTACCTTTTCTTTGTTCTTTTCCTGCATGTGTCCAAGCTCTTCACATGCATCCAATGAATTATCAACAGCTTCTTTAACACAAGTAAGCAGAGCTTTTTGCTTATTGTCAAAACCAAGCAAATGTCTATTTTTTTCAAAGAATTCGGTGACACTTATTGCTCTCTGTCCTTTTGCGAGTTCCTCAGCGATTTCCATTCAAATACACCTCTACCTTCCTTTTGTTTATCATTGAAAACACATTATCATGTTTCGCGCCATTTAAAATCATTTCTATTGCAGACTGGGCAATAGACAAATTCTGTATTTGTCCAATGATACTTATAGTTTTCCCATAAACATTTATGTAGCACCCTGTTTCCTTCATCAATCTCTGCTTTATCATTCCCCTTGTGCCTATCACCCTTCCTTTTAGCTGCATCGCTCTTTTCTCGGAATTACTGAAATCCCTCAGGCTTATTACAACAAGATCATAATCATCATCTAGCAGAAGAGATGATATCGCGGAGTCAAAGCCCCTGTTAAAAGCATTTACTACATTTTTAACGGACAAAACTTCTAGTGCACTGCTTCCATTTATATAAACCATATTCTCTTCAAATTCCAAAGTAACTCCATGCTGCTTTATCTTTTCCAGCAGCTTTTTCTGCCTTACTATCTCCTTTGCCTTCTTTCCGTTCATCAATATTTCGTCTTCCATTTAAAGCTCCTTCGACATGTACCACTTATGTCTTTTGTACCCAAGATTTCTGTAATACTCGCGTACTCCTACACCTGATATAACATTTATCTTATTTATTGAATACTCTTCTTTTGTTATCCTTTCCGCTTCAGAAAGCAATTCTTTGCCGAATCCTCTGTGCTGAAACGCTTTATCATTGCTATAATTTATATTTAGATGTTCACCGTAAACATGCAATTCCCTTACAAAAGCCTCATTTAATTTGTCGGGTATCCTTAATCTCAAAAATGCAATTATAGCCTTGTTGTTGCTGTCATCCACGCTTAGAAAAACTTCATCTCCGTTTGCCGACCTATAATTCTCTCTGTTTAATTCTATTTTCATCGGCTTCAAAAGCTTTACATGCCCTATCTCCCTGCTCCTTATATCATTTGCCCTTTTTCCCATACTTGCTATTTTCATGTCAATAAGCTGTCTAAGATTGGTAACCTTTATTCCATTTTCTATGAAGGTTGAGGGTATATCCCGTTCAATCCTCATTATCCTCAGCCAATTAGGAGCATTTATTTCTGCTTCTGCTATTGCATCAACAACCTCTTCGACAGGGTACGGGTTATACTTACCCCTTTTCCACATCTCATATAATCCTGTCCCGCGGATAACCAATGTAGGGTATATCTTTATTGCATCTGGTTTGAAATCTTCATTATTATATATTTGCTCAATCGTTTCCCTGTCTTTGTCTTTATCTGAAAACGGCAGATTGAGCATTATATGATAATCGACTTTATATCCGTAATTCTTAAGGCGCCTACTGGCATCGATAACATCTCCTATTGTATGCCCTCGGTTATTCTTAAGCAGAACTTCATTGTAAATGCTTTGAACTCCCATCTCGACCCTTGTTATACCGAAATCTAGCATTCTTTCTATATCCTCATTTGAGCATCTTTCAGGCTTTGTCTCTGCTGCAAACGCAACGCACCTTATTCGCGCGGTTTCGTTAAACTGCTTCTGCTCTTCGATCCCGCCCTCTACCTTTTCGCCGTAAAATTCGTTCATTGCCTTGTAAACGTTTGTAACGTAATCAGTTACGTAATCCTTCGGTAAAGTCGTAAACGTCCCACCTATAACTATTACTTCTATTTTCTGCGGAGCATAACCCATAAAAATATAATGCTTAAGCCTTGCGGTAACCTGCCTGTAAGAGTCATAATTGTTCATCAATGCTCTCCTAGCTGCAGGCTCAAAGCCTGTGTAACTTTGCGGCGTATTGAAATTTGTACCGCCTGGACAGAATATGCACGTACCATGCGGACAATCGTATGGCTTTGTCATTATTGCAACTACATTTACCCCAGAAAGTACCCGTACAGGCTTTGAAACCATTATACCAGCATATTTTTCCCGCTCTTCTTGTGAAAAATGATTCAGTATCTCGCCATTCTTGGGTATATTATCCATACCAATCTGTCTGCATATCTCTCTCTTTAAAGCAAGAAGCTCTTTTTTGTTTCTTATTCTGCCTTCTTCTATCTCTTTTTTGAACAGAGGCATAAAACCGGCTAGGCTTTCCTGTTTATTGTAATAATCCATATGCTTTATAATTTATAAAAGCTGGATATATAAATTATATATGAACAATAAAGCGCAGATGATAACCATATTCTTTTCCCTGTTCCTTATACTTGCTATTATAACGATATTGGGGATAGAATCTGCAAATCTCAATACAAATGAAAATGTAAATTCACTTATACAAGCTTACAATTTACCTAAATTAGAGTATTATAATTTTTTGAATGTAATGTCACAGATAGCAACGATAAACCCATCGAATGCTACGAATGCCGTGTTCAATTCGACGATAGAGGGTATATACAGCAAATTTTTCCAAAATCTTAACATAACTAATCAGGGTGTTAACACAAACAACCTAGCGATAAACAACTTGGCAGAGAGCATACCGTTGTTAATAACAAATTACCAAAATATTGCAACGCCTAATCCTTTTCAACAGATGATAAATATCTCTATTTCTTCTATTGATAATTATGTAAATACTACTTCTTTCGGACAAAACGTAGAGTTTGTATATGATAACAACAGTGTTATACCCTCTTGGTTGGAGTCTTACAACTCAAATTATGCCATTTGGTGGGTAAAGGTACCCTCTATTCCTGCAGAGGGAACTATGACTATATACATGAAATTTGCGAACAAAAAAACTAATCTTTTAAACAATAAGACAACTGGAGAAGCTCCGCAGTTATCTTCTACATATGCAGAGTATGATGACGGAGCAAACGTATTCAACTTCTATAGTGACTTTAAGGGAACGAGTTTAAATGCCTCAAAATGGTCTGCTGCAGGAATATATGTCGTTGACAATGGCATTTTTATTAAAAATGTATCATCATCTATAACTTCGATTAGTTCTTATAACAGAGGGGTGGTTGACTTTTATGCACAATTTCTCGGTACGCCACATACTGGCGGCAATATAAATTCTTATGGAGGATACTCTAATGGAGTACAAGAAGATGGGCGACTAGTAGGTACATTCGGCGAAGGAAGTAATTGTGAAACCTCCGCGGCTTCCACACCGGAATTTTATTTAGTTAACTTTGCGGGCTGTCCACCGGTAAATTTAACACAGATAACTTCATTTAATAATAATTATAATGTCTTTTCTGTTGCCGCAACGCAATCTAAAGATTACGGCTTCATCAATTACAAAAATTTAGTTAGCTCTGGGTCTGATTTGGTTAGTTTACCGTTTCCTATTGGTGTTTATGTTAACACGGCAGGGCAAAGTATAAATATGAAATGGTTTAGATTTCGCGCTTATCCTCCAAACGGCGTAATGCCAAGCGTACAGATATTAAATACCCCTGCTGGGATAGGGTATGTAGCTCCATTAACGATAATTAACCATCAAAATATTGCAACACCGAATCCATTTCAACAAGAGATTATTATGAATGCTAGCAGATACTCGGCCTTAGAAGCACCAAATTTGGATAATATAGAATTTTTATATAGCAATGGTACAATTATACCTTCATGGTTAGAAAGCGGTAATAGTTCATCAAAAAATGCAATTTATTGGCTTAAGATTGGAAGAATACCTGCAAATTCATCAATAAATGCATTTATGGGTTTTGCATCAACCAACTTAAATCTTTTCAATGGAAAAACCGTGGGAGAGGCACCACAGCTTTCCCCAACTTACGGAGAGTATGACAATATAGTCAACGTAATGAATAAAGGATTAGAATATCAAATCTATTATGACCCTAGCGGGACATGTGATAGTGGCAGTTATCAAAACAACGTATATGCAGCGACTCTAAACAATGGAGTGACTATAAATTCATGCGCAGCAATGTCATCATCAACGGCTTCATTTTATACTTCTGTTTTAGGCAGTTCGCAGGATGTTGCTGGAACTACCGAGTCTAATGTTGTAATGAATTATCAGGAAGGCTATTCTGGAGGGATAGCATATCCTAATCCACCAGTCTCTAATCCAGCAACTTCCTGGATAATTAAGGCAATTGG
>JAJZMG010000039.1 GCA_021798355.1 Nanobdellota archaeon | reverse complement strand
CCGCGAGGTCCGGCTCTCCGAGATTCACTAAGATTTTTGTCCCAGTTATTATCATTCCTTCATTTACAATTGTTTGGCTGCCTTTTTCCTCTTTCTCTTCTTCTACATTTATTTCTCCACTGTATACTAACCCATTCTTAGAATCTACAGTTATTATGTCACCTGTTTTTATAACATCGGTTGCCTTCTTTCCTCTTCCACCGGTTCCTACTATACATGGAACTCCAAGTTCTCTTGAAACTATTGCTGCATGTGAGGTTATTCCACCTTCATCTGTAACTATTGCCTTTGCTTTTTTCATTGCCGGGACCCAGTCTGGGCTTGTCATTATCGTTATCAAAATTTCTCCAGATTTGAACTGACCAATGTCTTTTACATCAAGTATAACGTGTGCAGGGCCAGAAATGAACCCTGGAGAAGCTGGCAAACCTGAAAGAATGACGACTTGTTTGCTTTCTGTAGTTTTTATCTTGTCCTTATTTGACCATACCGTTTCTGGCCTGGCCTGGACAATGTACAACTTGCCATCCTCGTCTCTCGCCCATTCGATATCCATCGGCCTCTTGTAATGCTGTTCTATATTAAATCCGTAACCTGCAAGCTCAAGAACTTTTGAATCTTCAAGACACTGTTTTTTTGCTTCTTCGTCACTTAATTTAACATCCTTTGTTCCGCCTTCCTTCAACCTTACAAGCTTTCTGTCCTTGTTCTCTATTACTTTTCTTTTTATCTGCATCGTTTTCTTGTCTATGTAGAAAAGATCCGGAGTTACTATCCCTCCGACTATGTATTCTCCCAAACCATAACTGGATTCTATGACTATAACTGACTGATCGCCGTTTGAAACATCGAGTGTAAACATTACTCCTGATTCAATGGAGAAAATCTGTTTCTGGATTACAACTGCAAGTGCAACAGTTTTTGTGTCTATGCTGTTCTTTGCCCTGTAATAAATTGCTCTTTCGTTGAACAAACTGGAGTAGCATTCCTTTACTTTCTGTATCAATTCATTATCGCCATGCACATTCAAATAAGTATCCTGCTGCCCGGCGAAGCTTGCATCCGGCAGATCTTCTGCGGTGGCAGACGATCTTACGGCAACAAACTCAGCATTACTTTCCTTAACAAGTTTGTGGTAGCTTGTCAAAAGCTCTGAAACCAGGTCTTTTGGCAATTCGGAACCCATGATTGCAGTCTTTATCTCCGAGCTTGCCTTTTTAAGATCGTTCTCATCCTCTACGTTTATGTTTTTTACGGCATCATTTATCTTCCCCCTTATGTTGTTTTCATCAAGAAACTTATTGAATGCATAAGACGTGGTCGAAAACCCCGGAGGCACGGGAACTTCGACGTAATTTGTCATTTCACCGAGGTTTGCCGATTTGCCGCCAACTTCGGGAACGTCCTCTTTTTTTATGTCTTTAAACCACAGAATTAATTTTTCTTTATTTTCCATTAATTTACGACGCACTTGTAGAATTAATAAACTTTGCGTTTAAAATGACTTTGTTTATAAAGTGCCTTTTGTTTATTAAGTCTGGTTTTTGTTTATAAAGTCCCGAATCCGTTTAATAGGTCCTACTTTCTGAACAACGCTATAAACGCCCACAAAGTATTTAAATCACAAGTGATGGTGGATGTTATATGAACAAAAAACTCTTTGTTATTATCGCCTCGCTAACTTTATTGTTCGTGATTATAGCGATCCTAATGGAAATGCCGGCGTTATCACCTAAAAGCAACGGTAACTCAATTCTTCAGGTAAACTTTGCCACATTAAATACTTCTACTTCAGATGTTTGTATCTTTGGAATTGCTCAAACCGAGAGCTTTTTGAACTCGATGCCGAGCGGAGCATACCTCCAAGGTTCTTGTTGTAGTTATATGGACTATAGCACTTATACTCAGCAGATAAACGGACTAAAGAATTATTCAAACATCTCTGAAATTCCGTCCGACCCTTACAATGTCTCAGTCGCACTGGTAAAGCAGATGGTTTCATACTGGAACGCATCACTAAGCCCTCAGCAGAACGCTACTCTTACTCATGCGATAAACATAAGCGAACAGATGGGGGGAGATAGCGGATATTGTTGTTGCGAATGTTGGGCGTGGTATTTTCACGAAGGGCTGCTTAAATATCTTATTTTGAATCACAACATGAGTGCGGAGAACCTTGGGACTATACTTTATTTAGAAGACTGCTGCGGAGGTACTTTAGGCTCACCCGGATTTAACGCGTGAATCGTCGGGATTCAAATGATTGGATGAAAACTGTTTAAAAAGTCCAGAAAGTGTTTGATAAATACCACTTTTTAAACAAAGCCGTTTAAAATTAGACAAAAAAAATACAACGCGTGATTCAAAACCTTTTAAGGAAACGCGTGAACTGATGCATGTTTTCGGCTATGTTGCCACTCATCTTATCGTATTCTTTTATTGCTTCTTTTCCCTTTTCCGTTATCTTATACTGCTTCCTTGTTTTTTCACTCTTGGTTTCCCTGTTTACAGCTTCTATGTAACCGGAGTGTTCCATCTGCACAAGAGAAGGGTAAACCGCCGCAGGCCCTGGCCTCCACATCCCATCTGTCTTTTCGAATATCTGCTCCATTATCTCAAAGCCGTGCATCGGCCGTTCAGTCAACAATCTAAGCATAAAGGGCTGAAGCAGGCCTTTTGGGACAACGTCAACATTAAAGGGCCCGCATCGGCAACGTCTGCCGTTCATATTCAACTACTTTCCTCATTACTATCTTCAGAACTGTTTTTGGAAAGTTCGTCTATCCTTCTGTTGATAAACTTTATTTCTTCTTCTAGTTCTTCTTTGTAGTCTTCAAGGTTTTCCTTCAAGTCTCTTTTTCCGTAGGGCTCTTCGGCCTGCATTCTCATCATGCCCTGCCTGCCCATTCCGTTCATTCCTTTGTTTCCGCAACCGCATCCACCATTGTTCATTCTCATATTATATCACCTCTGATATAACTACTTATATCTTTACTAGTATAAATACTTTATTTTAGGTGAATTAGAAACCAGCTTTACGGCGCATATCTGCAAAACATTAAATAATTTGCATTTGTGTATAACCTGCTTATATTTAAAACTTGGAATCAAAAATAAAGAGTCTAAGTTATAGTTTATGCCTGCCGCAAAATGAAGTTCTATACAAAATAAGTAACTCAGCTAGTGTAATTATATGTAGAATTCGATGCCAACACATTTATTCCAAACAAGTTAGAATATGCCTTTAAGTGTATTACTCCTTTGTGAAGGCCCTTAACGCTTATGACTCCGAATTTTGCCGGAGCTATCGCCGTACCATTGTTAAGGATAGTAAGGGACTGATTGTTTACAGAAGCTGTAAAACTATCTATGCTAACCAAATCCGCATTGAATATGATTATATTACTCGTATTGTTTATTCCAGAGGACACTCCGACTATATTTGGGCCTAAATTAACAGGAAGGCTAAATCCTGGCAAGCCTATTAAAGGCGTAGAATGAAAGATAAGAGCACTGCCTACAAATATTAGAATTATTACTATGACTCCTTCCAATGCAGGCTTGAGTATTCGTATAAAGGTTATTATCGCAACTACGATTATCACTATTCCAAGTATAAGCTCTATATCCACCATGATTTGTTATGACATTAAAAGAATAAAAACTTTAAAAAAATAAAAAAAATAAAAAAAACTACTTAGAAGTCGTGTGCCCTAAGTGTCTTTCTGCCATCGGCTTTAGCTCTTGCTACTGCTTTGGCAATTGACTCTTTGACAAACTTGTCAAGACCTTCTATTGTGTCATCAGGGCAACGCATGTCCTTTCCGACTTTCTTGACTTCTACTTTTACTGAACTTTTTCTTACAAAATCTGCCATATTACCTCCTATTATACAATATCTAAGCAAATATGCATTTAAAAAGCTGTTTATTGTGCAAATAGCTTTATAAAGTGTGAGCGGGAAAACCCCTGATTTAAATCGTGGGATGAAAGCGAATAAAGAAATGGAAAACATAAATAGCAGCAGTGTCAAAATGACAATATGCTGACGGCGTATAAATTCAGGCTGTATCCAGACAAGAAGCAGCAAGAGATATTTTCAAAGTACTTCGGCTGCAACAGAGTAGCTTGGAACAAAGCTTTAGAATTAAGAGAAGAATATTACAAAGACCATAAAAATGACAGCTCAAAGAAAGGACTAAATTACTATGATACTGCCAAGTTAATAAAAGAACTAAAGCAGAAAGAGGAATACAAATGGCTGAAAGAAGCTAACTCCCAGTCACTGCAGCAGACATTGATGGATTTAGACAAAGCCTTCAAGGCATTCTTTAGAAGAATATCAAAATACCCCAATTACAAGAAGAAATCAAACAGGCAGTCATTCAGGATACCGCAGCATTTCAACTTCACTGACAATTTACTGTACCTTCCTAAACTAGGAAAAGGGATAAAGATGGAAGTGCACAGAGAATTTCCCAGAGAGAAAGTAAAGCAATTGACCATAACAAAGACACCAACAGACAAGTACTTCGTTTCCTTAGTAGTAGATGACAGAGAAGAAGCACCTCAAAAAGTGCAGACAACAAGCGACCCAAAAAAGACCGTGGGAATAGACGTAGGCTTAAAGGACTTTGCTGTACTGTCTAACGGTATAAAGATCAGTAATCCAAAATACCTACAAAGATCAGAAAAGCTGTTGAAGAGCAGGCAGAGAATGCTTTCAAGAAAGCAGAAAGGAAGCAAGAACAGGAATAAAGCAAGGATAAGAGTTGCAAAAACCCATGAAAAGATATCAAATCAAAAGAACGATTTCATACACAAAGTATCGACAGCGATAATCAAGCAGTTTGATACAGTAGTGATAGAAACCCTAAATATCAAGGGAATGAAAAGAAACCGTAATATGGCAAAGGCGATAGGCAATGCAAGCTGGGGCAGATTCTTCCAGTCCCTTAAGTACAAGGCAGATAAGCAAGGAAAGAACGTAATAGAGATAGGAATGTTTGAAAAGTCGTCAAAGACATGCCACCCGTGCGGATATGTCAATAAAGGTTTGACGTTAAGCCAGAGAGAATGGATATGTGAAAATTGCAATGCACACTTGAATAGAGACTTAAACGCATCGGAAGACATAAGGGATTTCGGTTTAAAGCAAGTAGGACTGGATCCAATACCCTCGGATAGAGGGGAATATAAGCCTGTGGAGAACCCTCTGACGGCGGAACTAGCTAAGATGAATATCAAAGCAAGGTCTACGAGCCATGATCCAGAGAAGCAGGAACTATACGCTATGAGAAAGCTAAAGCTTTCAATAGGAGCTGGAAGCCCATCAATTTATTGGTGGGAGGATGTCACTTAGAGAAACATAAGGTAAATAATATGATAAACGAAGGGGAAATTAAAAAAGCCGCAATAAAAAACGCAGCCTCACATGATGGCAAAGCAAGAATTGGTTCGGTTATTTCAGAAATGCTAGGAAAAGATAAAAACCTAGTAAAAGAAATGGATGAACTCAAAGTTCTTGCTGATAAGGCAGTAAATGAGGTAAACGCATTGAATAATGAGGAAATATTAAAACTTGCCTTGGATATGGGTTTAATTAACCATAAAGAAAACCTAGTAGAGAAAAAAGGGCTTAAACCTCTCCCTAACACTGAAAATGGAGTGGTTTTAAGACTTCCGCCAGAACCATCTGGATACATGCATTGGGGCCATGCCCTTTCATTTACAATAAATTATCTTTACAAAGAGATGTATAACGGCCAGTTGTGGCTACGATTTGAGGACACCAATCCCAATCTAGTAAAAGAGGAATTCGTAAAGAACTTTGAAGAAAGTATAAAATGGCTTGGGATAAAATACGATAAAAAGAAATTCATAAGCGAAGACATGGAAAAGATATATGAGTTTGCTGAAAAGCTCATAAAGGAAGGAAAGGCATATGGTTGTACCTGTTTACCGGATGAAATAAAAAAAGACAGAAGCTTAGGAAATGAATGCAAGCACAGGAATAATTCTGTAGAAGAAAATTTAAAACTTTGGGAAGAAGCTAAAAAAGGAGGTATAGGGGCTGGAGAGCTGATTTTTAGATTTAAAGGGAACATGAAAGATAAGGATGCTTCATTGAGAGATCCAAACATAATGAGGGTTATAAAAAATGATTATAAACCATATAATCTTTGGCCGCTTTACGACTTCGCAAGCGTAATCGAGGATGAATTATGCGGGATAACACACATATTGAGAAGCAATGAATTCAAAACTAATTTACAAAGCAGACTAAGAAAAGAACTTGGTTTAAAAGAACCAAATATAATACAGTTCAGCAGATTCAATTTCCAGGGCACACTTACGTCTAAGCGCAAAGTTAGAGAACTGATAAAGCAGGGCTACATAAAAGACTGGCATGATATAAGGCTGGCCACTATATCCTCAATGAAAAGAAGAGGAATCGAGCCTGAAGCTATAAGAGACTTTGTAAAGGAAGTTGGATACTCATCTTCTGAGCATGAATACAGCTTAGATATGCTTTTTACATTCAACCGCAGGATAATAGACAAATACGCAAAAAGGCTTTTCTTTGTTCCTAATCCAATTAAACTGTTAGTTGAAGATGCAACGGAGGAGAAGGCAAGACTCCCTTTCCACCCATCAAATAATCTTGGATACAGAGAAATACAAACAAACGCAAAGTTCTTTGTAGACAAATCTGATATTGCATCTTTAGATATTGGAGACAAATTTAGGCTTAAGGAACTTTACAGCATTGAAATAGTAGACAAAGAAGAGGGGCTTATCACTTGCAAGATCCACAGCAGAGAGCATGAAACGGGAGAGAAGATAATACAGTGGGTTACAGAACAGAATGTACCTGTAAAAGTCATAAAAGTCGGAGATTTATTAAATGCCGATGAAACTTTCAACGGCAATAGCCTCACTGAGATAGAAGGTTTTGCAGAAAAGACTGTTGATGAGATCGAAGAAGGGCAGATTGTTCAATTTGAGAGGTTTGGATTCTGCAGGCTAGACAGCAAAACCAAGAAAGAATTTATATTCGTTAGCAAATAAAATATTTATATCGGCTTTAATCATATGAAAACAATGAAAAGCGGAAATATAGTTATTTGGGACCTGGATTCAACGCTGATAGACACAAATGCAGTATTTGAAAATGCACAGAAGACTGTTATAAGCAGGCTTTCTGATGAACTCAGCAAACTTTCGATACATATAGACCCTGACTCTGAAAAGGAAATAGATGAATTAAGGTCAATTGATTATGAAGGAATAAAGGTAAGGGGGCATACTGCATATGATGCTCCACACCAATTGCCACTTTCCCTTATTTACATGTACCTTAAAAGAGGAAATATAAAAGAGGAGTATGCCGCCGCATGGATTGCAAATAAAGGCATAGAACTAGCAGATGGAGTAGGGAAGGAATATCTGGAAAAGTTAAATGAAACGCCGAAAAAATTCACTGGCATAGAGGAGGTTCTTGAGGAATCCACAAAAAGAAATTACAACATGCTGCTGACAGAGTACTTTGGAAACGAGGAAAAACAGTACAAGAAAATAAATGAAAACCAGCTAAATATTTACTTTGACAAGATAATAGCCGCGGAGAAAAAGGACAGCATTGCAATAATGTCTGCTGCTGAGTACGGAAAACTGGAAAACGAAATAAAAGACAAGGAATTCAAATTGGTATTTATAGATGACAGAAGTAAATACCTGGAGATGGCAAAGGCCGCATACCCTTTCTGCACAACTATAAATGTTCTATTCGGAAAGAAGGAGATATTCAGGGAAAGCTCAAACAACGTGGATTATACCGCAAAAAATGTTTCGGAATTAAGTGACATACTCAAAAAGATTTAATTAATAAAAATAAAAAAAATCCCTGCGGCCGGATTCGAACCCGCAACCTACCGGTTACCGCAGCTGAAACTCTTCATCGCACTGAAAAACAGCACTTAGTAATTCTACAGCCGGTCGCTCTACCATTGGGCTACGCAGGGTTATTTATTCTTATGACGCAAGAAATTAATAAACCTTGCTATTCTCTATTTAAGCGCCTACACTTTCTTTTATTATGTTATCAATCTGTGATTTCATTGACTCGCTTATCTTGGCAAGCGTTCCGCCTAGATTGCCTTCGAGCTTTCTGTAATCATCCTCGCACATATACCCGTTGTATATCTGCATTCTCTGTCCAAAACGCAGGCCTACATCGACTGCGAACGACTTTGTATCCGCCTCGCATAAATCTTTTCCACAAACCGGACACGTTCTTGTAGCAATTTTCTGCTTACATGCATCACATATTGTAACTGTAACTTTTGCCATAATTCACCAGCGGCATTATAAGTCTTTTAGACAACGAAATGCCATCGTCATTTTAATAATTATAACATCTTTCTGAATTTAAATGTTAATCAAGGGTAAGATAGACTAAACTTTACTGTAACGTAAGAACCTTGAAGAGCATACCCTTTAGTGGCATTAGGTAAAAATGTGTCCCCTCTATCGCCCACTAACCCAGTTGTATCCGGCACACTGAAAGAGTAATTACCGGGTTGATTTGAAAATGCTATTGTATTACCGCCACTTGTCAAGCCTGTACGTACGCTTTTTGTAACGCCGTTGTAAGTAACGCTCCAAGAAGTAGAACTAGGCAAACCTTCCTCAACAAAAACCGTTTCATCCATCAATGAACTGTTTATAAGCTGCTCGCTGTATGAATTTACAATTTGTAAGTCGTTAACGCCAGACTGTACGCCAAGAAAAGTGAACGATTCGCCGTATAAACCGAGAAAAGGCCTGTTGCTTTGATCTGCAAGGTAAAATGAGTTTCCGCCGCATATGATGGGCTGGCAGACTATGCTGCCGTTGCTTATCACCCCTCTACTTACAAGTGAAACAAGATTTGTGCACTGCTGTGACAAATAGGATGAAGTAGGGCTTAAATCCGGCTTTGCGGTCACATTGAACTGATAATTTGTTTCTTGACTCCCAGAGGGCAAAACAGACACGGTTAAATTATTTACCTTCTGCTGGCATGGAGAGCTTATTGAAAAAGACTGTACCCCATACAAATTAGAGTAATCTACTCCGCATGAAGTCTGGCCATTAAAATAAACATCAAGATTTATGCTCGTGTTGGAATATTCGTTTAGGTTAAAAGTGTAATTACTTGGATTAACTGCAGAATAAGCATTTAGGATGACAGAGAAGGGTGAGGAGGAATTGACTTCTACGCCGGCGGTGTTTAACTCTGACAAACTACTCATGTTTGATGATTTTGGAATCGAATACTCCTTAGGGTAATAAAAATTTATGTAATCGTTGGTTGAACGCTTCAAGAAGTATTGATTTCCACTCGATACTCCCAACGCCGCCGGATTGCTTACATTTGCATAGCAGAGGTCATAATTACCATTCAGGGATGAAAGAACTGCCGAATTGGGTGAAAAGATGTAAGCATTTGAGCTAAGTATTGAATTGCATGCTTGAGGGTCATACATTTGAAAGACAAATATGGTAGGAGAGGAAAACTGAACATTTGAAGCAGTCTGTATAGAGGTGCATGCAGAATCCGCCATTGTTACCAATGAATCATAATAGCCTATCGAGGATTTTGGAGCGAAAAAAGTAATGTACTCATAAACAACAAAAATTAGGATTATTGCTATCATTATCGCTATCAATATTCCCTCTAAAAGCAAGTCCATATTAATTTATGCTGAATTTGCACTGCAAATCGCTTCCTCCATTATAAGTACATTCCTGGAACTTTATATAACCAGGGTTACCGTAAAGAAACGCCATTGGGTTGTTACCGCATGCCCCAGAGCAGGAGGGCGGCACTACACTTATGAAAGCAGACTTATTATTGTAGGTCAAGGGAGCACAAGTAAGAGAAGTTATATAAGCCCCTGGCTGGCCGTAGCCGTACTTTGTAGTAGTTGCATTAAAAAATGAAACACACGAATTTGAAAGAGTTATTTCAGGATTTGAAGGTTGCGTAAAATAGGATAGTGTCCCAGTAGACCCGTTTATTCCAGATGCCAGCGTACTTGACGGAGAATTATAGTTTGACAGAGAGGAAAACCACCCTGGGAAGGAGGCATTGTCCGCTTTTTCTCCATTATTAGAAGGAAGATAATTCCAAAAGTCTTGACCAGGGATTATAGGGGAAAGGGAGAAAGTCCCTATGCATACAAAATAAGTATTGGAAAGCGATGAGGGGTTTGAGGGAGAGATAAGTATTGCTTCCCTTGATAACTGGTCAATATAATTTATGCAAGAACTGTCACCATAAAATTGCGCTAAGAAAGTTGTTGCGGGAAGGTTTGGAGAATCTGGAGGCAGGACTATGGAATTGCCGGTTTGCAATGCCGTTATCGTAGAGGAAACATACTGGTTAATTGACTCTGATGAAGAAACAACTTTGTTTGCACCCGCGGTTATTATAAAGTAAGCTATTACTGCTATCGGTATAAGTATTATAATAGCGATTATAAATGACAAAAATTCGGATATGCCTCTATTATTCATCAGAATAAGAGCATTTATTAAAATTAAATCTTATTTGTTTGTAGTTTTTATTGCCCACTTAAACTTTCTTGGGTCTTTTTTAATCAAAGTGTATTCCTTGCATCTTCTGCTGCAGAAATTGTATACTGTACCGTCTACTTTCGCGTAGACAACCCCTCTCCCTCTTTTTATTTCTTCTCCACAAAAGCTGCATTTCATAACTATCTTATTGGCATTGCCTCCATTTCGGTTTCTTTTAGCATTAATACATCTCCGACTATCACAGGGCCCCTAACATTCCTTCGTATTATCTTATCTTTATCCATACCTGCTAGAACCTTGCATCTTACCTGAGTAACTTCTCCAGCAACCCCGTGCCTTCCGACTATCTCTATCACTTCTGAGGGATAAGCATCCAGAAAGCGCTGTTCCGCATGCTCTCCTTTATTTTCTAAATTTTTATTCTGCTGTTTTTTCATAAGTTCTTGATTTTACCGATAAGATCTTCCAATGCGTGTGCTTCTTCCCCCGGATTAATCACTACCACTGCTGAAGTACCTATACTCATTCCGCATGATTTTCCAAGTTCTACTTTGCTGTTTACCGCTACGCAGGGAACATTCTTGTCCTTCGAAAGAAGAGGTATATGCATTATGATCTCTTTAGGAGAAACATCGGACGCATAAACTACGAGCCTTGCCTGCCCTCTCTCTAATACTTTTGTTACTTCGTTTATCCCTTTTTTAGTAACTCCGCCTTTTGCTCTTATCTTTTCCAAGACGGAAAAAACCTGACTATCTAATCCCTTAGCTTCATCTACCATATATCAGCTTACCTCCATTTATTATAGCTTTATATGTAAATTAGTATTTATAAAGTTAACCGTCCATTTATTCTAAATTTGCGTCGACATCTTAATTATATTTATGATTTACCTCTTTCATACTTATATCTTGTGAACTGAGATTCTTAATGTAATTATTAAAAAAGCTTAAATACTCGTGAAAGTTCTTAATAGAGATATGCAAAAAGCGAGAATAAAATTGACTTCAACAGATTCGGGAAAGCTGGAATCGGTGTGCAATGATATAATAGACATATCCAAGAAATTGGGAACTGCAATTACGGGACCTATACCATTTCCGACTAAAAAACTCAAGGTTACCACAAGAAGGGCACCTAATGGAGCGGGAAGGGAAAGCTATGAGACATGGGAATTACGATTACATAAAAGAGTAATAGATATGCAGGCTGATCCAAAAGCACTGCATTTGATAATGAAAACCACCGTTCCAAAAGAAGTAAACATAGAGATGGAAATAAAGGAATGAGTTACTATTTAATTTAAAACACGATCTGCCTCTCCTGTATGATAGCTAAACATAGATTACCGGCTACTGTAATATATGAAAACAAAACTGTATTGCATTTCTTGATAAAAAAAATCCCGTATCACTGCATTTAGTGCCTAGAAAGGAAAATGACGGTCTTGACCTTTGGTTTGAACCGAAGAATAAAGGCGGCAAAACACCTAGCATAGATTACATTGTTTTGAAAAAGTTAAAAGATGAACTCAGAAACAAGCAGTAAACTGCGCGCATAAAATTAAACTTATAACCTACAATACTTTACTATTATAATGGATCAGATGAGAGAAAACGGACAAAAGCTGGTTATAGCAGCTTTAGTCCTTATTATCGTATTTGCAATTATAACGATACTTATATCTGAGGATGAAAGAATAGGTTTTTTTGCTGCGGTTTCAACGGTGGCTGTAGCGCTTGAGACATTTCATTTCGATTCCAATTTTGGTATATTGCTGCTTTTCTTTTCGCTTTTCCTAGGTGTTTTTGCGGTTTACCTTTTGGAATTTTTAATATCGTTAATAAGGAGTGAGTTTGGAGGTGTGATTTATATGGCAAAAGGTCTTAGATTCAAGAACCACTATGTAATATGCGGTGGCGGCAGGATAGGAGAAAGAATAGGCAGCCTTTTAAGGGAAAAGGGGAAAAAGGTGCTTATAATAGAGAACAACGACGTAAGGGCAATGGAACTTAAAAAACTGGGTTTTAATGTCATAAAGGAAAATGCATTGGACGAAAGAGCATTCAAAATGGCAAATAGTAGCAAGGCTGTAGGGATATTTGCTGCGCTTGGCCAGGATGTAGACAATTTTATAGTGGTGCTAAATGCAAAAGAAGTCAACAAAAACCTGAGGATAGTAACAAGATGTAACCTTCTTAAAAACGTAAATAAATTTAAGGAGTTAGGAGCAGATGAAGTAGTACTGCCTGAAATAGTTGGTGCTGATAGGATGGTATATCTTTCAGAGAAGCATGAAAAATGATGGTTATTTCCGCAGATTTTCAATATTAGTTGAAAGATACCCCATAGAGATATTTACTTTTGAAATGCTTATAGCCATAGTACTTAACCCGTCTATCAGGATAGCCTCTCTAATATTTTTAGGAGTTATAGTAACTGCAACCTTTTCAGAGGGAATAAAAATATTCTTTAAGGAAAAAAGACCATCGGAAGCACTTAAAAGAAACTTTTACAAGAGAACATTCAGACTAAACAAAAGAAGCTTTCCTTCAAGCCATTCGGCTATATCTGCATTTTTCTTTACGGCATTTTTCAGCACTTTACTTTTTTGGCCGTTTTTTATATTCGGGATTTTGGTAATGTACAGCAGGCTTTACCTTAAATCACATTACCCGAGAGACGTTATTGCAGGTGCCATTATAGGAATATTTACAGGCATCTCATTCATCTGGCTTACGACAAATTTAAGAATATAAGCAAGAAAAGGTTAATAAAAATAAAAGAATATCAGAGATATGCATGATATTGCTTTTTACCTAAATAAAGGTAAACAGGAAAAGGAAATATGAAAAATGAGATTGATGAAATTATAGGTTCTTTTGTAAACAAGAGATTAAGCGATAAAACGAAAGAGATTCTCACTACAAACAAAAATGCAATATTGCTTGACTTCAATGACGTAGACCAGTTTTCTCCAGAACTTGGAGATTACCTTCTTAAAAACCCGGAAGAAGCGCTGGATACAATAAAATATTTTATAAACGAGACTTCGATCCCGCATAAGAATTTAGACATAGAAGTAAGAATAAAAAACCTGCCAAAAAACGCACAGATATTAATCAGAGAGATAAGAAGCAAACATATAGGGCTTTTCATACAGGTACAGGGTTTAATAAAAACTGCGGCAAGCGTAAAGCCGGTTGCCAGCGCAATTGACTTTGAATGCCAGAGCTGCGGACACATAACTAAGGTTGAACAGAAAGAGATGACACAAAGAGCACCTTCAATATGCACAAACTGCGGCAAGAAGGGACGGTTCAAAGTAGTCAAGAAATATCTTGTTGATACCCAGAGAATAATGCTGGAAGAAGCACCTGAAGATTTAGAAGGAGGGGAGCAGCCTGAACACATAAATGTCGTATTGAAAAAAGATTTGGTTGATCCGAAATTCGAGAGGAGCATAATACCAGGAAACAAGGTTGTTGTCTCTGGAATAATAAATGAGAGCGCAATATATTATCCTAGTGGAAAAAGATCAAACACGTCGGATACATTCATACTTGCATCATATGTTGAAGCTGTGGAGCAAGGTTATGAAGATATTGTAGTTACAAAGGAAGAGGAGATGGCAATCAAGGAACTGGCGAACGACAAGATGATCTACACAAAGTTCAAAAACTCAATAGCCCCTAACATATTCGGACATGACGACATAAAGGAAGCTATAGTAATGCAGCTTTTTGGAGGGGTTAGAAAGGCCGCTCTTTCCGGAAACAGCGTGATAAGAGGCGACATTCATATTTTATTAGTAGGAGATCCCGGTTGCCTCCGGGCAGACGAAAGGATTGTGCTTGGAAATGGCGCAATAATCAAAATAGGGAACGCAGGAAAAACTCACCTCGAAGAGATAAAACAGGACGTGCTCATAGGGCAGGGTTACAAAAGAGACACCGCTTCCACATTTCACATATACAAAAACCAGCAGGTTATGGAGATCATAACTGAATCAGGAAAAAGCATAGTCGGAACATTCAACCACCCTCTGCTTATCAAAAAAATAGAAGAAAGAGAAAAACCAATAAAATCAAAAAATCCAATAACAGGAGAGGA
>JAJZMG010000036.1:3675-14820 GCA_021798355.1 Nanobdellota archaeon | reverse complement strand
CTTTAGATGATTGTGTTCGAGTTTGCAATGCAAAGTTAGCTATCTGCTTGGCCTTTGCCAATTCATTTGAGAAATCTCTATTATGTTTGATCTTGAATGTCAGTATCATATTTTATCTTTGTTCTCTGTTATATTTAAAGGTCCTGCCATCGCGTTCATCCCACGATTGAAATTGTGGGCTTTCTGCTGACTTTTCTGTAAAAAAGGTTAACTTATTTTGTAGTTACGGCTTTTGCGAGATTTCGTGGGTGATCTGGGTCGATATGCTTTGATAATGAAACATAGTATGAAAGAAGCTGTGAAATTATTGCTTGGGGGACGAAACTGAATATCCCTGCAGGTTGAGACCTTATAAGGACATCAAACACATCGAACTTTTCATTCGCAACGCCGATTATTCTACCATTCCTTGCTTTTATTTCCTTAAGGCTGTGTATCTCTAAGTCCTTAAACCTATCAGATACAAAAGCTATAACGTATGTCCCCTTAGAAACCAATGCTAACGGCCCGTGTTTAAAGGTTGCCGAATCAATTGCTTCTGCATGAATGTAGGTGATTTCTTTCATTTTTAACGCAGATTCCATCGCTGAGATATAATCAGTGCCCCTTCCTAAGAAAAACAGGTTTTTTTCTCTTTTTATTATAGAGGCTGTTTCTTTTATTATCTTATACACTGAAGGAACAAAAAGATTGTACATGTTTATGCTCAAAAGATTAAGATCATTTAATGCTTCTTTGTCCTCTCCAACGGAAAACATTGCCAAAAGGCATGTGAGTATCGCAGACATCGTAAACGTTTTCGTAGCTGCAACCCCTTTTTCGTGTCCGGCATTAACATTTATAAAGTAGTCCACAGAATTTGCGAGCGTGGAACCCTCGGTATTGATTATTCCTATTTTCCTGTTTTCTTTTATTATTGGCATGGCGTCTATTATGTCCATAGTTTCCCCGCTCTGGGAAATTATTATAAAAGTGTCCTCTTTTTCAATTGTCTTTGAATAATTCAATAGATCTTGCGGCTGTACTGCGATTGCATTTTTTCCAAGATCGCGCAGTAAACCTGCGGACAGGAGAGCAACATGAAATGAGGAGCCTGATCCTACAAGAAATACTTTTTTAGATGAGGAAATGGCGGATGCGGCACTTTTTAAGTACGAAAGGTCTGAGTTTGCAAGCTTTGAGATTAAACCCTGCTGCTCCATTATCTCTTTGAGCATAAAATGCCGGTATTTTCCCTTATCCACATCCGAAATCGAGAAATTTACCTCTCTTATTTTGTGCTTTCCTAAGTTATTTGATTTAAGAACCTTAAAGCCATTTTTATTTAAAGATATAACATCTCCATCGAAAAGATACACGACTTTATTTGTATGCTTTAGAAAAGACGGCACGTCGCTTGCAACAAATATGCCATTTTTGTTCATTCCTAAAACCAATGGCGAACCATTTTTGACTGCAATAAGATTATCGGTTGCAGCATTCATCACAACGAACGAAGAAAACCCCCTCATCTTTTCTGTTGTTGAAATAACTGCATCCTCGAATGATTTCCCGGTCTTTATTTCTTCCTCTATTAAATGGGGAATTAATTCCGTATCCGTTTCGGAAGAGAAAGTGTGATTAGGGAGAGTGTCCTTTAACTCCTTAAAATTCTCAATTATACCGTTATGAACGACCGCTATATTGCCCGTGCAGTCCAGTAAAGGATGTGAATTGGCCTTTGTAACTTCTCCATGCGTAGCCCATCTCGTATGAGCTATGCTTTTGCTTGAAACTTCGTTGTTTATTTTGTAATTTTCGATTATTTTGTTTATTCTACCGACATCTTTTCTTACTTCTATATTATTATTTTTGCCATCAAAAGCGCATCCAAAACTATCGTAACCCCTATACTCCAGGTTTTTTATACCTTCTAAGACAAGAGGGATAGAATTCTCATTTCCAGTGTAACCTATGATACCGCACATAAAATTAGTATAAGCTTTTGAAGAGGTAAACTTATATTTAAAGCTTTTTTCTAATTTTTAGACATAACTAAGTAAATAAACCATGAAAACCAAAAAGAGTTAAATACTTAAATTAACCTAGTTATAGAGTATAAAAGAGGATTTACTATGAAAAGCTACATTCTTAAAAATGATGGTGAGGGGTATTTTATAAACGATACAAAGGTTATCGAAAACATAAAAGATGTTAAACAGATAGCAGATGAAAAGGCCGTTGCAATAATGAAAAAACTATGTAAAAAGCCTTACAATTCGGCTAGTCTTTCAAAGGAATTAAAATTTGATAAGAAGACTATTGCATTCTATATTGGAAAGCTTGAAAATGCAGGTTTGATAAGTATAGAACCTCAAAAGAATGGCGAACTGCTGAAGGCCTCTTACAATTCATTTTCATATGAAATAGCTGACAACAAGGTAAAATTTGACCCAAAAATGAAGTCGAAGGAAAATCAATATGCGCTTAACTTTTTCAGCAAATTTATAAACAACGGAAAGTTCGACGGGTACATATGCGTCGGCGCATCTGACCCTCACGGCGAGTATAAGGCAGTTGCGAGAGACTCGCATTATACCGCTTATTTGGGAATGTTTTTAGGGCAGTTTATTGATCTTCCTTCATCCATGCCGATTATATTAGATACGGATGTTATATCAAAGAACCTTTTTAAGAAGAATCTTATTATAATAGGTGGGCCAGTAACTAACCTTGTAACAAGGGACATAAACAATTTTCTCCCGATAAAATTCATAAAAGAAGAAGGTTGGGGACTAAAAGACAGAAACGGCATACACATAAGGGACTATGAAGGGACTATAGAAAAAATAAGAAACCCCTTCGACAAAGAAAAGGACATAATACTGATAGGAGGAATCAGGAATGTTGGAACTTTATCGGCAATGCTTGCAGCTACGAGATTTTCGAATATAACATTCAAAGGATACAACGGAGAAATGCCCTGGAGCCTTATGGTAAGAGGGTATGACATCGATGGAGACGGGCAAATAGATTCTATAGAAACCGTAAAATGAGCATACAGCTAAAAAACCATACGAATAAAGATTCTATTTTGCAAGAAAACTAGAATAAGCAACATCTCCTTTATAATTTACTTTTTACCGGGGCCTTGCCTAGTTATCGCAAATACCGCTATAGTCATAGCCATTAACGTGAGTATAGTAGTAAGGAATGAAGGGTTTGTTAGTATTGATAATATATAAGCGGAGTTAAGATCTCCTGGAAATGAAGAAGTAGAAACGGCAACCGCTTTGCCTGAAACGGTTGAATTCGTGCTATTGAACGTGTGAGGATAATGGCTTGAAACGGTACCGAATGCTATAAGCCCGAAAACAAACATTACAAATATTACTAGAGCGGGCATAAGTGAACTCTTCTTCAAATAGTCTATAATTGAACTTTGCGGCACAAGTGCGGTGGAAAGCAGCAATATAATAATAAAAATAAAGAACATGGTAGCCAAAACGTACGGTAGAAAAGTTACCAGAAAGCTAACGAAAAAGGAGGACAGCAATGCGATTAAGCCGACGGCTACTGATATGAGCGCAGGTATATCGGAACTTGAAAAGAACTTTGAGCGAGTAAGCAGGCCATACACAATAGCAAATACTAAAACAAAAACTGCTAAATCATACAAACCAAAAGCCGGTAAATTTATCATTTAATCCTCCTTAAGGGTTCTTACCCGAACCGCCGCCGAAAGTAAAGGCGATAACAAATATAATTATTATACCCAGGATTAAGTATGCCAGGTTAGGCCCTATCAAAGAAGAACCAATATTGGAAAGCTCGCTGCCCACTCCAGAACTGGAAGGCACCAAAGCGTTTGAAAATATCCCTCCTCCTAAAAATAGTATACCGATTGCTACGACAAAAAGCCATTTGGAGTTGTTGCCGGTTATATCAAACTTAAGCAAACTAGCGACTATAAGCATAGCCACTAATATAAGAGCAGTTACTGCAAGAGTAGAAGACATATAAACAAGTATAGGGCTTACCCATGCAACTGTTACCGCAAAATAAGATATTATCAGGGCAATTAATCCTCTTGCCCCTTTGTTCTTATTGTCTGAAAAGTAATTTACGTTTTTAAGCACGGTGCTAAGAATCGCAAGAATAAGAAGGAATGCAAGCCAAAACTCTATAGGATTTGTAACGTTTGGAGGAGTTATAAGAGCAAGCGCCTTGTCTATTTGAGAGTACAAAGATCCCACTGCCGCTGTTACCATGAATAATTATGGATAGTTTTAGTATTTATACTTTTCTTTAAATATCTTTACTTATAAGTATTCAATTATTTAAATATAAAATACGCACCGAGTATGAGCGCTATAAAGACTACTATGTATGGAGCATAGCTGTATATATCAGAAGATATTGATTTGGAAGATAAACCTGCAAACGCCAGATTTGCACTAACCAGGACCCATACTATTAATCCAATCGATATAAGAACCGCAGCAATTACTATTATTTTTCTACCTGAGTTGCTTTTCAATAGTTCGGAGCTGCTGCCGTAAAGCATGGACCCTATAACCAAAAGCATGAATACGACTATTGCTACTATCCCGACTATGGGAAGTATAAGGTAAGTCAGTTTAAGCGTATAATTTGTAGTGGCAAATATTATACCAAGAACGAAGGCAATTATAGCGTCTATGTCGCTTTTCCCCTTGAATATCTCACTCCTTTGCAGAACGCCGTATACTATCGCGAAAACTAGAAGGAATGGAAATAGAAATGATTCTATGCTTGTAAAAAATAGAGACACGCCTGGTGCGGGAGAAGTCAATGTTGTAGTAACATTTGACTTATTTAGCGCCGAATTAAAAGCAACCGCTGCGATATTTCCTAACATATTAATATTATGACTGGGAAGTATTTAAATAATTGCGCTTCAATTAAAATATGAAAAAAGGCAAAAAATTTAAACTAGGAAAAAGGGCACTGCTCTCATTGGCAGTACTCGGTTCTGCAATTGGAATAGCAATAATAATTATAGTCGTGTTAAACTACTCCAGCTTTTATGGCAATGGATTCTACTACGGGAATGTAAAAATAGGGGGAAGAACACTCTCTCATGAATTAGACAACGATATCTATTTAATTGTAATTGCCTCTGCATTGGTGTGTTCCAGCCTTTTCCTGTTATTCCGTGTCTTAAGAAATACAAAACGACAGCAATGACTCTGCTTCATCTTTTGTATATCCTGTAAAAAGAAAGTCTCCTTCTGCGGAAATAAGTATTGATTTGTTTTCATTATTAAAAAGCAAATGCTCTCCGTATAGTTTACTGCCATTAAGCAAGCTGCTTAGTCTATTTAGATCCACTTCCTTCCCGTATGAAAATTTTATGCCTGATGAGCATATCTGCAGGAACTCGTTTCCGACCTTATTTGTAACGTGTTTCACGCATACCTCGCATTCCGGGTCCTGTTTAATAGCGCTACTTAAAACTTTTTTTGTTTTGAGGCTGAATATCTTTATTTTCCCACCATCGGTTTTATCTGAATAAAATTCAAATATGTTTTGAGTTAAGAACTCTAAGAAGTCTTTTTCTGGGGCCGAGGTAATTGACTCACAGCCCTCCTTTATGTGACCTGCCGAATTTCTTAAGATACAGTTGAAGCAAGCGCCTTTACGGTAAAAATATAAAAGCCCCTCTTTTTCGTTTAATGATACAAATACCCCTTGTTTACCCATTTTTACACAGCCTTCATTTATAATCAGCCTGCTTTTAATATTATCGGTAAAATCGAGTATTAGATCATAATCCTTCATTATTTCAAAATCGCTCCTTGTAAAATACCGCTCATAAGCCTTGTATTCCGTTGCCGTATCCAACGTGCCAATTTTTTTGAGTGCAAAAGATACCTTTGAAGTCGGTAAAGCTAGATCGCAGTCTCTGTAAAAAGGTTGGTTTGAAAGATTATTTTTTGAGATTATATCACCATCAAAAACGCCTACTTTTTTGAAAAAGCCTATTGAGTTCTCAAGAAACGCGGAGCCAACCGCACCTATACCTATAACAAGAACTGAGCTATTTTCCATTTTTATTTGATTAACAACCGCCCAAAAATAAACTTATTTAAATACATAGTATCTTTTAATGAGATAAATAAATATATTTATAGGATATAGAAATTTATAACTGTATGTACGAAATTATAACTTTGAAAGACAAGATAAGAGTTGAGCCTGCTAAGCTTGAAGAAGATAGAAAAGAGGCTACTACAGAGATAATAAGAAAAAATTACATCGGAAGAGTAATAGAAGACAAGGCTTTGATTATAGGGCTCATAGGAATTGATAGCATAACGGAAGGGATCATAATACCAAATGACGCATCGATATACTATGACACTGTATTTAGGATGCTTGCTTACCTTCCGACATTGCATGAAACAATCAAAGGTCAGATTATAGACGTCAGCGAGATAGGGGCAATAGTAAATATTGGCCCTATAGACGGGCTAGTTCATATTTCACAGACTATGGATGATTTTGTGGACTTCTCAAAAAATGCACTTACCGGGAGAAGAACAAAGACAATGGTAAAAACAGGTGATACGGTGCTAGCGAGCATAATAGCAGTAAGCACTAAAGGCATTATGAAAGTAGGATTAACTATGCGTTCGCCAGGCCTTGGAAAACTTGGCTCAAAGAAAAAAGAGGTTTCTAAGAAATAATTATGGCATTGAAAGCATGTAAAGTATGCAATTTTTTAACAGAGGAAAGAAAATGCCCCATGTGCGGCAATGATGACCTGTCTCTTAAGTGGAAAGGCATCGTGATAATATCTGACAGCGAACGCTCTGCAATAGCAAATGCAATGAATATAAGTAAGAATGGGAAATACGCCATTTCCGTTGAGTAAATATGGAACTTAAAATAGATTCTACAACAAACGATGTATATTTTGATAGAGAGATCATTAACTTTACGATAAAATTGAAGGGAGGCGAGCCTGCAAAAATAGACGAAACAAAAAGAGCTTTATCGGAAGAAGGCAAAAACGGTTTTCTGGTTATATACACTATTAAAAGCACATACGGAAAAAATGAGGCAAAAGGAATTGCACATGTTTATAAAAATGAGGAGACAGCAAAGAAAATACTACCAAAATACATACTTGAAAAGAACGGTGTAAAAAATGGAAAAGAAGAAACAGAAAAAAAGTGAAATTTGGAAGTTGTACAAGGTAGAAGGCAACTCTATTACCAGGGTAAATAGGACATGCCCTAAATGCGGAGAAGGGACCTTTCTAGCTGAACATGGCAACAGACTTACATGCGGCCACTGCGGGTATACTGAGTTTAAGAGGAAAGACAAAAATTAAATAAACGGTATTCCTTATCCTATCTATGTATACTTTGGGTGTAGAAAGCACTGCGCACACTTTTGGCGTCGGAATTTCCGACAATGACAGGATAATAGCTAATGAAAGAGACACGCTCAAACCTGCCGTCGGGGGAATAATACCCAGAGAAGCGGCATTGCATCACTTTAAATTTGCGCCGGAGATACTTAAAAAAGCGCTGGATAAAAGCGGGTTAAAACTAAGGGATATAGATCTGTTTGCTTTTTCGCAGGGCCCTGGGATAATACCTGCCCTTAAAGTTGGAGCGCAATTTTCCACCTTTTTAGCGAAAAAATACGGAAAAAAACTTATAGGAGTAAATCACTGTATAGCTCACCTTGAAATCGCAAGGCTTTACACCAAATTAAATGACCCTGTAATGCTGTATGTGAGTGGAGGTAACACGCAGATAATAACCTATTATAATGGAATGTACATAATATTTGGGGAAACGCAGGATATTGGCGTTGGAAACCTTATAGACAAAATTGGAAGAAGATTAAACATGCCTTTTCCAGCAGGCCCTAAAATAGAGGAAATGGCAAGAGCAAGCAAACATTACATAGAAATGCCGTACAGTGTAAAGGGCATGGATGTAAGCTTCTCTGGAATAGAAACCTTTGTATCCAAGCTTATAGGAAAAGAAAGGGTAGAAGATATTTCATTTTCATTGCAGGAAACAATATTTTCTATGCTGATAGAAGCGAGCGAGAGGGCAATGTCTTACTGTTTGAAAGACAGTTTGGTAATAACAGGGGGAGTGGCTGCGAACAAGAGGATTAATGAAATGGGGGAAAAGATGTGCAGAGAAAGGAATGCTTCATTTAAAGCGATACCCATGCAATTTGCAGGAGACAATGGAGCGATGATTGCTTACACTGGTTATCTTATGCGGGATTACAAGCAAAAAGATTTGGGAATAAAACCGAAATTTAGGACCGATACGGTGGAGATAATGTACAGATAGCTATGCCAATGAACGCCCCTCAGGAATATTATGAATTAGAGGAAAGGTACAGCAAGGAAAAAGACCTTGAAGAAAAAGAAAAGATACTGAAAAGAATGATGATTATACTGCCTAAACACAAGGGGACAGACAGGGAATTCGGATCGCTAAAAAGAAGACTTTCTCTTTTAAAAAAGGAAGCAAGCCGAAAACCGCTGGTGCATAAATTTGCAGCCATAAGAAAAAGATGGCCAAGGGTTTCACTTGTGGGTTATAGCGATGAAAACGTGCTTAAGCTCTTTAATTTAACAAGAGTGAACAATCTTCTTTATGGGATGGTAAAGGTAAACACTGTACAGGTGCAGATGCTTTCAATAAAAGATGCAGAAAGAAACAAGGATTTGCTTCTGCAAAGCGAGATAATAATATCTAAGGAAAAAATAGATAGGTACTGCAGTTTTCAAATAGTAAGCGAAAAAATAGACGTGGAAAAAGCGCTTAAGGACTTTGGAGTTATAGGAGTGTATACAGAAAACTCGGAAGACGCGGTTGCTATGGAGAAGGGAGAAAACGTAAGGGACCTTATAAAAAAGCTTCACCTAAAGACTGAAAAAAACGCTTACGCGGTCGTGTTCGGCAAAAGCGCCAAATTCCAAGGGCAGAGGGTTGCTCTTTCACATGTATTGGCGGATGGAGACAGGGTGTTTATAAAAACATGAAAACATTAGCAGTCGGCTCGGAAGCGGTGATATACGAAAAAGATAGTATTATAATAAAGAGAAGAGCGAAGAAAAAATACAGAATAAAAGAGATAGATGAAAAACTAAGAAAAAGCCGGAGCAAGGCGGAATTCAACATAATGAATTTTCTCTATCGTAACGGTTTAAATGTCCCTAAGCCTTTAAAATACGTCGACAGAAAAAAGGAGATACGGATGGAAAGAATAGACGGAACAAGGCTTGCAGAAGATTTTTCATCCTATGACGCAAAGAATATCGGCACGGCAGTAGCGGAGATGCATAACCTTGGCATAATACATGGTGACCTTACAACCGCAAACATGATAAAAACTGACAAAAAACTTTACATTATAGACTTCGGCTTAAGCTTTCATTCATTAAAAGATGAAGACTTTGCGAGTGATATATTCCTATTCAAGAATGCACTAAAATCAAAGCACAATGATTTATATAAGGAAGCATATTCTTGTTTTTTAAACGCATACAAATCTAAAATTAGAAAAGAATTTAAAGGAATAGATACTCATCTTAAAGATATAGAAGAGAGGAGGAGATATAATGAAAGTTATTAACGTGAAAAACAGGTTCGTGCCTCACTGGCTTAATTACAAGCAGGAGGAAGTGGAACAACTTATAATCAATAAGTCACAGAAAGGTCTTACAAAATCAGAGATAGGGACCGTATTAAAGGACCAATACGGCATACCTTCTGTAAAAGACATCACAAAAAAGAGCATAAGCACTATACTTGAAAGCAGAGGGGTAAAAGAGCAACTTCCCGAGGACTTAATAGCTCTTTACAAAAAGGCAGTTAAGCTGCATATGCATGTGGACAAACAGAAAAAAGACAAGCATTCTGTTAGAAGTTTGGTTGTCCTGGAAAATAGAATAAAAAAACTCATTAAATATTACAAACAGAGCAAAGTATTGCCAAAAGAGTACGCATACTCGCTTGAATCCGCAAGGTTGGTAGTGAAGATATGAATCAGCCTAATTCTTGGTATAAAGTAAAAGCTATTGAATTTGATAACGCGGAAGTGGGAAGTGTATACGGAAATGAGACTAATATTCCAAATAGGATACTTCTTATAAATGCAAATAACCTGCCAGAGGTAAAGACAAAGCCGGGATTTAAACTGGGATTTAGGCTGATTTCCTCTACAGAGAATACGGCTAACGCGCAGTTGGAATCGCTCATACTTTCAAGAGAGCAGGTTGGTAGGATGGTAAGGCATAATGCGTCAAAGATAGAAGTAGTAAGAAAGGTAAAAATAAATGAAAAGGAATATGCTATAAAAACAGTAATCATAATAAGCAAGGCCGAAAACAAATACAAAAAATTCGTAAGAGCAGAAGCAAACGAATTTATAGATAAATTGGCTGAAAATAAAAGCTTGAAAGAATTGATACTTGATGCACTGGCTGGAAAAATACAAAACCAGCTTCATAAAAAACTTAGTAAAATTTACCCCACAAGGGCTACTGAAGTAAGGATGATAGAGAAATTAAGCAGTTAACTAACGATAATTTAAACTATCAATGAAATTTAAAGATGCTAATAATTTTCTACCAAATTATGGTGGACTCGACGGGATTTGAACCCGTAGTCTCTCCCATGCCATGGGAGCGCGTTGCCAATTGCGCCACGAGCCCTCAATGAAGTATGAGTATAATCTAAGAATAAAAACATGGAATAAATAGCTATTGCTACTTTATCTGTGTATCTCTCTGCCGTATTTTTTGAGCCTAGAATCTATTCTGTTCAGCTCGTTTTTTGCGTCTTTGGCCTGCTTGCCCGACAATTTTCCCGACCCTAGTAAGTTAACCAGGTTTTCACGCCTGTCCATTAATCCTCTTGCCTCTATTTCGTTTTGCATTTGAGCATCCAATTTTCCATTTTCATCTACTGGCGATTTAGGGGAGAACCATAAGGGAGTTTTAACCCTTTTATCAAATGCGCTGTTAGGACCTGCAACTCCAGACTGTGCCTTTGCCACTTCTTGCTGCTGTTTTCTATTTTTCTCTTCTTGTTTCGCGGCTTCTGCCAATTGAGCCTGCTCTTGCAATCTTTCTCTCTC
>JAJZMG010000036.1:0-3575 GCA_021798355.1 Nanobdellota archaeon | reverse complement strand
TCTTTCTCTCTCCGCATTTCTCCTTGCAGCTTCCAATTGAGCGTTTGCAAGCCTTTGCTCTTCTAACATTTCCTGCCTTCTCTGTTCCTGCTGTTCCTTTACAAGATTATTCTGTTTTATTTGATCGGGGGATTTTGGAACGATCTTGCTTGATATTTTTTTAAGTTTTTTATCAATCTTTGCCACTTCCTTGCGCCTTGTAGACTCTGATAAGTTAAGAGTAGGATCCAAAATTTTATTCCTTTCATTGAACAAAGCCGAAACATCCTTTTGCCTTACTTCTTTTGATATCTGCCTATCGAACATTTTTCTTGCAGCTTTATCTGTTGGAACCGAACCAATAACTCCTTTATTCGCAGCATTTGCAAGGTCAAAAAGGTCTCCCGCCTGACTATTCCCAGTGTTACTTACAAATGTGTTTTTATTTTTGTTATTTTTCTGCTGTTTCTTAAGCGCCCTTTTTTGTGACCATGAAGAAAGCACACCAGGCTTGACTTCTTGTTTCGCCGCTTTTAAGTCTTGGCGATCCTGCTTCGAAAGCTTTGGGCCGCGCCTGCCTGCTTTTCTAACTAATAATAGTACTAACAGTATACCAACAAACAATGGAACTAAAACTATTGGGCTGAAGAGGAAGCCTGCAAAACCCGGTATCAACAATGCAATTAGAAGGAAGACTATAAAAAGTAGGATTACCCTGAGAACTGGGTTACTATGCGTTTTTACTCCTCTTAAAAGCAGCGTTATAAACACTATAACGGCAATTATCCCAAAAACAAGCGGTAGAATAGTAAGTATATTAATGTGAAGGGTAGAATTTACAGCGTTTGTAAGTCCCGAATCATTTTCAAATAAGACTATAACCAAGAAAAGTGCTATAACTAAACCTATAAGCCTTATAGACCTAGGGGACTTAACTGCGGCAAGCAGTCCGAGTATCAATCCTATAAAAGCTAGAACTATGAAAGTATTTAGAAAGAAATGCAGTAAAGTATTATCCGTATAAAGAATAAAGAAAGTTATAAGCGCAAAGATAAATGAGATTGCTATTCCTCCACTTGAAAGCTGCGTTCTATCCAAAGCTACTGCGAAGATTATAAACATGACCATTGCAAAAAACCCTGCATACATGGGAGAATTTGCCGTTGACAATCCTCCTAGCAATGAAACACTCGTTGACACTCCTGTAATTGAAGGGGGTGCCTGGGCATGTACTAATGAGAAGGACAGTACTGCTGCCAACAATGCCAACACCGACAGATAACTTCTATTCATGAAATAGTATACTTTTTATAAGTTATAAATTTATTTTTCAAAGTATTTTGTTGAAAAGCAAGGTTTAATAATTATAAATTGTTATATTATAAAATGAACGAAGAAGATATGGAATTGAAAGGAAAGACTAAAAAGCTCAAGAAAAAAACGGTAGAGGAAGCGCCATCTGAAGAGGAAACTATGTCACAGATGGAATTTGAGACTGATACAGAATGTCCTAAATGCGGCCAGAAAAAGATAATATCCTGGACAGAGCAGACAAGAAGCTCTGATGAGCCACCAACAAGGTTTTACAAGTGCGTAAACTGCAGCTATACTTGGAGAGAGTATAGTTAAGTATAAGATGGAAGACACCGACCTGATAATAGTAGGGGCAGGGCCTACGGGCATGTTTGCTACATTCTGTGCGGGTCTGAGAGAGATAGACAGCATAACACTTGAAAGCCTGGATACTCATGGGGGACAAATGTTGGAGTTATACCCTGAAAAAATGGTGTATGATGTACAGGCCGTTCCTAAAATGAAAGCTACTGATCTTTCAGACAAGATGTATGAGCAGAGCATGCTTTTCAATAAAAAAATAGAATTTAATTCAAAGGTAACCGATATAATACCTGAAGACGGAAAATTTACAGTGGAAGTTAATTCCGAAAAGAAATATTCTGCTAAAGCAATTCTTATATGCGGAGGAGTTGGTGATTTCCACCCTAACGAGCTGGGAGTAGATGGAGAAAAGCAATACAAGGATAAGGGAGTATACTATAACGTTAAATCTACTGATGCATTTAGAAACAAAACTGTGGCAATAATAGGAGGAGGAGATTCGGCCTTTGACTATCAAATGCAGCTTTCCCCTATTTGCAAAAAAACATACATAATCCAGCATAACAACACTTTCAAGGCCGCAGAATCGAGTGTCGATGCGGTAAAGAGAGACAGCAAAGCCGAAATAATAATGAACACTGACGTTAAGAAAATAGACGGCGATGGAAATACCGTGAAAAGCATAGAAATATCTAATAATACAGATAAAACAAGCAAAACGCTTGAGGTTGATGCCGTAGTCGTAGCGATAGGCTACAAGGTAAACCCTTCAATTTTCAAATCGCTCCCTGTAGAAACAAGCAACAGGTACATTAAAGTAGATCACAATTACAAGACAAGTGTTGACGGGGTTTATGCCGCTGGAGACATGGCAAATGTGAGTGATGAGCCTAAATTTGCGCTTATATCGGTAGGGGGGGCAGAAGCATATATAGCGATAAACAATATAAAGAAATACCTATCGCCAAACGCGTCTCTTTTTGGAGGCCATAGCTCCTCTCTTAACATATGATATACACGTCATTAAATGAGAAGATTCTAAAAACAGTGTATAAAAAAAGAGATAATTGGTCACACAAAGGAAACTTTGGAAAAATCTTGATATTGGGCGGATCGGATGAATACACCGGCTCCCCGGCTATAGTTGCACTTTCGGCAATAAGGGCGGGAGCAGACCTGACAAAGATAATAGCTCCAAAAAGAGCTGCAGATACATGCGCAGGATTTTCCCCTGAGATGATAACGACGGCGTTGGACTGTGACAAACTGAATTCTTCCGCGTTTCACACCGTAAAAGAAGAATCCGAGAGGTATGATACTATAGTAATAGGCAACGGAATGGAAACAGGGTATGAACAAAGCCTTCTCGTGAACAGGGTTCTCAAGGAAATAGACAAAAAAATAATAGTAGATGCGGATGCAATAAAAATGGCAGATTTAAATCTTCTTGGGAAGAATATGGTCATAACTCCGAATTCAAACGAATTTAAAATCCTATTTAAAGAGGAGCCGTCCAAAGACCTTGAAAAAAGGATTAATCAAGTTTATGAAAAAGCCAGGCAGTTTAACACAACTATACTCCTTAAAGGCCATGTTGACATCGTATCTAACGGAGAAAAGACCTTTATAAATAAGATTAACTCGGTTTATATGACAAAAGGGGGAACAGGAGATTCGCTTGCAGGCATAACCTCTGAAATGTTGTGCCTTAACAATGATTTTGTGGAGGCTGCGGCTGCGGCTGCTTTTATAAACGGATACACCGGCAGGACAATTGCAAAGAAGGAAAGAGAATCTTTTTCAGTAATGCACCTTATAGAAAACATAGAAAGCACAATAAACAAATTCAGGCATTAATGGCATTCGTACTTTTTCCTAAGCTCTTCAAAATCATTTGAAGCCGACTCAAAGATTACGGTGTCAAGTTTGTCAATGTCTATTCTAAACTGCTTCATAGAATCGCTTTCCCTTACAGTTAT
>JAJZMG010000019.1:44031-60199 GCA_021798355.1 Nanobdellota archaeon | reverse complement strand
GATGTTGTGAAGTTTTGATTGTCTATCACGAAGTAATTCGGACAGGTATTACTGCTAGTTATCCAATTCTTATACGAGAAACTTGAAACCTTGTAATAAGGACAGAAATACTGCCCGTTCGACATTTTACGACAATACTCCCCATCTGGAGCTGAACTTGTAGAATTTAGATAACTTTCCATCGTAGAATTTGATGTCCGTAAACTGGCAATACAAGTATGATTTAGGAAGGATTGTGATATTATAGGAGCACAGTTAATATAAGTAAGATTATTTGTTATAAGTGCCTCCGAGAATCCGGGATAGCCTGTAGAATATGGTGAATTTTGTATCCCGCATGCTTCAGTCGGCTTTAAATTAAGGCTGTTCTGATAACCGAAATCCAATGATATTGGTATTCCAAGTATTTCTTCGGAGAAATTATCGACGGGTAAGCTTTTTACAGAATATGAATAATTTGATTTTACGCTGTAATTACTTGCGTTTACACAAGAACTTATCTCACTTGCATTGATAGAAAGGTTTAAAACGTTTATATTGAAATTCGCACCTGAAAGAAAGCTTAATTCTTGTGGCATCTGGCTCTGAAGCAGATAGTCTATATCCTGTGAAAGAGTAGCAGATAACAAATTTCTACAATAAACTAAATCTGATGCATTTTGTTCACAGTTGTATATATAAGTACCATAGTAAGGCTCTTTTACTCTATTTAACTTATCCAAAAGGTAATTTGCCCCTTGGGGGGAGCCCAACTGTAAGATTAATGCAGAGTACCAATCGTATTTAGGCCTGCCGTTGACGGAAACTGTCTTGAGATTTACGGCATTTATAGTATTTGAGATATAATTATCTATTTCATACTGAGCAAACCCTTCTATATTGTTATTACCTATCGGAAAACTTTGATTCACGAAGGCTATGCTTAACTGCAGTAACTGACTTAGGTAGTTATCTCCCGTTATAGAATCAGACAGAGTAAGACAATTTTGTAGATTGTATTGCCCTTCATTATAATTTACACATACCTGTGGGGAATATAAGGGGAGTAAAGAATATGAAACATAGAGATTCTGATTATTTGGAAATAAAAGATTCTGAACACCAGAGTTCTGTATACTGTTTAATATGTATTTATAATAAACGAAATTCGGCTGCATACCAAACATTACATAATTCGTAGGCTTTATAGAAAATATCCCATTAACATTGGAATTAACTGAAAAAGTATAATTTATACCGTCAAAAATAAATCCGCTCTTTGAACCATTAACAAGCAGTGTCTTGTTAGGTATGCCATTTGCCGTATCATATGAGATCACGCTATTGAGGGAGTATAAATTTTCATCTGGCATTGGAGTCATGTAAAAAAATGTTGTTCCATTAATTGGATATGTATAAATGATAGCAACATTACCGTTTGGAAATGTAGCAATAGTATACTGGCTAGACGGAGGGAGATTTGATCCCTTGAAAAAAGCGCTTGTTGCAGTTGGCTGGTCTATTACCCCAGAAACCACATCTTGAAGAGGAAGAGAAGAAAAGGCCATGCCTTCTAAATTAAAATTAACGCCTAAAGAAACATTTGCAGCTACGTAAGCACAGCCGTTTGCTGACCATTCGCATACTGAAAAGGCAGATGAAGACGTATTATATAAAAATTCATATTTGTTTTTTAAAAAAGGCGCGGAAAAATTCCCAAAAAACCCAGCGCTGCTTTTATTAGAAAGATTAAGCACTAGATTAGATTGTATATTCATGTTAGAAGAATTTATTATACCAAATGAATTTTTATTTAATAGTGTTTCAAGTCCATATTCTATCAAATTGTTATTTGGAAGACATATCTGGCCCGCTAAATTTCTCCAATAATAAACCTTAGGAACAGGCACAAATGGCAGAGATATAGAGGTATTGATATAACCACAATCCAAAGTACTTGGCTGCAATGTCAAGCCATCAAAAAGTTCTGCTTTCTGAAAATTGTAATTTGCTTCCTGAATAAGATAGTTTTTTAAAGCTAATGTCTGATAAATGCTATTTTGTGCGCTTATCTCTATTTTAGAGCTTAGACCGACATTACCGATATACCCAAATGCGTTTAGTGTAATATATATTGTAGCAGCCACCATGCCGAGCACAACAATCATGTTTGCCTGTCCTCTGTTATTTAGCATTTTAAGTTACCACCCCATAAATTGTATAAGGCTTAGAAGGGTCTACAGGATTATAAACCTGTAAACTGCATTCTGAAGTGCCGGTTATTCCTGAAGGTATCTGATTCAAAAACACCTTCATATTAAGGGCATTTAAGGTAGCAGTTTCCTGTCCAGTCAAAACTTGAAAATCACTTAGAGAAAAGCCGGAAAAATAGCCTATAAAATCGCTATAGAGCGAAGAGGAATTATATAAGTAGGATTGTACATAATTGTAGTTAGAATTACAGGAACCGCTGCAATTTGTAGATAAGATCTGCTCCTTATTTGAATTTGCCAAAGAGTACTGGCTTGGGTTATATAATGCGAGCTGGGACAATGCAAATGCATTATGAACATAATATGTGCCGTACAAAGTATCAAGTGCAAAATTACATGAAAGTGATACAGGCTGCTGGCTTACAGCGGTTAAAAGATTTGCAGTGGCTCCTTGCAGCAAACTATACGCTAGCACGGCTAAAACTACCGCTGCCAAGGGTGCTAAAACTAAATCTAGCATCGTGAGCTGCCCTTTTCTCCCAATTCTAACTGTAAGGCGGAATTCCATAAGTAACCTGAACCTGTAACACGCCGCTATTTTGGAAAGTCGGCTGACCCTGTGCATTAGTAAATTGTATTTCTACCGGAAAGCTTTCAGTATATGTATTTTCAGAATAGAAAATAGATGCTAAAGCATATTGAGGCGCTATCTCAGTAGTAGATTGCTGGCCTACTGCAAGTATTATATTAAATTGAACTGCCCCTCCTGTAGCAATCATAATTGGAAGGCTAACGGCAAGACTGGCCGCCATTGCAGCATATTCGGCCTTCTTTGCAAACGCTTGAATTGACGCTTCGACTTGGGGGAAACTACCTCCGAAATTAAACTGATTGTAATTGGAAACATATAAAGAGCCAGTCGGTCCGAGCTCATTCGGATCTTGCGTATCATACAATGTCAATGAAACGCCAGTTGCTGCAGCAATATCTGACTGTAAAGAAGGTATACTTGTTGAGCCACCAAAGTATATGTATTGCATGCATGAAAGGAAATAATTTTCAATGAATTTATTTAGATTAACAACTCCTGGTTCGGTGTATGAAGACGAATACAAAGGCCCTCCCGTAGCATTGAGACTTGAATTGTAATAAGAAATAGTATTTTTATAAGCAAAACAGTTCGGAGAAGTTATCAACCTTGTACCTATCCCTGCTGCAACGGCCTCTGAATTTGCAAAAACGCTGGTACTATTTATTTGAGAAACACTAAATGATAAAACAACTAAAAGAAGGGCAAACGCAACTATTAGTATGCCTGCATTCAAAAAAGCCATCATTTCAGTTAATGCCATGTTTATTCAGCTACCCGAAAAGTAAGTCCCCCCGTATAAATTTGCATTGTTTGGATACACTCCGAAAACTAAATTGTTGTAAACATTACTTATATTATAGTTGGTTATACCGTTAGACTGCGTTTTTGTAAACTCTAGCGTTACATTTGAATAATCTGTTTCATAGTATGATAGTGCGGTACTGGATGAAAACGTACCTAAAGGATAAATCAGAAATTTAACAAAAGAGGCCGAAAGCCCCTGTTGAAGCTTCGGGCCTGCTTTTCCTAAAAGGTTTTCAACAAAGGACACAACCGGAAAGTCTATCCCCTGATAAGCTTTAATTCTTGCCGGGCCACCGCTTATAAAATTACCAGCGGATAAGAAAGCATTACTTGAAGTTACTGCATTTGGAAAATCTAAAACAGGAACAGAGAAACCAACCAAAGACTGGTTGTTTATGTAGAAATCGGTACTCTTCGGCATTAAATTTAACGTAGACAGTTCATTTTGTGTTAAACCAATATTTACCTTACCGCTGCTAAGATTAGTTATATTAACACAAGAGACGGGAGAGCCGTATTCTGTAACAGTAAATGTGTTGATGTTAAAATTATTCGTATCCAGGACAGGAGAACCGAAAGAATCAATAAGCATTCTGTATATACATAAATTTACATTTGTTTTTTGGTTGGATATAGCTAAAGATTCCCCTGGCGGCAATAAAATTGTTATGTTTTTGGTAGTTGATTTTGAATTAAAAAGGTTATTGAGATCTGTTTGCAAGGTATTTGGGAATAAGGCATTGTTTGGCGAGCAAAGCGTATTATAAAGCCCCTGGGATATTGAAAAAGAGATAGAACCGTTCCCGCTTGGCTGTATAATGGTTCTTAAATTCTGACCTGGTTCTGATGTTGTCTGCGCAAGTTCACACATATCATTCATGTCAGTTATCAAAGGACTAGTAACTTGTGTGGGCCTCCCGCTTGATTGGCCATTAAGATACACTTCTCCGCCATACCCTACAAAATATGTGCCTAATGGAAGGATACTATTAACTTTAGAATATATATTCAAAAAAGTAGTAGCCGCGCCAAGCTGAGAGACTACTGCTGAAAGGCCGCTTCCCGCAGAGCTGGTGTACGTGTTTCTATTTAAAGGCTGACTTGGAAGATCTAAGCAACTGGCAGTCCTCGCATAAATAAGAAAAGCATTCTGTGCTAGGAAAAAAGGGATGGAAAGCAGAGGGTCATTTCCATTTGCCGATAGACTTGCAGATCCAATAAATGAATTCGGGGAGCTTAAAACGCCTGGTGCAGAAACCCCTGAAATGGGGGTTCCGTAAGGATTATTAGAAGCAGCTGTAGATGCTGCATTAGATAACTGTGATAAAACACTCTGTTTTATAGCAACTTGATTTGAAGCAAAAAGCGTTAAAGTATCCTTTCCGAGCCCAGGTGGCAATGAATTCAAGGTCTGTTCGCTGGACAACAATTGAGAATATTGCTGCAAGACATAATCAGCTGCAGCGTATTTGAATGGCATTGGCTCTTGCGTAAGGTATGCCGAGGCGATTTGCTGGCTTATTGAAACGGAAGGCCCTGTCAAAGCGCCTACCTGGTGGCCATTTATAAAAATACCTTTAGTAACATAAGTATTTAGATCACTGCCAGTAGTTCCAAACCATGCTTCCACTATTGGTACAGCAACTAACGCAACGGAAAGAGATGCAACTGCCGCAGGTATTAAAACTTTTAAATTAGGTAAAGCATCACGAATGGATGAAAAAGAACTATATAAAAGAGAATCTTCCGGCAAAGCTTGTACCAAAGGGTGTCGTATATCGGTAACTATTCTGTTTTTTATGGCGCGTTTTATGCGGCCTGCTAAACTATTTGTAGGCGCAATTCCTTCCTCCTCTAAGTCCCCGGTCAACTCACCGCTTAAAGCCGATTCGGATAACTGTGCCTGCTCCTGTAATATAGAATCTGCCTCTGCTGCTGCTTCGTTCTTTGTAATTTGTGAAGCCTCTCCCGCTGCTTCCGTAGCGGTGGATTCGCTTCCACCCACTCCCCCAAAACCATAACCTACCATGAAACAAAGAGCTACACTGAATATATTTTTGCCTGAATCCAAGGTTGGGCCGTTAGCATATGATAAATTGTATATCTTTGACCCACCTGCACATGTATATGCAGCTATAGACGGATCCCAACTGCAAAGCGAGTTATTTCCCGCCAAAGTGATCGACATTGAAGAAGGTGCAGCATACAAAGAATTTATTGAAAAGCCTATGTTATCGGCAAATAACTGCAGAGACCTTGCACCGTTTTGAAAGAACAAACCTTGTAGATTTGCAAAATAGACTCCCACTAAGAGAAAAGCTGCAGAGAGGATAAGAACCCCTATACCTATAACTATCTGTGCCCTCTTAGTCAACATAATAGTTATAATATCATATAGGTATTTATCTTTTTTTTGATATTGATAACTGGCTTAAGTGTAGTACCAACTTTAACAGTCGGTTCATGCTTCTTGAAAAACGATATTATCTTGCATAATAACAAGTTCCTGAGCAACATGTTTCTAGTTTGGTCTTACCTTCTTGCATAAAAAAGCTTTGTGAAGAAGTTTTACTTAGTTTTTCTCTGTTTTAACGCTTTCGGTTTCCAAAAAGACCTGCCTTTTAAGTATGAAATCTGATTTTTTGTATGAAAGGCTAAAGATGTAACATCTTACTAAAGAATAATTATCGGCAGGCTTGTTAAAAGCTGTATTCTATTTCGCTATCCGAGCCATGCTTTTCCTGAAATTGCTTAAATGCATTTCCAAGGTCATTTTTATCATAGCTGTTCAATTCTTCTGCGACTCTGTATGCAAAGGCTTTTGCTCTGAAATAAAAATTTGGCAGAAGAGCATCTAATTTGCCGGGATTTTCTGCTTTTATTTTTTCAAGTTTGCCAAATTCTTCGTAACCTGCTTTTTTTGCCAATACCGCATTGCCGGTTTTTGTATCTTTTACAAACTTTGGCATAACCATCATAACTTTTTCTTCAGGGATATATAAAAACAATGCAGTAAATGAAGGACTTGAATTGTACTTTACCTTATAATTTTGCGCGCTGGTTGAATAATTTTTAACGAGGTTTCTGTAAAGGTAACCCCCTTTTTCATGCAGGGCGGCCTCATAAGTTTTATCGTTGTTTACTGATATCCCGGCTTTCAAAAGCCAATCGGAAGTTGTCAAAAAGTAAGTAGCACTTGATTTAAGCACTTCTTCTTTGCTTAGTCTGTAAACTTTTCCCTTTATCTTATGCTTGTCCTGGCCTTCAATGTATGGTAAAATCTCTATGTTTATTGCTGTTGAACCTAAAGAGTCTACAATATCATCCATTGCATTTTCTAATCTAGATTCCTTGTATTTATCATATACTTTATCGGCTGCGAAACCTATCAAATCAAACAATCCCATAGATTATTTTGATGAATACTAGTATAAATATTTTTAAAAGGCATAAAATAACTTTAAAAGCGCCCGGGGCAGGATTCGAACCTGCAACACATTGGTTAACAGCCAATTGCTCTGCCATTGAGCTACTCGGGCATTAATTAACAGATATAGATCTGGAAGACATATATTCTTTTATTTTAAGCAATATAAATTTATTGAAGTCTTTAATATTATAAGATTTGTCGTAAGAAACGTATTTTCCGTCCGTAAATACATTCTTGTGGACTTTAATGAAGTTTTTAAGTATCTCTATATCTGAAAAGACTTCGGGGCCGTAAACCGCCTTAGTTTTCGTTTTAGGTATGTTTTCTACTTGAATGAATAAATTTGCACTTTTTTCTCCATAATCAACTTCGAAGGAGTAGATCTCAATGTTTTCTGCCTTAAGCTCTTGTATCAATTTATATAGATTCTTTACGTACTTCGAAAGAAAAACGTCCCTCGGTTCTAGAATTTTTGTAGTAAAAACAAATAATCTAGTCCCCCGCACTTTAACCTCTTTTAGTACCTTTTCTTTAATACTTTTTTTCACGAAAAAATCAAACGAGGGGGAAAGATAGAAAAGTTTTATAGAAAGAACAAACTTTGATAAGTTCTCTTCATTTACGGATGCACATATATTTCTCTTTGGGTTTGTGGGGTCCACAAGAAAAATTGGAAACGGGTTTTTATTGAAAGCTTTTCCTATAATAATAGGAGGTTTCCAGGAGTTAACTGCTTTTACCAAGGCTGCAAAGCTTCCAAACTCCTTTATCATTACTTCTAATGAATAACCTGAAAAACCGTGCATATATGTCTCTGAACCGTAACAGTTGTTAGCCTTACAAAAAGCTTTCAAAATTATAACGTCTTTTTTCTGTGAACTAGACAAAAAAGAATTTATGTAGTTAGCATGTAGCACGGATAAGTCTATAGAATTTTCTACTGAATTTACGTCGGAAAAACGGAGAACTGGAACAACTTCTATTTTTATACCCTTAAAAACACCTCTGAAGTATTTCCTAGTCCCAAAAGTGGGAATAAAATTCTGTGGAACTAAAAAAGACAGGTTTTTCATTTCTGATTCAGAATTGAAAACTGCGAATATATCTATGTCACTTTCGTTCTTTATCCAGGTCCCTTTTGCATAGGAACCGCCGAACCTGAATTCAACGTTTACTTCGCTCTCTTTCGCATTTTTATCCAATAAAGCTATCAGTTCGGCTGCGATGTTATCAAGAGTACTTTTTTCTTTTTCAGATGGCACAAACGTCGAATATGCCCTTTCAAATACTTTTTTAAGCTTATCCATAAAAATTATGAAATCCAAATTCTATTGAAAAATTAGCTTTTGTAAACGTGTACATTTTCTGCTTAGTTAACGCGCCAAAAAGCTTGAATTTATATAAGGTCAACATATTGTTATTTTACTCCTTCTGCTATTTATGTTTTAATTTTTGTACATTCGATTCAAAGAACGTACACTGGTAGATTAGTAATCTGGGCTGTGTAGCCATTTTAAGTTCATTTTTATTGGCTTTAAATAGCATGAACTTTTCACACTCACATTTATAATTATATACGGCATAAAATTATCGCAGAATAAAAACATAAATGGAAAACATATCAGCAAAATTAGAAAAGATATTAAAAGAGGCTGGATTTACTGATCTTACAGAAATACAAAAGATAGTCATACCTAAGATAAAGGAAGGCAAGAATATTATATTCAGAGCGCCAACTGGCTACGGAAAAACATTGGCAGCATTTCTGCCATTGCTGGATAAATTAGATCCTGATTCTGAGGGAATACAGCTCCTTTATATAACTCCATTAAAGTCATTAAACAGAGATATATTCAAAAATATAATAGCTATAAGCAATAAAATGGGGATAGAAGTAGACATAAGACATGGCGACACAACTGCGTATGAAAGAGCAAACCAGGCAAGGATGCCTCCTCATTGTCTGATAACAACCCCAGAAACGGTACAATCGATCCTTCTTAGCAAAAGGCTTGTTGAAAAACTAAAAAATTTGAAGTATGTAATTGTCGACGAAATACAGAGCCTTATGGAATCTAAAAGAGGCACACAGTTTTCTATTGGGTTAGAAAGACTAAGAAGGATATCTAATTTTCAAGTAATAGGAATAAGCGCCACTATAGCAGATTTTAAGGAAACTAAAGCATACATTTCAGCAGAGGAAAGCGTTGAATTTTCCGGGGATAAAAAATATGATATAGAAGTGGCTTACCCGAGTTTTAATAAAGAGGACGAAGAAGTTGCATCAAAAGAGAATGTTAGCAAGTTAGTGGCTAATTCTTTGAGGTATATAAGTGACGAAATTAAAAAATCTAAATCCACCATAATATTTACAAATACTAGAGAAACGGCAGAGTTATTGGGCTCAAGGCTGAGTAAATTTCTAAAAGACAAAAAAATGGAGGTACACCACAGTTCACTATCTAAGGAAGTTAGAATGGAGATAGAAAATGCCTTTAAAATTGGTGATATTGACCTTATGATAGCTACGAGTTCATTGGAATTGGGTATAGACATTGGAAATGTAGATTTAGTAATACAGTATATGTCCCCTAGGCAGGTTGTAAAGCTTATACAGAGAGTAGGAAGATCTAATCATAATCAATTAGGTATAGCAAAAGGAAAACTAGTTACAATAAATATCGATGATTATCTAGAAAGCAAGGCAATAGACAATTGCAGACTAAACGGAAAACTTGAGGTTATATCTTTGCCGATTGAAAGTTTGGACATACTTGCACACCAGATAGTAGGATTGGTAATAGATGGCGTACAAAAAAAGAGTGAGATAATGGAAACTGTTAAAAAAAGCTATGCATACAAGGGCCTAAAAAAAGAAAAATTCGAAGAAGTAATAGATTTCCTAATAAAGCACTACATGATCAGATATTATGGAGAGGGGCTTATAAGAACTAGAAAAGGCTTGCTTTTCTACATAAATAATATATCGTCTATACCTAATAAAAAAAGTTATATTGTGATAGACAGCCAACTTAACAAAAAAGTGGGAGTATTAGATGAAGAATTCGTAGCCGAAAATGGTAAGCCCGGAAACAACTTTATAATGAGGGGAGAAAATTGGAAGATAATAAAAACAGAAAACCAAAAGATAGAGGTTGTAAGAACAAACAGCAATATCGGCGCAATTCCTGCATGGGAAGGGGAATTAATGCCAGTATACAGATTTGTAGCGGAGGAAGCGGCAGATTTGCGGGAAAAATATTCTGATAAGTTCTCTGTTTTAAAAGAGCAAAAGGAAAATTTTGTTATTCCAACCCAAAAAAAAGTGGTCATAGAAAAAGTAGAGAATTACGTGATAATAAATTCTACATTTGGAAGCATGACAAATGAAGCCATTGCGAAGGCGCTTACGTCTAAGATAACTGAAATAATTGGGGAAAGCGTAGTCAGCAAGATAGACCCATACAGGATATTGATAAAAACATATTTACCTTTAGAAAAAATAAAAGATACTTTAATAAATTTAAATGACATTGAAAAAAGAATAAAAGAAAGCATAAAAAGAACTTCATTGTATGAATATAGATTTCTTAATATAGCGAAAAGATTCGGAGTTATAAACAAATATGCAGACTTTACAAAAATACGTTTAAGAAGCCTTGTTGAAATGTATGATAACAGTATAGTTGAGGAAGAAACATTTAAAGAAATTTTCTCAAGCAAAATAGATATAAACTCAGCGGAGGAGGTACTTAAAAAGATAAATAATGGGAGTATACAAGTTATTGTAAATACCGGTGAAGCCTCTCCGCTTACATACGAAGGGTTAGAAAGCAGTTATGGCGGTTCAATAATAAAGCCAAATGAAGCAAAAAAAGCGCTTAGACAACTGGTTCTTGAACGAATAGAAAACACTGAGATAGTTATGCAATGCATGAACTGCGGTTATAAGATAGGAAGCATGCTGGTAAAAAATACAGATGGAATAAAATGTAAAAATTGCAAAGCTAGATATATTGGATTTTACAAAGCCAAACAAAAGGGTATTTATGAAGAAGTAATTAAAAAGGCGCTAAAAAACAAGAAATTAAATAGGGAAGAAAAACTCCTTTTTGAAAGCGTAAAACAAAATGGCGCATTATATTTAGGCTATGACAAGAAAGCTTGTTTAGTAAGCTCCGCATATGGTATAGGTGCTAAAACGGCGAGTAGAATTTTATCAGCATATAGCAAAAACGAAGAGGAATTAATCGATAAAATAATAGAAGCAGAGAAAAATTACATAGAAACTAAAGAATTTTGGACTTGAATTATACGAATATGTCGTCCACATTATGATCCTTGCCATGCGAAACGCATATTAAATCAGGTTTCAATTCTTTTATTTTATTTATGCTGTTTATAAGCGAAACATAGTCCTCAAAGAAGGGGGGTGATTCAAGCCTTTTATCTGTTCCTTTTAATAAATCTCCAACTATCACTGTTTTTGAGTCTCTAAGGTAAATAGATATTGAATCTTTTGTATGGCCTGGCGTTTCAATTATCTTTGCATCTACTCCCATCTCTTTTGGAAAAGCCCCTTCTTTCAATTTCATGTCTGCCTTTATGTATTTAGGCTTCATTAATTTGGATATTAATGGCAACACGCGAACAAAAAGCTTGTTCTTAAAAGACTTAGAATTTGAAACAGGTATTAAAAGGCCTTTGCTCCCATCAATGTATGGTATTCCTTTCTCATTTATACCAATATGCGCGTTACTCATCTTCTGAAGAGCATACGCACTTCCAAAATGATCCATGTGGGAATGAGTTAATAGGATGTATTTTATATCGCTAACTGACTTGCCTATGCTATTTATATATGCTATTATTTTCTTCTCACTGTTTGGAAGACCAGTATCTACTAGTATCAGCCCCTTCTCGGATATTATAAGGAATGCTTTTACATTCCCTAAATTTATTTCATGGAGCGTATCATTTATTTTTACACCTAATTCCCTCTTTACCATATACAAATAAAAATTTACATGAATAAATGGTTATTTGCTACAAAAAAGCGCTCAGAAGCTACCCTAATCTTCATTGCAAAGCTCAGCAGGTGTTCATTTCATCATTGCGCTAATTAATTTAGATTTATCCTCGGTATAATACTTGAACTGTTCGAAGAATTTGAAGATGTGAAAAATGCTAGTATAAAAGTAGAATTTGAATTTATAGAGTTAATTTTTACATTGTACGGTATAAGCGGGGTATTTGAGCCATATTGAAGAAGAAACCAAGAAGTACCCTCGCTAGCATTTGCACACAATGGTTCAGTAAACTGCTTTGAAAACATGCATTGCATATTTCCATTTGACAGATTATAAGAGATATTTTCGTTGGATAATAGGCTTTCTGTAAACGCTAACATATTTGATATGTGATCTGTAATAAGAGTTGAAACTGGTACTGCTGATGAAAAAGCTATTACACTGTATGGCACTCCTTGCTGAATTTGTATGGTATTCCCAATATAAGAAGAGTTAGGAATTAACAGATTGGAAGGGACTGCGATATAGTAGGTCACGGGCGCAGTACTAGAAACATGCGGAAAGAAAAAGAATATTGATGAAACAAAAGCTATGGCTATAAATAATGCTGCAGCTTGCTTTAATCTTAAGTTTACCATACTTATTTAGTTTATTGGGCCAGTATAATATATAAAAGTGTTATTTTACCAAAGCGTAGCCTATAAACGCCACTATCAATATTATTATTAACCCTATAAGGAAAGGAAATGGTGAGAAGGCAATCAACGTTAAAAGAACTAAAAAAACAAATAAGCCGAACAAAGCCCTGGGATAATTTCTCTTTTTGAAATAGACATAACTATAACCAAATGCAAAGAAGGTAAATGCCGCTGCAAATACAAGTGCACTTATTATTATCAGAGAAAGATAGCTAAAAACACCGGAATTAACTATTACAGGTGCGAATATAGTTATTAAAACTATCGGAACTGCCGCAGTTATAAGGAGTTTAAGGTTTTCATCTCTCTGTAGGAAAGATGGCATCAAGCCGTCTTTTGATATGTCATCTAATGTCCTGTTAGAAGCATTAATCAACGCGAAAGCCGTCAAAAGTATCACTATTATAGATAAAGCTACTACAACGTATTCAACGGACAATCCAAATGGTGCCGATAAAATATTTGCAGTAAATATATTTGCTGTAGGAACGCTTAGAAGTATCGGATAGATAAGTTTACCAACGCCCGCTGAATTTTCTGAGGCAAATATAAATGTCTGTACCAATCCAAAGAGTATTATGGCGGTTATTAGTATTGCCAGTAAGGCCTTTGCTACATCCGCTCTTTTTTCTCCTTTATAAACTATGGCTGCTCCTTCAAAACCACCATACATCCATAACAATATTAACAGCCCGAATAGAAACAACGGTGCTGAAACAGGCAGGACATAAGAGAATTGTACTCCTACTGTATTATTTGCCTTGCCTGAAAAGAAAGTTATAATTCCCAATATAATAAGCAGTAAAACAAAGAATATTTTCAATGCGCCTGAGAAATTCAAAGTTCTTCTTGCCTTATTATAAAACATCAATACCCACATTATAATAAATACCAAATCAACCAAAGCTATTGAAGTGAATGGACTTAAGCCAAAAAACAATGAGAGTTCTCCGATTGAAGCTATGCCTGCCGCTGTTATTGTTATTATAAATGAGATTAAGAGAAGAAACGCAAATATAAACGAGTATTCCTTTGTCACGGTATTTTTAAGGAAGTTGTAAGGATCGTGATTATGTGTTATACTTATGTCATATATAAGCATCGCAATTAAAAGCGCAAGAAAGCCCGCGCCGATTACAAGATATATAGAGAATATTCCTCCATAAACCAATGCAATAAAAAGAGGGATAACAAGTATTCCTAATCCTATCACTCCTGCAAGACCATGCAGATACAGCTCGAAAAATGAGTGCACATCCCCTTTCTTTTTAATGGTCTTTTTTACAGCTTTGCTTCTGCTGGTCTTGACCTTTCTTTTTGTCTTGCTTTGCATATTATAATAATAGTTATATGCTATTTAAATCATTTGTATTTGCTTTCCCTTTTACTTGAATCAGTCAGTAGCACAAATTCTGCGTTTTTCTTGAATTCCATCAAATCTTTAGAATTAAGGTAAGTCATTGATGATCTTAGGCCGCCCATAAGATTATTTACTATCTTAAGAACGCTGCCTTTGTAAGGTATGAGGGCTTCAGTTCCTTCTGGAGTATAACCTTCAAGATCTGCCGCTTCCTCCGTTTTCAATGCCTTGTCTGAAAAAGCGTTTATTGAGGCCATGCCCCTATAAAATTTGTAATTTACATTCTCTTTTGTTATTACGACCCCCGGACTTTCATCCGTTCCTGCAAACAGGCCACCTATCATTACAGCATCTGCGCCAGCGGCAATTGCCTTTGCGAAATCTGCGGATTTACTAATTCCGCCGTCTGCTACAATATTAACACCATTTTCTGCGCATTCTATTATCGCACTTAATTGTGGATAACCTACGCCAGCTACAGGCCTAGTAAGGCATGCTCCTCCTGGGCCTATCCCTACTTTTACACAGTCGGCCCCGGCTTTTTTAAGGTTTAAAACTCCTTCTTTGGTGGCAACGTTTCCTGCAACTACGCTTATCCCTAATTTCTTAACGTCTTTTACCACTTTTGCAGTTTTTTCCAGATAGCCGTTTGCAACGTCAACTACTATGAAGTCTACATCTGCTTGAACCAATGCCTTTGCTCTTTCCAAATAATCGCTTCCTATACCTATGGAACCTCCAACAATTAACCTGCCATTCTTGTCCTTTGATGCCTTTGAATACCCATCTAACAGTTTTAAGTCCTTGGAAGTTATCATTCCAGTCAGGTTGCCTTCTTTGCTTACCAAAGGCAGTTTTTCGATCTTGTTTTTGTACAGGAGTTTCTTTGCCTCATCTAGTGAAATTCCTTTATAAGAGGTTATAACATCCTTTGTCATAAGCTCGCTTACCTTCTTGTCCAGGTCTTCCTCAAATTCAAAGTCCCTTCTTGTTATTATGCCGACGAGTTTCCCATTTTCTACAACTGGAAAACTGGTAACCTTCTTCTCGTTTACTATCTCCTTTATTTTTCCTATGGTCAAATCCTTACTTACAACATAAGGTTTCTCTATCACGATGCTCTGCTCCCGCTTTACTCTTGTTATCTCAAGAACTTCGTTTTCTATGGAATTAAAACGGTGTATTATCCCTGCCCCGCCTATCTTAGCTATAGCTATCGCCATTGTATGCTCTGTAACTGTATCCATGTTGGAACTTATCAAGGGGATACTGAGTTTTATTTCATCAGAAATATAAGTGGAAGTATCAACCTGCCATCTTGAATTTACAGAAGAGACCTTTGGAACAAGCAATACATCATCAAATGTGAATTTATCTTTGACAATCCTCATACCAAAGATTGTAAAGAAGATATTAGATTATAAATCTTTAATTGTGACATCTTCCTCACCAATAAATTAATTGAGGTTGTTACGGTTGAACTTACGGTTTTACATCTCTAGATTCATAGAATTGCGCCTCTGGGGATATCAGTGTTCCCCTTGAATAAATCCCTGTTACGCTTGATCTTAAATGTTAGTATCCTACTTTATTATACCCTTTATTATAGTTATTTATTCTATTCTCCATCGCATTCATCCCACAATTTAAATCGTGGGCTTTCTGCTAACTTTTCTGTAAAACAGATTTAAACTTAATGTACATTATAAATAAAAGCATTTATTAATCTTTGATTATTAAATATCATTTATGGGCCGGTGGTTTAATTGGTATGACGCATCCCTTGCACGGATGAGGCTCCGAGTTCAAATCTCGGCCGGTCCATAGATTTATTAATTTAAACCATCTAACTTTCTTGTGCTTAAGGTTACTCCTAATATTAAAAATAGAATAATAACTTTGTATAAAGATGGAAACAGCCTAAAAAAGTTATCTAAAGATTTTGGTATTGGCAAAAGCACATTGTATTATCACATCCGTAAAAATTACGGTAGAATTTATCCCGAAAGTAAATTTAATCCCACTATACAATCTGAATTAGGTGAGAGGTAATTGGAGCCTT
>JAJZMG010000019.1:25062-43931 GCA_021798355.1 Nanobdellota archaeon | reverse complement strand
TATGCATCTATTATAGTTGCAGTTTTTATATAATTAATTAGAAAACGGCTTGAATTTGATATGGATTACTACGAAAAGGGAGAAGAGAGATTCGGATTTATTTCCTCTAGATTATACTCTTTTGGATCATCAAGATCACTACAGAAATTTTATTATTTTATAGCAAAAGACATAGAGAAGGAGAAGCCAAAAAGAATACTTGATATTGGCGCTGGCCCTGGAGACCTAGCTATGCAATTTAATAAAATAAAAACTGCCAAAGTATGTTGCATTGACCCCTCTATTTCTATGCAGAGAATGGCTAAAAATAAATTCGCTAGAAATAAAATAAAAAATATAGAATATAAATTAGGCAGCAGTCGTTACATACCGTTTAAAGAGAAATTTGACCTCATAACTACAACAATATCCTTCCACCATTGGGAAGAAAAAGAAAGCAGTATGAGATACATTTTAAAGAAATTATCCAAGAATGGGAAATTCATAATATATGAATTCTGCTATGATAGATTAAGCGGCATACAAAAGATAGCTATGGGAAAGCACAGTCTATCGATTAAACAGGCCAAAAAATACGGATTTGAGGGATATAAGAAAGAAATCCGGATAATTAATAAAATTATAAAAGTCTCTTTTACAAAGGAGTCTTAAACATATAAATAATAAAGTGATAAATTATAGCTTATGGTCTGGTAGCTTAGCCAGGTGGAGCGTTCGACTGATAATCGAAAGGCCGGGAGTCCAAATCTCCCCCAGACCAGTTATTTCTGATTAATCCTACAAGATATTTGAATTTAGGGTTATAAAACTCCTAGAGTACGCTATAGACCTATACTTTGGCATAAAAAATAAGCTTAAATCGATTAAAAAATTAATATTTGAATGAATTTTATAGCGATAGAAAAGAATACTGCAAAAACCATTGAAAAACAGAGCATAGAAATCGTAGAGAGGAAAGGATTAGGACACCCGGATTACCTGGCGGATTCTATAGCAGAGAACTTTTCGGTAAAACTTTCAAAGTACTACATAGAGCATTTTGGGAAGATAATGCACCACAATGTGGATAAATTGGAGGTGATAGGCGGTGAAACCAAGCCCGCATTCAATGGTGGAAAGATAACAAAGCAGATAACCATACTTTTTTCAGGGAGAGCAACTGGCGTTGTAAACAATGAAGCTGTTCCCTTAAAAGAAATAGCTGAAAACTCCGCTAAGGACTGGATAAAGCGAAATATAAGATTTTTAGATGCAAATCAACTGAGATATTTATTTGAAACAAACAACGGTTCCGTAAACCTTGCGGATGCTTTCCAGAGAAACGGCAAGCTAGGCTCAAATGACACATCTTTTGCAGTCGGTTATTACCCCTACAGTACGCTTGAAAGCTTGGTTTTAAAAACGGAGAACTACCTAAATTCGAAGGAATTTAAATCCAAATTCGAGTTTTCCGGAGAAGACATAAAAATAATGGGGGTAAGGTTGAAAAGCAGACTTAAAATTACAATCGCTATGGCAATGATAGACCGGTTCATCTCTTCGGAGATGGATTATTTCAAAAAGAAAAAGGAAGTGATAGAAGATGCCTTGTCCTATATTAAACAGCTAAATGAAACGCTTGAAAACGAAAACGGAATAAAACAAAAAAGGAAAATAGAGCTTGCTATAAACGGCATGGACAAGAAAGGTAGAGGAATAAACGGCTGCTACCTTACTGTTACTGGCTTGAGCGCTGAAAGCGGAGATGACGGCGCGGTAGGTAGAGGCAACCGTGTAAACGGGCTGATAACTCCAAATAGAGTGATGACCTTAGAAGCAGCAGCCGGCAAAAACCCTGTAAACCACATAGGAAAAATATACAGCCTGTTTTCCTTCGACCTTGCAAAAAAGATACATGAAAGATTTGGATTAAGAAACCAGATAAAGATGGTTGGGAGGATAGGCAATGATTTAAGCAAGCCTTTGGCATTCTCATTGATAGTGAATGAAAAAATTGATAAAAATCAGAAAAAAGACTTGATTAATTTTATAAATGAAGAGCTGTCAAGTATAAATGAAATTACAAATAAGATAATAGAAGGAAAATTTAGCGTTTGCTGATTTTATGGATGAATTTGAAATACTTAACCTCATAAACTACCTAGAAAGCATAAAAGGTAGACACACGGAACTGGTAACTGTTTACGTGCCAGGAAGTTTCAACCTTGATTTAATACGATCGCAATTGGCAGATGAAAAGAGCACGGCTACAAACATAAAAGACAGAAATAATCGAAAAAACGTCATAGACGCACTGGAAAAAATAATGAATGAGCTTAAGCTAATACGCAGTACCCCTGAAAATGGATTAGTTGTATTTTGCGGAAATGTTTCTGAAAGGGAAGGCGAGCCGGATATAAAAGTTTGGGAGATAGTACCTCCTGCTAAATCAGATATAAGACTTTATCGTTGTGACCAACGATTTATAACAGAGCCTTTAAAACAGATGTACCACAATCAAAATGCATACGGGCTTATTGTCCTTGATTTAAGAGAAGCCACTTTTGGTATACTTGAAGGATCTAGGATAGATATGCTTAAACACATTAAATCATTGGTGCCTGGAAAGTTTTCTAAAGGAGGGCAATCTGCAATGCGTTTCTCAAGAGAAAGAGAAGGACTGATAAGAGATTTTTATAAAGAGATAGCAGATACTGCAAAGGCTCTATTCTTCAACAAGGATTTAAAGGGTATAATAATCGGTGGACCCGGCCCCGCAAAAGATAATTTCATCGAAAGCGGTTACCTGCTGACTAATCTAAAAAACCTTATAAAGGGCATGCGAAGCATAAGCTATACCGATGAAAGCGGACTTAGAGAACTGGTTGAAAAAAGCAAGGATATCCTTGCGAATGAAAGAATAACAATAGAGAAGGAATTTGTCCAAAAACTGTTAAGCAGCATTGCGAGAAATGATAACATGTCGGCTTACGGTGAGGATGCTGTGAAAAAAGAGCTGGAAGGCGACAATGTAGACACTTTATTGATTTCAACAGGGCTAGACGACAACAAGCGAAACGAGTATTATTACCTTGGAAAAGGGAAAGGAGTAGATGTTGAGCTTGTATCAAAGGATTCAAGTGATGGCCTACAGCTTTTTAACTTAGGCGGATTAGCAGTATTTTTGAAAAGACCGTCTAAACAATAATAAATAAAATAAAAAGGATTAAATATATTAAGATACAAAAAACCTTATGGAGTTGACTATAAATGACAGTAAAAGCATTAAAAGAGCTTTAAGTGAGACGCTTTCTAAATACTTAGAACCAGAAGACAAGGAAAGAATATACGGTTATCTTCTTATGAAAAACGAAAGAACAGGCAACCTTATACATGCCATAAATGGCCTGCTTTTAAAAAGCGATTATTCCAGGAAGATAAAAGAGATAATAGAGAGACTAAATGACGAGCTTTCGTCAAAGCTTGCTGTAGAAACAAACGCAAAGGATGTACATCTCAAAGAGGGAGAAAACTTTATGCTATCGGTTAAAATAACCAATAACTTTGATGTGCCATTAGTATTTGAAGTAAAACTGGAAGACAGGGATAATTTTCTTCCTGTTATATATGACAAAATTCAAGACTCTTATTTTAATGAATTCTCTGAGGAAAGGATAATAGACAGCTCTGAAGCGAAAGAATTGAGATTTAAAATAGGTAGCAATGAAAAAGCCAAAAAAGGATCGACTCTCCTCTTCTTAGTAATAAAATCAAAGGAGATAGAAGGCCTTAATCTAATTTCTAGGATAAAATTAGAAATTGCTTAAGACTTTTGATTTATCAGCTTGTAAAGTCTGTCTTCAAATTTATTCTCGTCTCTCCTATCTTTTCTTACACTTTTTCTTTTCAAAGCTAATTTTTTCCTTAAAAGATTTGCCATATTACATCCTCACCCAATTAACCTCATAGTAAGTAACGGATCCTTCGTCGTCCACTACCCCCATAAGGAGTCTTTTTCTTACGCTGTGAGCCACTCTATTCATTGCTGAAAAATTCAACAAAGGTAAGCTCTCATGCTCATCAGAGCAGTAAAGTATCCATTCTGCGTGTTCTTTGCCAGGAATGGACCCTTTATTATACACTCTAAAATCCCCACCATATTTAAATGCTGTCTTTGGCAAATAACCCATATTTTTAAGGTCACTAAAAACAAGATATCTTACCCAAAAGCGTTTTTGCTTTCTTTTTGCTAAAGTTACTAACGCATCAAATTTTAGTTCTTTCCCTGCCTTGTCATATATTTTAAGTTCTTTTTTCTCATTTAGATAAACGGCTTCCTCAATTGAAAGTTCTAGTTTCCCATTTACAAATGCTCCAAAATTGCCTTTATTAAAAAGCGTAGAAGCCATGGCCTGGTCACTTACAATAACTTTGCTCCCAACAAAAAGAGTCTGCTGTTTTTTAGGTTTTTTCATACATATTATAACTAATGGTGATATATTTATTTATATCAACACAACCATTTAGCTTGTAAACATGGAAATAAAAGAAGGAGATATCTACATCTGTAAGGTTAAAAAATTACTGCAGCATGGAATAATCGTAACAATCGGCAACGAAGAGAAAGAAGGTTTCATACATATTTCTGAGCTCAGTAAAAGATGGGTAAGAGACGTAAAAGATATAGCAAAGGAGGGAGACATACTTGTTTGTAAAGTGATAACGCTTGGACAATCCCCAGAATTATCCATAAAGAGGGTAACTGACAGTGAAAGAAGAGAGACATTGCGTGAATGGTCTATAGAGAACAGGCTTATAAGATTGCTAGAAAAGTTCTATAAAAAAGACACAAATAAGCTAAAAGAACAGATAATTAAAAAATATAGGTCCTTATTCAATTTCTATGAAGCTATCGCAAAGAATGGAAAAGCCGAGATAGAAGACATGAAACTAGATAAGGATATTACAAATGAACTTCTTGATTTTGTAGAAAAAGCCAAAAAGAAAGTTATAATAAAAAACCAATTAGAACTTAAAACTTATGAAGAGGAAGGGGTAGAAAAGATAAAAGAAGTTTTGAATGAGTGTAGAAAAACAAAAGGGGTTTCAATAAAATACATAAAAGCGCCAATCTATATGATGACAATAGATTTGGGGGATACAAAAAAGACTTTAAACGAAAACAAAAAGCTGCTTGAACTTATTAACAAAAAAAGCAAGTCATTAAACATAGATTTCAAATACACGGAAATAAGGCAGTAAAAATGGAAAGGATAAGATTCTGTACGAATTGTTATAGATACACTCTTAAGAAAATTTGCCCTACATGCGGGAAAGAGACTGAGATAAATGTTCCACAAAAATATTCAAAGGATGAAACTGTTGCATATTACAGAAGAAAAATAAAGAAAGAGTCATTTGACAAACATGAAAATAACTAATGTAAAATCTGTTTATTATGAGATAGTAAAACACAAAAACGAAATTAAAAAGATAGTTGATTATGTAAAGAAGGGAGATATAAACGGGTTTACTCCGCCGTCTGCATTGGTAGGGGAATATAATTATCCAAATGTTTCAGTTGGGGTTATATTCACTGAAGACGACAAAGCGCAGATATATGATGCCCCTAAGCTGTGGGCGGAGAATAACTTTAAAGTAGAGGATATTTTTTCTCTAAGGACCAGATTAATAAATGCATCTAAGAACTTCAATGTAAATAACACAACTCTTGAAGAATTGGAGAGGATAAGACTAGCAGTAATCTCCTCAAACGAGCTGAATGTGGATTTAAAGGTTTCTAATGTAAACCTGCCAAAAATAGACGCAAATGATTTTTATCAGCATGGGGTAAAGACAAAACTGGAAAAATTCAGAATAAATGACAATTTCAGGATAGACCAAAGAATAGAAAAAATATATTATGACAAAGATATGAAAGCAGAGGAAGGTATAAAATTCCTTTATAATTCAAAAATAGATGAAAACAAAATAAGTAAAATTCTAAGCGTCGGTGCCATGGGAGTGAAACGGAAACTTGTTCCTACAAAATGGTCTATAACTGCTGTTGATGATTCCTTAGGTAAAGAAGCAATCGAAAAAATTAAAACATTCAAAAAGGGAGAGGATTACCGCATACAAACGGGCCAGTTTCTTGGAAACCGCTTTACGTTTATATTCCTTAAAGGCCCTTGGTCCTTCGAACTTCTTGAAACTTGGAATAGAGATGCAAATAATGTTTTTATGGGCAATGGAGACTATGAGTTTTATAACGGGCGGAAAGAATACGTCAAGAACACTGCAGGAGCATATTATGCCGTGAGACTGGCTGTTCTAGAAAGGCTTTTGAAGCTGAAAGAACAATATTCTGTTTTGGTAGTAAGAGAGATACTCCCAGAATATTTTGTGCCTCTTGGGGTTTGGGTAGTAAGAGAAGGCGCGAGAAAATCAATCGAGGGTGAAAGCCTGCCCGCTCCTGACATGCAAACTGCGTTGTCGATTGCAAAATCAAAGTTATTATTCCCAGCAAATCTGGAAAAAAGAAGCAAATTGATAACTATGCTGAAAACCCAGACTACGCTTGTTTGAAAAGCAGGGTGCTAAGCAATACTTTACCGAGATAGCAGTTCATGCGATTAGTTTAAAGTGGGCGAGTACCCTATTCAAAGTTATCGATGTTATGAAGGTTATTATAAGGTAAGCCCAGTACCAGTTAAGCTGACTTCCTATTAATGGCAAGCTAAATGGAAGATTCGCGACTATAAATGTATTTGGAGTAAACTCTACTTTGGATGAATTTAAAGACACGGTCTGCACTTTTGAATTTCCAACCAATGAAAAAGAACTGTTATAAACTTTTCCCTGCGTTGAGAGAAATAAAATGCAAGTGCCGCTTTTTGTGGCATTCGCCTTCATAGAAATAGAGGTATCATTAGAGAATATTGAAATATTGTTATGGCCATTGAAAGTTATGCAATTATTTGCTGAGAAAAGCGTACCATTTATGTTACCGGAAAAGGTAGCAGATATTGGAGAGCCAATTGCAACAGGAGCATAACTAAAATAAGAGGACATTAAGAGGAAAATTATCAGGAAGGGCACAAATGTTATAAAAGTAGGTTTCATTGACTGTTTCATTACCTTTGAATTTTCAGCCATTATTTGGCTATATGTGGGCTTAAATTCTGGGTGGTCTGGTTTCATCCCTTTTATTTTCTGCTGCAACTCCTTCATCTTTACCTTGCTAGCCCTTATAGTCTCATGATCAACCATAAACAGGTATACCAGCTGCCCGGATGCTCCGACAGCTATCGAAATCAATATTACAGCAATAACGTTTATGTCCATATCATTTAATCTATTTTTTTATAGTAAATAAACTTATCCTCACTCTATTGTGTTACCAACAAGTTTGTCTTTTATAGGCTTAAACTCATCGCCATTGTCCTGCTGCAGTGAGAAGTAGAACTGGTAAATTATCATTACTATAAGTAGTATACCTATCCCTTCTGTTAAAGTATCGAGGAAAGCTGCAAGCGCAGCAACCAGTCCGGTCAATGCCCCTCCGAGTATTGCGAGCGGGATTATGTATCTTTTGAATATGTCCACCAGTACTCTTTCATCTCTTCTAAAGCCTGGCATGGACAGGCCTGATTCCATAAGCTGTTTTACTACTGACCTAGGATCTTGGCCTCCAAGGTACATCCACACGTATGAAAAGGCCGCTGCGCCTATAACCAGTATAATAGTGTATATAACCATAGATTCTATCTCCAATGCCGTTATACCCGTAGTTACAGCACTTGTATAAAGCTGCTGTATAGTCGGTGGAGAAAGGTAGGCTGCCAATCCACCGGTTGCAACTTCCTGCGTTCCGAATGCAGTAGATTCGGTAGTAAACGTTCCGAGTATATTTATTCCAGCATGTGATAAAGTAAGTCCGAAAAACTGAACGCCTGCAACCATGGATACTATCAATACAATCGGTATTATACTTGTGTAAAACAAAGAAACCGGCCACCTTATTGAATAACCTCTTAATCTACCAAAAGAGAGAGGAAGTTCAACTTTTATAGATTGAAGCCATATCGCAACTGCAAACAATGAAACTGTGGAGATTACAGTTATTATAGGAAAGACTGCATTTAGCGGTATACCTGCAATAAATGCGGTTATTATAGAAGGTATTGCACCAATCGGAGTTATAAAGGGATTAAACGCCGTATTTATTAGCTGTAGTGAGATACCTGCAAGTATGAAAAGACTTATACCTGAGCCTATGCCCCATTTACTCACTACTTCATCCATGAAAAGAAGTATTACGCCTGCTACAAAAAGTTGAAGGAACATTATGATAGGGAAGGATAATCCTGGACCTGCCGGAGTAAGCGCGCCGCTGAACACATAAACTCCGTTTTCTATAGCAATAAAAGCAAATGCCGCCAGCTTTTGTATGCCTTGGAAAGTGATCCTTCCTTCCTTTGTTGCGGTGTCTATATTGATTATTTTAGTCCCTTGGAGCATTTGTATTATAATACTTGCACTTACTATAGGCCCGATACCTAAGGAAAGTAATGAACCGAAGTGAGACGCGATAAGTACCTGCAGTATTTCGAAGTTAAGGCTATATGACTTGCTTACGCCAAATAAAGGTACAAAGGACATTACTATAAAAAGAACGACAATTACAAATGTCCACTCAAGTTTTGTTTTTAGGTCAAGTTTTCTTTCAGGTACTGATACAGCGGGTAGATTAGAAATAAATTTCTTTAGCTTCTCATTCATATATTTCGCCGCCGTTGGCTAATATATCATCCTTAGCCTTTACGGAGGCCTTTCCATACACAGCCAACTTAAACTTCTCATTTCTAAATTTACCACATACTTTGGAATAGCCTAAATCCTTGAGCTTTATCTCGTATCTGTCACCATTCATATTAATCTTCCCTTTCTTTTTAAGAGACTCTATTAATTTGCCAGCATCATTTAGGTTAAAAGGAACCTTTTTAACACTTGAATAAGAGTATGTGTGTGTATTTGCATGAAAAGACATTAGTTTTTGCTGACCTCTCTTCCCTCCACCGGCTCTGCCTACTCCTCCTCTGTTTCCGGCATGCCTGGCTCTTTTACCCGATCCTCTACCGCCAGTGGAGCTTCCTCTCAAATGTTTTCTGTTCATATCATTCTATCCAAAAGCTCATTTATCTTATCCCCTCTGTAACCGAATGCGCCTTTCAAAGAGAATGGAGCTTTTTTACCTTTTCTTTCAAATCCCTTTATTGGAGGATGCAAATTAAATATATTTTTAATTCCGAGATCCTTTAGTTTTTTCTCGCCTTTAAAAAAAGACTCTAAAAAAGTGTTTATGTCCTGCTCTTTTGCTTCTATCTTCTTTTTATTGCTTATCCTACCCCTCTTAAGCAATAGTTTAGACAAAGTTTTGGAATCTATTTCTCCGTAAGTGATTACACTATTTATTATATTTAGTATACCTTTATTGCGTTGCGAGTTATCAAGTATCACACAGGAGTAAAGCTTTTTCAGTCCAAAAACCCTAAGGCCGTCTTTTATGGCCTTATTTTTTCCAATGTCCGTTCTTATCTTTATGACTGCAAGCTTTTCCATTTTAACCTTTTATCCCCAGATTTTCCTTTTCTTTGTTGAAAAATCTGTAATAATTAAGTGATTTCAACGCTTCAAAAGTTGCGTATCCTATGTTTATCCTAGTATTTGTCTGACCATTTACTTTTGACCACACGTCTTTTATCCCTGCAAGTTTCATTATGGTTTTTATATCATCCATAACGCAGAAGCTTATCCCTTTCGGAGCAGGTAAAATAGTGACTACCACTGAACCGCATTTTCCTGAAACCTTGAACGGAATTGAATGGCTGCCATGACACGCACATTCCCAGCTGCCACATCCTCGAAGTATGCTTATTATATTTAATTTAGCATTTTTAAGCGCTTTTTCCTTGGCAGTTACTGACTCTAGTCCCCTTCCTTTTCCTATGCCAATATGCCCATTACCATCGCCTATAACGGCCATTGCAGAAAAATGCTGCCTCTTTGCTTTTGCGGTTACTTTCTGGGTATTCCTAATCATCCTTCTCTTTCCCCCGCCAAGTTTACCTTTCGACTGACCTACATAAAGAAAATCGGATTGAAGATTTGGTATGAGAAAATCAACTATCTGCGGTTCAAGTATCTTAAGGTGTTTTTGAAGAATTTCATCTATATCTTTTATTTCCCCGTTATGTACTAATTTCCCAAGCTCCGTTTTAAATTCGTAATTTCTTTCAGCGTAACCTTGGTTTTTAGCTTCCCTCACGTTATCTGCAACTGCTTCCTTTACAGCTTCATCATTTTCCATTCTTTATATTCTCCAGTGTTTTATTAAACTCTTCTCTTATATTTTTTATTTTTTCTCCAACAGCAGAAAATTGATTCCCGTTCCTATTTTCATAGTAACTTGCTATATGTTCCCCGTATAAACGCTTTTCATCTACTTTTATATCATCGGAGTGAACGTCAACGCCAAAATCATGCAGGCCTTTCATCACATAGTATATAAAACTGTTTTCTTTTAAAGTTCTATTTCCTTTGTCTAGTATAACTTCCTTCACATTTGATTTCTTGCCAAGTAAATAGCCTAAAAGATAGGAAGCTGATGAGTTCTTACTGCTGAAATTCCATCCGAACTTCTTCAAATCATTTCCTCTTACCATAGCTATGGTTTTATCTCCTGCTTCATTGTATTCAACTATGTGCGCTATTACTGATTTATCCGTCTTTCTTACCACTACCCGTGGTATACCTGATTTCAGCAAATCGAGCCTTTTCCTATAATTGGTCCTTGTCCTGTTTTTCATTGTCCTGTCCTCTTCATCCCTTCTATGTAATTCCTCATGTGATTAACGCTGTGAAATGAGTTGCCCTTTATCTTTCTGTAAAGCTGCCTGAACTCTTTCTTGTCGATCTTCCCTTGTTTTCTCTGTTTAAAAAGTTCTTTCCTTAGAGCTCTAACTTTGTCTATCCATTCAAAAGCCATCCTTGCTGATTTTTCTCCTCTCCTACTCCCTATTCCCTTTCTATGCCCCCTTTTTTTCTTTTCATGAAGGACTCTTGCTCTTGATCTAGACTGACCTTTAAGTTCTTTTTTCTTTATCACCCCTTTTGAAATAAGGCTTTCTATATCTGCCCTTGTTATAGCTTCCTTAATATCCTTAAACTTTAACGGATCCAGCCAAATCCTGCCTTCACCAACATCTAAAACATTACTTGCTATCCTTCTTTGCGTTTTCAGTTTTCCCTGCATAATTTATCACCATTATCTTCTTTTCCTTGCATTTCTCATATATTAATTTTCGCTTTAATGCGCCAACGGTTTTACCAATTATTGCTATGTTTTCTTCATTCAATTTTTCAAGGTCCATTAAATTAAATACTCTTGCCGGTATCTTACCTGCGATTCTGCCTCGCTTTGAAGCAGGGGATATGAATCCCTTTGAAGGCATCTTCTTATGCCCTTTCTTACCCACTTTTGTCTTGTTCTTTTTGCCTGTCGGTTTTCTCCAGGAATTTCCTACTCTTTTGAGTTTTCCAGCATCGTGTTTAGTGAATTCCATGATCAAGGTTTTTTAGTTATAAATATTCCGTCCTTGAAGACCCTCCTATCTTTATTTTTGATCTGTATTTTAGATTCTATTGTACCGGCCAACTGCCCTACTTTATATTTGTCTATTCCAGAAATAGTTATCTTATTACCCTTTACTTCTGCTTTTAAATCTTCGGGTACTTTTATCTCCCTAGGTTTTCTTTCCCCAACGAAATTTTCAACTAATATCCTGTTTCCATTTAACTTCAAAGATGCTGGAAAGTGCATATAAACAAGCTCAAGCTCAGCAGTGTACTTTTCATTTACGCCTTTTATCATGTTTCTCACGTTAGCTGCCAAGGTTCCTGCGATTGACTTCTGGAATTTGTTGTCCTTTTCAACTTCTATAAAAAGAACATCTTCCTTCTTTTCAACTTTAAGGAAGGGATAAACTATGTCCGCACTTAGTTCTCCTTGTTTTCCTTTAACAATTATCTTGTTACCATTAAGCTCAACATTGGCGCCTGCAAGGTTAACTTTAAATTTAGTAGACATAAGCTAAAAGGTTCCCTCCGATCATAAGCTGTTTCGCATCTTCATTCGTTATCACTCCTTTATTTGTAGATAGAAGTATTAATCCGAATCCCAGAGCTGGCAAATATCTTTTTTCGTACTTTACAATATCTCCTACTTTTATCGGTATTCTAGGCCTTATCGCTTTGCATTCATTTAAATGTTCATTAATATCTATTTTCACGAACCCGCCTCTTACGTCGTTTATTATCTCATAATTATCGATATACCCGCCCTTCTTTATTATTTCCAAAATGCTGATTAAAAGCTTGCTGCTCGGACTCACTACGCATGATTTTTTGCCGACTTTTCTTGCAACTTTTATAGTATTAAATACCGTGGAAAGAGAGTCTACCATAATCATGCCTCCGTTCCGTATTTTTTGAAACCAAGGTCCGGAGCAACCTCTCTAAAGCACTGACGACAGTAATTAAGGCCATGTATCTTTATATGACCGTCAGCTCTATTGCATCTTATACACAGGTGTGCTCTCCTGTCATGCGGTTGCATCTTATGCTTGTTAAACTTCATAAATCTCGCTCTCTTTGCAGGGTTAGATGCATGCACCTTCAATATTTTTTCAAACTGAGTTTCCATGATTCTTTAAATAACCTTTACATTGTATTTATTCTTTATGAATTCAACTGCTTCTTCTTTTTTAATAAGATGCGACCTACCAATTTTTGACTTGTTTCTTTTCTTGGTTATGCCAAAACCTTTTCTTGACAGAGTAACATTAACTGAAAGGCCAACTATCCCTATAGTATAATCATATTTAGCTCCAGGTATATGTATGTATTCTTTTATTCCAAAAGAGAGGTTGCCTTTTCTATCGAAATTTGATTCTTTTATCGTACTCTCCATTGCGGTAAACATCCTTTTCAAAATCTCATCTGCCTCTGTTTTCCTTAAAGTGGTTTTTACTCCTATTTCAAGGCCTGGCCTAAGCCCCCATTCGGGTATCCTTTTTTTAGTTTCTGTTTTGACTACCTTCGAACCTGAAATCTGCTCTAACAGGCTTTTTATCTTTTCTAATCTTTCTCCAGGCTCACCTACTCCAACATTTAACGTTACCTTTTCAACAAAAATTTCTCTCATCTTATTTTCCATATTATAAAGCCATACAAGATTTAACCGAAGAAACAAACTCTCCATCTTTTCCAGAGAGAATAACAGAATACCCGTCAATTTCCTTGATCTTTCCTTTCTTTCCAGCATTTTTACCGTTAAAGACTATGACATCTTTACCCTGCTCAAAGGAGATTTTGTCCTTTATCTTCCCACTTACAAGGTCTAATATTGCAGTGTCGTTTATCTGAATGTCTGCTTTTTCTGATACTACGTTTCTAGCATCACTTGTAAAAAGTATATCCTTTGAATTTTTACCCTTGTGTTTTGACATTATCTTTACATTTTTACTATCTATTTTTCCATCTTGTTTTATAGCTATTATCTTCCCCTTTTCGCTTAACCAAACTATAAAATAATCGTCCTTAACTTTTACCACATCAGAAAACCCTACTACACATTTTTCTTCTTTTATAGTTTTCCCATCTACTGAGACCAAACCTGATTTAATAAGATACCTTGCTTCCCTTGCGTTTCCAGCAATGCTTATTACATCCCTTAAAAAGCCTAGTAATGAAACTCCCTGCTTATCGCTGTGTTTTCCGGGTAAAGGCTTAATATAGTATTTATATTTTTTCCTAGGTATAACTAAAGAATTAGTGACTGTACTTCTCTTAAAATGTTTTGATTCACCGTGTCTTGCCATAAGATTCTATCTTTTCTAACCTCCTCCCATCGGACAGATTAAGATCTGTTATTATTAAAGCCGATGGCCTAATTTTAAAAGGAACTTTATTTCCTTTTTTTGTTGTGTTTTTCGCCGAGTCAACACTTACTTTCAATTGCTTCGTATAAACTTTGTCTATTTTCCCTTCCTTTCCCTTAAATTTTCCTCTTGTGATTATTACAGTATCTCCTTTTCTTAACAACAGGTTCCTAGTCTTATATTTTGCTCTAAGCTCCTTTGATAGATGGCTTGAAAGCATTTTTCTTTTTATGTGCAGTGGAGCATTTATCCTGTATTTCCGCTGCTTTTTCGGAGATGTGCTCGAAACCCAACTCTTGCTAAAATTATTTTTCATACAATCTTCGATGCTATTTTCGTTATATTTGGGAAGCGTATCGATATTTCCCTTGCTATTGGCCCTCTTATAATCGTACCCTGTGGCTCGTATTTATCTATGTCCTTTACTATTGCACACGCATTATCCTCAAATGAAACCCTAGTACCATCATGTCTTCTGTATTCTTTTCTCTGTCTTACAACAACTGCTGGAAATTTCTTATGAACAGTATCTGGAGAACCTTTCTTTACTACAACAAATATGGTGTCTCCAACTCCACATTTAGGCTGCCTGTCCTTAACCCCGTGATAATTTCTTATGTTAACGACCTTTACTATTTTGGCTCCTGAATTATCGGCAACCATTATCCAGCTACCAACATTTATAGATTTTGCAATCTTTGCTCTTATGGCCTTTAAACCAGCTCCCTTTCTTCCTGTTCCCATATTACTCTAATTTCCTCACAACAACGAATTTTTTCCACCTGCTTATAGGGCTTGTCTCGTATATAACGACTTTATCATTTAATTTAGCAGATATGCACTCAGGATTGTGTGCAAGTACCCTGCTTCTTATTTTAACATATCTATCATATTTTTCGAGTCTTCTGAAAACCGTCCAACTCACCGCTACAGTCTTATCTGCCTTTGCAGAAGTTACAACGCCTTCAAACCTTCTACCATGGACTCTTAGCTTCCCATGATAAGGGCAATGAATATCATTGCAGCTATTCTCAGGTTTTTTCAAATCTTCATAAAGCATATTCCCATGACCTCATAATTATATCATTTCCGTCCACTTTTATCTCTTTTTTATTCATATGTAATATAAATCTGTTTCCATCCTTTATAACTCTTTTTGTGCCTTTGTTAGTTTCAAGCATCAAAGTGTTTTTTGTTTCGTCTATCACATTTCCTTCTAAACCTTTTCCAACTACAACTAGTTTAAATCCTATTAACATTAGCTATTTTAGAATATTTAAATTTAAAAACATTTTCAAACAGCAAAGCAACTCAGATTAAACCTAACTGAGTAGCAATGTCCATGGCCTGAAACTCTGGTTTAAGCTTTACTATTGCTACTTTTCTTGAATCCATCCTATTTATTATGTTTATGGTTTCTACTTTCGCCTTAACTAAAGATTCAACTTCCCTTTTTATTAATATCTTATTTGAATCTTTTGATACTATGAACGAGAGTTTATTCTCCATCTGCATCAATCTCGTAGATTTTTCTCCGCTCAAAACACTTATTATATACTTTAGATTTTCTTCCATGATTACCTGAGATTCTCAATCGCTCCTTTTGTCCATATCATTAGCCTACCTGGCCTGCCTGCCTGAGAAACATCGCTCATTGATAAAGAAGAAGGATTCGTTACTTTTATATTGATATTAGAAAAAGCAGCAGGAGGATTTTCACCGTCTTTAACAACTAAAACCATTGCTAATTTTTTCTTATATTTTCTCCCTCTTAGTTTTCCTTTTCCACTTCTTATGCTTTTATGCATAATTCTTTTAAGCTCTGGATCCAAACCCAATGACGAAAACAATTTTATAGCATCTTTTGTCTTTTTTACCGCAATCGCCGAGTCGTCTACAACGATTGGAAGCCCCTTTATTCCGTTTATAGCATGAAACTCAGAAACCTGTTTTATATCGGCAGAAGCCGCGATTCCCATCTTTATTGCCAACTTTCTTTCTTTCTTGTTTATTTCCTTTACTAGTTTTCTTTCGGCCTTTGGAGGATGAGCCTGCCTTCCGCCTACGGTATTCGGGGCAACCGCTCCCATATAACTAAAATTTGTACCCACTCTGGAAAGAGTTTTTCTAGGAGTCCTATCCAAACCTCTACCGTAGCTTGTCTTAAAAGATCTTCTTCTTTTTGTAAGTTCTGCGACTTTTCTTTTACCGGCCATTGGATCCGTGTATTTAAGCTGGAATTTTTCTGATTCCTCTGCTAGATACGCCTTTTTAAATGTCACGTAGTTAAATTTAGTATTGAATACCTCCGGGAGATTAATGTCACCGCTTTCTTTACCATCAACCGAAAATATTTTTACCATATCACTTTAACAATGTTATTTTTACAGGCTCTGCCTTTTTTGTAGGCCTTATTGCTTTTCTCATTATGATTAGTCTGCTTGCGCTCCCAGGTACAGAACCCTTAAGCACTATTGCGCTGCCTTTTAAATTTCCATAGCGTTTGTATCCGCTCGGTATATTAACCTCTTGCGGGTCCTTTACTACCTTAAAAACGAACTTGTTGTATTCTACCCTTGAATTGAACCCCAGTCTACCATGCTGTGGTATTGTATACTGGACCTTTGCCATTGACTCTGCACCTAAGTTACCGGCTTTCCTTCTCGACTTACTTGCGTGTACCGGATAAATCTTGACTCCATAACGCTTTACTGAACCTTGAAACCCCTTTCCTTTTGTTATTGCACCGACATCAACAAAATTACCATCCTTTATGACTGACGAAACATCTATTGACTTGCTAAGAAAGCTCTTTGCGGTCTCTAATTTATCATCAAAATTACCACCAAGTGCTAATTCAAACATCTCGGGTTTTTTCTTCACTCCTATTTCCCAAGGTTGAGTGGATACTAAAAGACGTATGTCATCTGCCTTTCCTTTGAACTCATCTGCTGATTTGTTATTTTCCTTGAATTTTACTTTTCGCTGGACATATTTATTAAGATTGCTGCCCCAGCTTTCGCCTACAGTTATGCCGTTGTTGTAAAATCTTACTGCACATACTAACAAAGGAGGGCATTCTATTATAGTAGCATTCGTCATAACTTCCATTTTAAATGTTGGAGAGTTTTTATCAGAATCAATGTAAACTAGTTGCAGCATGCCTGCTTTGTACCCTGCAAATCCCCCAATTTCTCCTTTTTCTAGGTCTTTGAAATTATTTACTGTATTATAAGGCCGTTTGCTTTTCTTTATAGGGTAATACTGCAAACTTCCTCGTCTAGGAGTACTCTTCTTCGTTATCTGATGTCCCATATTTTAATTGCAATTGTTTTATTTACTGATATAGATTTTTTACGTTTAAATAGGTTAACATTTCTGATTATATTTAATTTAACCTATAAATTCTTTCAATTCCACTGTATATTAGCTTTTTTGTTTAAAAACACCGGCATTTAAAAGTTTATTATCCTTATGTTCTCGGTTGAGTTCTCGCTCAATGACAAACCTGAAATGACTATGGCTTTTTTTATACCGTGTTCTTTAGCTATCTTGAAAAGATCTTTTTCAGCCTTTTCAAGGCTTTTTACAAGTATCCCTTTAACATTCTTGCTAAAGAAGAGCTTGGAAAATGTTATTCTGTTGGTAGTAATAGCGGATATGTCTAATTGAAGATGGTGCCTTGAAAGCCTAAATGCGCTCCTGCCCGAAGGAGTAAATGTTATTATCTTGTCTATTTTAGTGCTGATTACCAGGTCTATTGCGGAATTTAATAGGGCATCATGTATATCTAATATTTTATATCTTTTTACAGCACCAGAATAATGATATTTCTCTATTATTCTTTTTAGCATTGCCAATGCCTTTAAAGGATAAATGCCTATAGCCGTTTCCTCCGAAAGCATAACCGCATCTGTGCCTTCATCTATTGCAGTGAAAACATCATCTGCCTCAGCTCTAGTTGGCATTACATTATTTGTCATAGACTCAAGCATCTGTGTAGCAGTTATAACTGGTTTGCTGTTTTCATTGCATAATGACAACAGCCTCTTTTGAACTTCGGGCAGATCTGCAAGGTCTATGTTTAAGCCAAGATCTCCCCTTGCAATCATAATAACATCTGCGGCCTTTACTATTTCATCAAAATGCTTTACAGCCTCTATTCTTTCTATCTTTGCTATCAGCACGCTTTTTTCTCCTGCTATCCTTCTGGCATTCTCTATATCCTTTGCGCTGGATATAAAAGATAATGCAAATGTGTTTATCCCTAAACTTAAACCAAACTTTATACCTTCTTCATCCTTTTTTGTTGGGTATCTTCCAGGGTAGGAAATTCCCTTAAAATTTATGCTCTGCTCATTTAGTAAAACGCCACTATTTAAAGCCTTTGCAACCAAAAGACCCATTTCCTTTCTCATAGGTTTAAATTCTATTTTCCCGTCTGACAAAAGAAGCTTGCTTTTCAAGGTTATCATCCTTATTATTTCCTCTGAGACCTGTATTTGTCCATTCTTACCAAAAGTATATTCAGTTCCTTCCTTTATTTCTAATCTATTACTATGGACTTTTCCTGTTCTCAATTTTGGTCCGGGAAGATCAAAGAACATGAGAACGTTTCTTTTCGTTTCTTCCTCTGCTTTCCTAACGTTTGCAACTGCTTTTCTAAAATATTTCTTATCGCCATGAGAAAGATTGAACCTGAATATATCAGCTCCTTTGAGAATCATCTTTTTAAGCATCTCATAACTGTCGCAGGCCGGACCAACTGTTACTACGGTTTTAATCCTGCTTGCCATATTTATATTAAAAACTTCAAGAATTTATAGATTAACTTACCTGCCCGTTTAACGGACCAATATTTTCAACGGGCATAACGCCGTTTGGAGG
>JAJZMG010000019.1:0-24962 GCA_021798355.1 Nanobdellota archaeon | reverse complement strand
TGTGGTGCCTCCCCATCATTGGTGTTGTTAAACAATGTTATGTTTGGCAATGCAAAGCCCATGAATGCAATGTAAGATCCCCTTGGTTGGATACTGCCAAGCTTCAGCCAATAATTAGTTGAAGTACTTGCTGCTGAAACCCCATTGAACTGAATATTATTTACTGACAAAACATTATGGCCATTCTGCTGATTTCCATTCCCTGCCAGAAGGTACCATGCTATTAATCCAGAGCTATTTAAAGGTGAGCCGGCGATGCCTTCATCATAAAGCAAAGCTACTTTTGATGGTGAAAATACTTGATTATAAAACTGAGCATTTGTTATGTATCCGCTGAAATAGAAGTTTCCACCATTTGTACCTAACCACGAGGGGGTATAACCTTCACCTATAGTCCAATAAGTTGATGAGCAGGATTGTGGCGTACCGGAGTGGGTTGCTATCTCCGTTCCATTTAAGTACAGAATTTGCTGCGAAGGAGTTTGTACTATTGTGACGAAATTCCACTTTCCATTGGCCACAAAATGATTTGTATTAAATGGCTGAGAGCCTGTGGAATCGCCCCCTGCCAAATAGCCCGTTGTATTTACATAGATAATTGGGCTGTAACAATTTGCAGATGAGACTTGCTCCGAATTACCATTCCATAGTACAACGCCATCACTGGTGGTTTTAAACCAAACGCTTATAGTAAAGGTGCTGCCCGCACTAAAAGGATAATTCTCCGGAAGATTTGCATAGCTGTTTGTGCCATCAAAATATGCCAAATCGCCTGATTCGAGCCATGAAGGTATAGCATTTCCACTTGGTGAGAAGAATTCAACATTGCTGAGGCTCTGATTTTCAAAGCTACTATAAGCAAAGGAGTCTATTGATAGATTATCCTGAAATATATTTGAGGTTGCAGATGATTCTAAATTAGTTATAGAAACAGGTACAAACTCCTTCACATTTTTAGGTACGTTTGCTACAGCCTCCCAATAGGTTTGATTTGCAAGGTTTGATTGATTAGAAAAAACGGTTATATTATACAAACCTGCAGATAAGGGTTTTTGATAAGAAAGGCTTGCAGAGCCTAATGGGACCACTATAGAACCATTTATCATCAATCCTATATGACTTGCTTGTATACCAAAAGCAGTTATATTTGTTATGCTCCCGTACGCTATACCGTTATTACCATCTCTAACTCCATTAATAAATGCAACTATCTGTGGCTGAACAATACCAAACGTTACTGAAGGCATTACTCCATTTGGAGGATAGGCACGTATACGGATCCACTTTACTGATATCTGGTTACCACCACTCGAGCTACCACCATTATAAATTTGTATATATTGGAATATATCGCTGGTCCCATAGTCGTAGGTCTGCACGGCTTTGCCGTTGTAATACCATATAGCATAGGGGTTTTTGTAATATACGCCTGTTACTGCATAAGTGTTTGTAGGCTCAGAAGGCGTCAGCATGTTGAATACCCACGTAGGTGTCAAGTAAGCGGGACCAATAATAGTCGGCTGGCTGTTTGTTTCTATCCATGTCACTCCTGTCCCTAAAGAGAAATTTTCTATACCAACTTGACTGTATCCTGCAGTCTGGCCAGAAGATTCATTATCGTACACCTCCAGAATCCCTGACAGAGGAGAGGTTAAATTATAGAATGCGTTTGAGCTTGGACCGGATGGAACTGTGAGTCCGTTGGATACTACCGCGCTAACAGAGTCCGTTGAATACCACCCATTTGGAAGAGTCGTGCCAGCAAAGTTCCAATACTTGTTGAATACATTAGCACCGTCGTCATATTCTGCATAACTACTTGAAAGCGTAGGGGATTCTCCGTCATTGGTATTGTTAAACAAATTTGCGGATTTTGAAGCAAAACCCATGTAAATTGTTACAGTAGAGGAAGCAGGTATACCACTTAACTTAAGCCAATAAACTGAGTTAGTTGCGGTGTTAGAATTACCAGATTCAAGCCAAGAGTCTATAACCGTTCCATTTGGATAGAAAAATTCTACATTATGCAGGTTTGACGCTTCGTACTGTTGGTAATTCGCTGAGTCAACAACTACTTCCTGTTGAAACGGAGAAGGAGTTGCAGTAGATTGGCTATTTTTTATAGCCAATGGTACAAAATTTAAAACGTTGTTGGGAACAATAAGCAATTGCTGAGGGAGAAAGCATGAAGGACTTATTATATTCAGATAGCTGACATATATCTCTGCCGTAGACCCTGGTAAAAACTGGCCGCCGTTATTAGGGGTTATGCTGCCTGAATAAGAACCGGTTAAAGTAGATTCATTTTGCTCGGCTATTACCTTGTTATGGTTGTATATTATAAGAGTAAAATTTACATCTCCTACTAAATTTCCACTCATATCTAAAAATGAAACGTTGTAGAAAACGCTGGAGGGGTTAAAAATGTAGGATGTTGATATATACGATATTGGAAGATCCATCATTAACTGTGCCTGTGTTTTTCCATTTTCTTTTACCAGAGTAACTTTTCCAACGTAAGTACCTGAGCTTATAGGGAGCTCGCCGATTGTATCTAAAGACAAAGACTGGGATGCTTCTTCTCCCCCAAATGACAAAGAGATGGATGTATTACAGATTGAAGATGCGAGATTTAGACCGGGGGAAGAAAAACTGAACTGCTGCGAAGAGCCTATCCCCTCACCAGACAACGAATTTACAGCATTTGCTATACTAGTGGCTGCAAGCTGCAGATCCTGTGATGTGCCAGCAGAGTTGTATCCCACCTGGTAGTATATGGCGTATGATATCGCCGCTGCGAGTATGAATATGGCTATCCCCATTACCAATAGATACTCGAGGGAAGACTGACTTTTTGATCCAATTTGCATAATAATAATTATACTTTGATATTAAAGAACTTATCAATAATCTTATTTATTCTTTGACTAACTTCATTAACGTTTCCTTTAGCATCGATTTTTTTAAGGTGGAACTCCTTCGCTATTGAAAGATAAGCTTGCCTAACTTTAGAAATATTTTCAACATTATCAAAAAGTTGCAATCCGTCAACTTGTTTTTTGGATCTTGACAAAGAAGTTTTGGGGTCCAAGTCTAGGTATATACCAAGGTCTGGCTTTCTAAAACTTATGTTCACAGAACGAAGCCATTTGTAATTTATATTGGAAGCAAATCCATACGCTAAAGTAGAGAAGAAATATCTGTCGCAGATTACTATAAAGCCATCCTTCATTGCTGGCTCAATTTCAGTTTCTAGGTGATGCGCTCTGTCCGCGCAGAAGAGCAACTGCAACGCCCTGTTAGATAGACTCAACTCTTTATTTAAAGCCGCCTTGGATATGCCGCCAAGTATACCGTTAGTTGGTTCTTTTGTTAAAAGCACTTTAAATCCATTTGACCTCAAATGCTCTGCCAATAAAACTGACTGTGTCCCTTTGCCTGCATTGTCTATTCCTTCTATGGTTATAAATTTCCCTTTCATATCAATTAATATTTTGGTTTATTAAATAAGATATCTCTTCTATAGGTTTACTTCCGTCGATTTCTACCCATTTTTTAGCATAGAAATTCTCGCTTTTCAGTTTATCATAGAATGTTGAAACCCTTGAAAGAAACAATTTATTACTCTCGAATTTGTCTACATCCATCTTCCCCTTCTGCTTTTCCTTTCTCTGCATAGAAATATCAACTGGTACATTTATATAAAACACCGTGTCAATCGGAGGCATCCCTAAAAGTTTTACGAACTCTTTTCCAGTATCATAAGGAAAGCCGCCTGCGGATTGATAAGCGATTGTAGAAAAGAAAAACCGGTCTATTAGTATATAATAACCTTTTTTTACATCATCTATTATTCTAGTTTTATCCTTTACCATGTCTGCCAGGTATAACATAAATAGCTCGTCCACTTTAATGTCTATTTTTTTGTAAAGAAAGGATTTTATTCTTTCCCCATATACCGAAGAATAATCTGGATAAGAATAAACCGAAACGTTTTTCCCATTGTCTTCAAGCTTTTTTTTCAGAATTTTAGTCTGTGTAGCCTTGCCTGCTCCGTCTATACCTTCTATTACAAACACTTTTCCTTCCATTTTACCCCTCCTTTAAACCCTTTTTATATATTTGTACTTTATCGCCAAGAAAATCAAGTATCTGAAAGCTCTTATCACGCATATTTACAACAGGAATTTTTGCTACGTCCGGATTCATGCCATATTTTTTCTGGTAAGAAGTTTGATACTGCCAGCATGATGAATTTATAAGTACAGTCCCTTTGTAGATTGAAGCAAGCGTTTTATGTATGTGACCGGTGGCATATATATCAGGAGTTTCCTCTATTACCAGATAGTCTCTAGGTAAAGGCATCAACTGTGTAGAACCATGCGATGGGGCCAGATGTCTTGACTTTAGTTGTATTTTCATTATGTTTTCTATATCCTCTGCATCCATCTTAGTATATTTAGGTATTTTGTTTGCATAGTAAGTAATACTAAAACCATGGTATGAAAGCAGGTTTATCTTTGACTTACCGACGATTAGATTTACTTGATAAGGATTCGAGAGGAAAACTGCATTTTTTAACTTATATAAATTTTCCGCAAATGTTTTGTCAAGCTTTGGCTGCGGCTCTGCAATATGGGTAGCATCATGATTGCCCTGTGACAAAATAATTTTTATATTTTTTGGTATTCTATCAAGAAACTTGTACAACTTGTCATATTGCCCCTTTAAATCAGTTATTGCAAGTTCCTTTTCTTGGTCAGGGTATACGCCTATGCCGTCTATTAAATCTCCGTTTAATACGATAAACTTAACCAGCTTAGCTATGTTTGAATACTCTGGTATTCCGCCGTTTATCCACTTTACAAATTTTTCAAATGCGTCCTCCACAAAAAGCTTAGAACCGACATGTATATCGGATAAAAAAAGAATAAATGCATCATCGATTTCTTGCTTCACTTTTTCCTTCATTTGTATATCCGGAAAAGTTATATCTTTAACAAAAATAGCATCGTTGTATTTTCTTCCGTTTATAATTACAACCTGATCCTCTAATATCTCCTGATTTGAATTTGTTATTATGGCCTTATAACTTCCGGTATTGTCCTCTATATCCATTACAGTATATTTTTTAACTGGGCTGATAGAAACAGACGAAACCATTACTATTGATTTGACATCGGAACTCTGCGGCATATTTTTTATATTTGCGAGAGAAAGCAAGCCAGACCTATCTTTGCTCATTAAAATCATCTTTAACCGGTTAAATCTGTCATTAAAGTAGTTTACCCAATTTGCAGGTTTTGCTTCTGAGATTTCCCCCTCATAATTTTTTATAATCTCCACGCTTGAATCTGTGCTTGTTTCACCGTCATATAATTTATGGAAGGTGTTTATATCGAGAAAGCCTACATTGTTTTCCTTGAGGGAGTTTATAAGTCCATCAATATCTGATATATTAACATCTTTTATGGATGAGTCTACAAGTATGCCATTTGAAAAAAGAATGTTGAGTTGATTTTCATCCATAATACTTTAACACCATCAATACTATATCCATAAGAATAAATATATGTTTACATTTCCTAGTAGTTTATAAAGAAACAAGTATTAAATTTTTTCTACTAACTCCATTCCTAAAAACTTTGAAAGAGCGTCTACGATGTTTTTAAATGCATTGACGATCAAAAGCCTGCTATTCTCTCGGGGGTTATCTATTATCCTGTTCTTTTCATAAAATACGTTAAATGCATCTGAAATCTTATGTAGATACTCACAAAGTAAGTTTGGTTTAAGGTTTAACACTGCGTTATCAAGTACCTCGTCCCAAAATATAATATCTTTTATAAACTTCGTTTCATTCTCATCGAATGAAATGCCTTTAAGGCTACTTTTGCTTGCCTTGTGTAATATGCTCAATGCCCTTGAATAACTGTAGTTTATGTACACAGCGCTGTCCCCTTTTAACGAGGTTGCGTCATTTATGTCAAATATTACCATCTTCGATGGAGAAGACCTTAATATATAGTACCTAATTACATTTGATGCTATCTTTCTAGCAGAAATCTTGTCCATTTCTCTTCCATTTTTCTCAGCCTGCTCTATAACCTTGAGCTTTATCTTTTCGGCTAAATTATCAAATTCTACTGTAATTCCCTTTCTTCCGCTCATCCTCATAAATTTTTCATCGGTTTCTATACCTAGGTAGGAGGCGGTATCCTTTGAGATTGCAACCGGCTCATAGCTGTAATGGTTATAGGAATCTTTACCGGAGAATCGTTCTATTATTGATTTTACTGCATGCTGCTCCGCATTTTGAGCTGAATCTGTTAATGTAAATGAAATATCTATCTTTTTCGAACCAATTTCTTCTCCGTCATTGCTTGAAAGTAATATGTCTGTTCCGTCTGCATTAGATGAAAATTTCTTGTATTTTATCTTTTCATCCAATATACTGTGTTTTATCATTGCATACGCGATATCCTTTGCTATGTACAAAGATGTTCCATCGGATCTTGTAAGCGTTACTTCAACCCCGTCTAAGTTGCTGACTATACATCCTTTGTTTTTCTCGCTTTCCGAAACCATTGCTATTCCTTCTGCCATAAGTTTATTTAAAGCCGCCTTTACTATACCCTCTTCCAATATGTAACGCTCAAGGTCCAGGAGATTATACTTTATCTTTTCTCCGATCAAAGTAGAAAGCTGGGCAAGCAAAACCTTGTTTACTATTGAATCCAGAAATTCCAACGTATCCTTATCCCCTTCCTCTATCTTTAGAAGTACTTCCTTTCTTTTTTCAAGCAGGGATTTTTCTTTCTCGTAGTCTTCATTAACCTCTTTGTATATCTTTGAACAGTAAAGATCAAATTTTTCTGTGGTTTCCATTTTCTTGTTAAGATACTTGAAACCAACGATTATATCTGCTACCTGCGCACCTGTGTCCTCAATGAAATTAGAGGTTATGACATCCGCAGAGCTGTAAAGCAGGGCCTGCCGCATAAACTCTCCTATGTATGAATTTCTCATGTGACCTATGTGCAGAGCTTTATTGGGATTTACAGAAGTGTGCTCAAGCCTCACAGTTTTACCAGAAAATGAGTTTTTAACGCTTTGTATTTCTATTTTACTAAGTATTTTTTCATTATTTTCAAGTTCATCGAAATTCAAATCTATATTTATGTAACCATTTAATGCCACTGCTTTCTTTATGTACTTTGATTTTATTTTCTTTGCGGTTTCGTCTGCAAAGGATGCTGGATCTTTGTCTTTGCTCTTTGCATATCGGATACAGCTGAATGAGATATCAGAGAACTGGCTAGAGGTTATCTCCGCCCATTCTGGTAAATTCAGTTTTTCTCGAATTTCTTGAAATTTCATATTTTATAGATGCTTTTCTTGTTATTTATAAAGTTTGAATCCTACAATTATGGTTATAGAGGTTATTCGTCTTAAATCCTCATTGCATAAATAAAATTTATATTGGCTTTCTTATAATGTCGGTTAATTTCCATTGAGAAAGATTTATATAGGTATTTAATCATATATAGACTATAAATTTTATAAGGGGTTGAATAAAAACATAAAAATGACAGAAGTTTGTCCAGTTTGCGGTCTTCCAAAGGACCTTTGTATCTGCGGGACCATTTCGCAGGAAACCCAGAAAATAAAGATTTACACCAAAAAGGTTTCTTTCAAAAAGATGGTTACTATAATAAATGGCTTGGACCCAAAGGCCGTAAATATTAAAGATCTAACAAAGACACTTAAAACAAAAATAGCTTGCGGTGGAACTTTTAAAGACGGTATGATAGAATTGCAAGGGGAGCATGTAGACAAAGTAAAGGATATACTTATCAAGCAGGGTTTTCCAGAGTCTTCCTTTTCTTAAATTACTTTATTAAAGAGATTTTCTCCCCTTTCTACTTTCGTGGTAAATTCCCTGAAAACTGCATCGGATAATGACTGCGCTTTTATCCCAAGTTTCTTTTCTATCTTTTCTGCAGTTGAAGGCATAAAGGGTTTCAAAAAGACTGAAGATATCCTTATTGCTTCCAAAGAATTGTAAAGTACGTTAGCTAAGTCTTTTCCCTGTAATCTCCAAGGCTCCTTATCATTCACATATTTGTTTATCTGTCTTATTCCTTCAAATATCAGATTTAAGGCGGAATAAAGGTCCTTTTTCTCGAAGTTTTCTATTATTTCCTGCTTTTTTATAAACTCTTCTATCTCGGCATTACCTTCTATTTTACCCTCAAACCTTTCCGCAATTGTCAAAACCCTAGCGACTAAATTGCTCAGGTTGGCCATAAGCTCTCCGTTTATTCTTTCCTTTAATGCTGATTCTGAAAAGTTTCCATCTTCCCATGTCGGTTTCTCTCTCAATAAAAAGTATCTGAATGCATCGGCCGAATATTTGTCAGCCATCTCTACTGGATCTACGACATTGCCGAGGGACTTGCTCATTTTTCTGCCTTCAACTGTCCACCACCCGTGTGCCATTACGTTCTTTGGAAGAGGTAAACCTGCAGATAGAAGCATGGCAGGCCAGATTACTGAATGGAACCACACTATTTCCTTGCCTACAAGATGAATGTCTGCTGGCCAGAATTCCCCGAATTCTCTGCCGTCCGGCCAGTTTAAAGCGCTTAAGTAATTAAGCAAAGCGTCAAACCAAACATAAACCGAATGGCTTTCATCAAAAGGAAACTTTACCCCCCATGAAACGCTCTTTCTTGTTATGTCTAAATCCCTCAATTCCCCATTAAGCCTGCTTAATATTTCATTTGCGTTTTTTTCCGGGATTATCAAGCCGTTTTTTATAAGTTCAATTATCTGCTCTTTGTATTTGCTTAACCTGAAGAGGTAAGCTTCCTCCTTTATTTTTTGAACATCTCTGCCGCAATCTGGGCATTTGCCGTTTACAAGCTCTGTTTCAGTTATGTACCTCTCGTCAGGCAGGCAGTAAAATCCCTCATATTCTCCTTTGTAGATATCTCCCTTGTCCCATACCTTTTTTATGAATTCCTTTACCGCCGATTCGTGGTATTCATCTGTTGTTCTTATGAATTTGTCATATGATATATTAAGCTTTTCCCATGCGGTTTTGTATCTCTGTGAGTTTTCATCAACAAGCTCCTTCGGCGTTTTATGCTTTTCTGCTGCAGCTTTTTCTATTTTTCCACCATGCTCATCAGTGCCGGTCAAAAAGAAAACGTTTTCATTGTTTAACCTGTGCCATCTTGCAAGTACATCTGCTATTATAGTAGTATAGGCATGCCCTATGTGCGGCCTGTCATTAACATAGTAAATCGGTGTAGTTACGTAAAATTTTTCCATTATCTTTTCGATGCTTCTGCTACGTTATCTTATAGCGGAGGTGGGATTTGAACCACACGACCTCTGGGTTATGAGCCCAGCGAGCACTCCTGGCTGCTCTACTCCGCTTTGATTTATTTAATAGTTACTCCTTATTTAATAACTTTTACTAAAATTAAAATAGTTATTTAAACTATGCTTTCTTTTTAATATTATGTCCATAGTCATATCACTTGGTGGCTCATTTCTATTTGACAAGAAGAAAGATACCTCTATGCTTTTCAATGAATTAAAAAAATTAAATGAAAAATTTTTGGTTATAACTGGCGGCGGTTCAATAGCAAGGGAATACATAGACTTCTCCAAAGAATTTAATCTAAGCGAAAAAGAACTGCACACAGTTGGAATAAAGTGCACGCACATAAATGCGTGGGTAATCTCCAAAGCTTTCGGTACTGATTATACTAATAAGGACCCTAGAAAGATAAAAGTTAACAAAAAGATAACGCTTACAGGAGGGTATCTTCCAGGATGGACAACAGATACTTGTGCAGCATATGCCGCGGTTTCAACACATTCTAGAGTAATATTTAACATGTCAAAAGAAACAGGAGTATATGATAAGGATCCTAGGAAATTCAAAGATGTAAAGTTATTGAAAGAGATAAACTTTGACAAACTTTACACGCTTACAAAGGGAAAGCGCATACCTGGAATGAACTTCATATTTGATCCTTTGGCAGCAAAAATATGCAAAAAGAACAACATAGAGGTTGTAGTTACAAGCGACATTGAGGACATAAAAAGATACCTTGAAAACAAGGAAATAAAAGGCACGATTATAAGATAGACTTATATACTACTATATATATTATTCTAAAATGCAACTGATAATAGCAGAAAAAAGCACTGCTGCAGAAACTATTGCTAAAAACCTTGCAGAGACAAAAATAAGAACTGAAGAATTCGGGCCGGTAAAGGTTTGGTACACGCAGATAAACGGTGAAGAAACCGTTATTATGCCGCTCAAAGGCCATATAAAAAATGTTAGATATCCAGAGACTTTCAAGAAATGGAACGAAGAAACATTAATGAAAATGATAGACGCAAAACTGGTTTATACTCCTACCGCAGAGGATAACATAGCTGTAATAAGAAAATTCGCTAAAAAAGCTGACAAAGTAATAATAGCGACAGACTATGATACTGAAGGTGAATCGATAGGGTTTGAGGCAATTGATGTAGTAAAAGAAGAAAATAAAAAGGCAAAGATATATAGGAGTGTATTTTCATCTCTTACAACAAAAGAATTAGCGGAGGCTTTCAAAAACCTACAAAAACCAAATAAAGACTTGTCTGACAGTGCAGACGCCAGGCGTGAAATCGACCTTATACTTGGAGCAGTTCTTACAAGATTTATATCTCTCGCTGCCGAAAGGCTTGGCAATTCTTTCCTGTCTATCGGAAGAGTGCAGACTCCAACACTTGCCCTCATAGTAAGCAGAGACGCTGAAAGAAGGGCGTTCAAGCCTGAAAAATACTGGAGGTTTTTAGCTACAATACAAACAAAAGAGTCAGAATTTTTAGCCGAGTACAAAGACGGAAGGGTATTTGATGAAAAAACCGCGGAAAAATTAAGAAAGATAAAAAATGAGAAAAAAACTGTTATAAGCAGCGTAGAAAAGAAAAAGAGAAGAATGCCTCCTCCTAAACCGTTTAACACCACTTCTTTTTTAAGAAGCGCCGCCGCTATAGGCTTTTCCGTGCCAAATGCCATGCGTATAGTGCAGGGATTATACATGAAAGGCTACGTGTCTTACCCTAGAACGGACAGCGAAGCTTACCCTCCAACCCTGGACCTAAACGAAATACTTAACGAGCTAAGAAACTCGAGTGCATATTCAAAAGCAGTTACAGATATAATGAAAAAGCCGCTTAACCCATCGAAAGGAAAGGAGGCCAAGGACCACCCTCCCATACATCCTGTAAAATTGCCAAATGAAAAACTTAATCCACAGGAAGCAAGAGTCTTTGATTTGATAAGCAGAAGATTTTTGGCTACTCTTTCCGATGAATCTGAAGAGGAGATAATCTCAGTAAAGCTGGACATAAAAGGAAACGAATTTGCAGCTAAAGGTAGCAGAATATTGGTTCCAGGTTGGAGGGCAGTCTATATCTTCTCAAAATATGAAGAAAACATACTGCCAGAGATAAAGGAGGGAGAAACTCTAAAAATAAAAAGGATTGATGAGAATGCGGATTTCACTGTTCCTCCTGGAAACTATTCTCAAGGAGGAATACTAAAAATAATGGAGGACTTAAAATTGGGTACAAAAGCTACTAGGCCGGAAATACTTAAAAAACTCATGGAAAGAAGGTATATCTCTGCAAGCAGAACTTTGATCCCGAGCGAAGTAGCTTTCGCCGTTATAGATAACATGAAAAAAGTCTCCAGCGAGATAACTGGGCCGGAGCTTACCGCAATCATAGAAGAAGAGATGAAAAAGATAGAAGAGGGGCAAAAGAACAAGACAGAGGTAGTTGATTCATCGAGAGAGATGCTTAAGTCTGTACTAAAGAAACTTCAGGGCAAAAGAAAGGAAATAAAGGAACTTATGCACAAGGCCCTTTTACAGCAGTATATATTCGGAACATGCCCAAAAAGCGGTGGAAAGCTTAAATTAGTGGTATCAAAGAAGAGCCATAAGCGTTTTGTTGGTTGCAGCGATTATCCAAAGTGCCATTTTGGGATGCCCTTACCCCAATCTGGCTATTTCTTTATATCCCCGCAATCTTGTCCAAAGTGCGGTATACACATGATAGAATGGCATGCAAAAGAAAGCAAGAGAACTTACATATTTTGCGTAAATCCTGCATGCAAAGTCGAAAAGAAGAAAAAAGCTAGCGCGGAGGAAACAACTAAAAAATAGCTGTACTGGTAGTAAAAATTCTACCAGCACTAAATAACTTTTAAGTTTTGGCTACAAGATCTATGCATCTTCCAGCCGCTATCGTTAAACCCATATCCCTTATAGCAAAGCCTGCCAATTGCGGTATAACATCTGCCTTTTCTATAGAAAGAGGCTTAATGGGCTCCAAAACAACTATGGCCGCATCTCCTTGCTTTATCGTTGCGGGATTCTCCTCCGCAGTCTGTCCGGTCTTTGGATCAAGTCTTCTAAGTATTTTTTTGAACTTGACAGGAACCTGTGCGGTATGTGCATGTAAAACAGGACTATAACCTGCTGATATTGCCGTTGGGTGGTTAAGGACTATTATTTGCGCAGTAAATTCGGTAGCAACAGTCGGAGGTGCTGATACTAATCCTACAATATCTCCTCTTTTTACCTGCTCCTTTTCAATGCCTCTAACATTGAAACCTATATTGTCCCCAGGTAAAGCCTGCTCAAGGTTTTGATAGTGCATCTGTATTGATTTTACTTCTGCAGAAACGTGCGATGGTTCAAAGATTATCTTGTCTCCTGGCTTCATAATACCGCTGACTACTTTACCAACTGGAACGGTTCCAACTCCTTGTATAGAGTAAACATCCTCTATCGGGATTCTTAATGGCAACTGAGTAGGTCTATCTGGCAGAGGCAGATTATTTAAGGCTTCCAGTAATGTTGGGCCTGTGTACCATTGCATTTTATCACTCTTTATCTTAAGATTCTCACCGTTCTTTGAAGAGATTGGTATATAGTTTAGACTTTCCGCATTTGGATAAGATGCCTTAACAACTTTTATTACAGAATCCTTTACCTCCTTGTACTTTGCTTCATCGTAATTCAACAGATCCATCTTATTCATTGCGATTATAAGGTTCTTTATTCCAAAGACTCTTGCTAAGTAAACATGTTCCCTAGTCTGCTGCATTACTCCCTCTTTAGCGTCAACTACCAGAACCGCGGCATCAGCCTCGGAAGCACCCGTAATCATATTCTTAATGAAGTCTACATGCCCTGGCGCATCAATTATTGTAAATTCGTATTTATCCGTAACGAACTTTTCATGGCTAAGGTCTATTGTTACTCCCTTTTTTCTCTCTTCACCGGAAGTATCCAGAAAATAAGCAAACTCAAAATCTACTTTCCCCAAAGTCTCAATGTCTTTCTGTATCTTCGCCTTATCCTGCTCGCTAAAGCTTCCTGTTTCGTAAAGCAACCTTCCTACTGTTGTAGATTTACCTGAATCTACATGCCCTATGAAAATCAAATTCATGTGTGGTTTTGTTTCTGCCATATTTTTATCCTCCTTTTTATAATTTTATCAATTTTGATATACTATAAAGAATCGTTTATTATTTAAATCTTTTGGTACTTGGAGGCTGTTGCATAATTCACTTGCAGACAGCCTGCAATAAATAATAAATCAAACAAATACTTCCTATTCTACATCAGGAAACACAAAAAGGAGGTATTTATGAATAAACAAGCATTTAATGAATTTAAAGATTTAGTGCAAAGAAAACTCCAGTTCGTTATACATGAACTGAAGAAGGTTATAGGTAATAGTACAATAGAGCTTCTACAGATGAACAAAGGAAAGAGGGAGGACAGAAAGAAAAGGAAGGCTCCTGGCGATGGATGGCAGTGGGATATCAACCAATTACAGATGGGATTACCGCTCCTCCAAATATAAGATAAGGCAGAGATTCTTCAAATTACACACATTTGCAGACGCAGAAACAAAGGAATTGATAGACTATAAGCTGACTTCCGATGAAGTAGGGGACAATAGGAAGTTCCTTACTAGGATAAAGGAATCTACTAGGAGAGGCGATACTGTCTATGCAGACGGAGCTTACGATTCCAAGAAGAACTTCGATTATCTTGACAAACATGGGATAAGGACAGGCATAAGGATAAGGAAGAACTTCTCCATCAACTGAAGAGGAAGCTCTGCTAGATGGGAGGCTGTGATAGAGCAATTCGGGATAAAAAGCAAACGACTGAAAGGAAGGGTGTATTTCCTTCCCACCGACGAAATAGTGCTCAATGAAAACAAGATAAGCTGTTATCAGAATAAATGGAAGATTAAGTCTGGATACGGTAAAAGAACAGCTGTAGAAAGGTTTTATTCTACGTTCAAAGCATTGTTTGGAGGCTATGCTTCCTCTAGGAAGTGGAATAGCCTGAGGAAAGATATACTCATTAAATGTTTGACATACAACAAGCTGCTCAAGGTCAGTTAAACGTTAGACTAATAAAGACAAATGAATTTAAAATCTTACTTAGATTTAATTTAGGTATTATGCAACAAGCTCCTTTTAATGGACTTTGTTTATAAAACAAGAAGATACCTACAACTTACTTATATTATTATCGAAGAATTTCTACAAAACATTTTTGGTAATTTATTAAATTTGCTTCAAAAAAAGTCAACTCATTTTATTGATTATGTAAGAACGCTAACAGTGCTGGAACCATAATTAGTAACGTAGATTTCTCCATTAGCTTGATCGTAGGCAATTGCATATGGATTTGAGCCGACGGAGATTGTGGAGATTACTTTATTGGAAGAGGAACTGATGACATTGACAGTGCTGGAACCATAATTAGTAACGTAGATGTCTCCATTAGCTTGATCGTAGGCAACTGCATCTGGCTCTGAGCCGACGGAGATTGTGGAGATTACTTTATTGGAAGAGGAACTGATGACATTGACAGTGCTGGAACCATAATTAGTAACGTAGATGTCTCCATTAGCTTGATCGTAGGCAACTCCATATGGATTTGAGCCGACGGAGATTGTGGAGATTACTTTATTGGAAGAGGAACTGATGACATTGACAGTGCTGGAACCATAATTAGTAACGTAGATGTCTCCATTAGCTTGATCGTAGGCAACTCCATATGGGGCTGAGCCGACGGAGATTGTGGAGATTACTTTATTGGAAGAGGAACTGATGACATTGACATTGTTGCCATAAGTAGTAACGTAGATTTCTCCATTAGCTTGATCGTAGGCTACTGCATCTGACTCTGAGCCGACGGAGATTGTGGAGATTACTTTATTGGAAGAGGAACTGATGACATTGACATTGTTTGAACCACCATTAGCAACGTAGACATCTCCATTGGCTTGATCGTAGGCTACTGCATCTGGCTCTGAGCCGCCGGAGATGGTGGAGATTACTTTATTGGAAGAGGAACTGATGACATTGACATTGTTTGAACCATAAATATTAGCAACGTAGAGGTCTCCATTAGCTTGATCGTAGGCTATTCCCTCGGGGTTTGAGAAGCCTGAGATAGTGAGATTTAAATGTTGCTGAGAGAATGTAATGGGAACTATGGAACCAGCTGTCACGCTGCTTGAAGAGAATGGAACAGGCTCAAGCGTAGCTTGTTTTGAATTGATGACAGTGACATAGTCGGAACCTGCATAACCAACGTAGATTTCTCCATTAGCTTGATCGTAGGCAATTGCATATGGATTTGAGCCGACGGAGATTGTGGAGATTACTTTATTGGAAGAGGAACTAATGACATTGACAGTGTCAGAACCATAATTTTCAACGTAGACATCTCCATTGGCTTGATCGTAGGCTACTGCAATTGGTTCTGAGCCGACGGAGATGTTGGTGATTACTTTATTGGAGAAGGAATTTATGACACTGACAGTGCTGGAACCATAATTAGTAACGTAGATGTCTCCATTAGCTTGATCGTAGGCAATTCCCTCGGGGTTTGAGCCGGTAACGAGGGTGGATATAAAGACGTAAGAGGAGGAATTTATGATACTGACAGTGTCAGAACCATAATTAGTAACGTAGATGTCTCCATTAGCTTGATCGTAGGCAATTCCCTCGGGGTTTGAGAAGCCAGAGTCGGTATCGGCGGAGATTACTGTATTGGAAGAAGAATTGATAACCTTAAGAGTGCCAGAACCAAAATTTGCAACGTAGATGTCTCCATTAGCTTGATTGTAGGCGATTCCCTCGGGGTTTGAGAATGTTCCAGAGACAGTGGTTATTACTGTATTGGAAGAAGAATTGATAACCTTGACATCCTGGTAGCCAGAGTCAATAACGTAGACGTCTCCATTAGCTTGATTGTAGGCGATTCCCGTTAGAACTGAGAAGCCTGAGATGGTGGAGATTACTGTATTGGAAGAGGAACTGATAACCTTGACAGAACCGCCATCAGCAAAGTAGACGTCTCCATTAGCTTGATTGTAGGCGATTCCCAATATTCCACTTCCGCCAATAGAAAAACCGGAGATTATGTTATTAGGTGCTGGTCCGACTGGCAATGAAGTTGGAGCAATTGAATAAGAGTATGAACCGGAAGACGTTGCGAATGTGATGTCTGCCGTTGTAGACGAGTTCTCCATTCCATCATAGGTTACATTCCATTTGGTTCCACTTGGTAAGCCTGATTCTGTAAAGGTCGTCATTATGGAGAATACGATTGACTGGGATAAGCCCGCTGACAATGTACCTGAGGAGGGAGAAGGAATGTACTCACTCCCCGAAGCAAACTGTGAAGGCACGGAGTAAGAGTATGAGTATGGGCCGGAAGACGTTGCGAATGTGATGTCTGCCGTTGTAGACGAGTTCTCCATTCCATCATAGGTTACATTCCATTTGGTTCCACTTGGTAAGCCTGATTCTGTAAAGGTCGTCATTATGGAGAATACGATTGACTGGGATAAGCCCGCTGACAATGTACCTGAGGAGGGAGAAGGAATGTACTCACTCCCCGAAGCAAACTGTGAAGGCACGGAGTAAGAGAATGAACCAGGAGAAACAATGAAAGTTATTGTATCTGAGGTTGATGAGTTGGTTGTGCCGGCATATGTAACATTCCACTTAGCACCTGAAGGTAAGCCTGTCTCGTTGAAGGTTGTTGTACAATTCCATGAACCGAAGGTATAACTACTGCCAAGCGCTATTGAAGGAGTGTCATATGAAACGCATTCTAGATTGTCACTTTTTGCTGTAGCTGTATAGTAAGCCTGTGCGCCTGCCGTATTTTTTATTCTTATGTATATTTTTGAGCCAGTAGAATTGCTAGCGGTTGTACCGTTAAAGGTTACTTGCCATTGCTGACCTGAAGGTAAGCCTGTCTCGCTGAAAGTTGTTGTACAGTTGGATGTAAAGATTATAAATTCTCCGACGCCTGTTGAATCATAGCCTGCTGAAGGATTTGGAATGCTGTTACAGCCTTGATAACTTATTGAAGGAATGGAAAAATAGTAGTTTCCAAATGGTGGATTAAAGGAAACTTTATTGTTTGTGCTTGAAACTACCGTTGAATTTGTTGAAGTGTTATAATTAACCGTGAATGTGCTTCCGTATGGCAGACCTTTTTCTACGAAATAAGTTAACTGGTTGTTTATGGGGATTGATCCGCTTAATAAAGCAGAGGATACAGTTCCGTTTGAAATCTCGTATATGCTTGATTTATACGGCGTAAATGAGATCTGTATTTTTGAGATATAACTTTTTGTAGGTATACTTACCAAAACTCTGCATAAGGTTGATTGCCCCGTTGATATTAAGTTGTTAAGACAACCATAGGAAGTGTAATTGTTACCGTTGACATCTACGGTTACACCCGTTATATTTACAAACTGATTGTAGCTATTTGTTATTCTGAATACTATCATCGTTGAATTTGCTTCCGCTGCTTGCATTGTTATGCCTTGAAAGCCGGTTATTATTGTAGGCGCTGTTGGCGCTTTGAATACTCCTAAAGAAAAAAGTATCACTAATGCTAATACTATTACTATAAGAATCCACCCCCAGCTCACTAAGTAGTCTAGTGCTGCCTGTGCACCTATCTTTTTATTAGGTTTCTTTGTGGTTTTTCTCTTATGTTTTTTATTAGAGAGCTTTGGCATACTATAATAATATTGTTTCTTCTTTATAAATAATTAATACTAACCGGAAGGAAAAGATAAATATGGTAAATTCTAATTTATATCATGGAATATTACATAAAAGACATAAAAAAAGACGAATTTAACGGCAGAGAGATTGAATTAAATGGTTTCGTAAACAGCATAAGAAAAGGTAAAAACAATTCTTTCCTGATATTAAGAGACCCTAGCGGAACTATACAATGTGTAAGTCATTCTGCAGATAAAGGTTTCGATGAAGTCAACAAAATAACAAGAGAGTCTGCACTGAGGATCAAAGGTAACATAAAGAAGGATGAAAGGGCAGAGGGCGGTTATGAACTTTCCATAAAGGATTTAAGTATATATTCGATTGCGGAGCCATTTCCATTAAAAAAGGGCCATAAAAAAGTCTTTCTTTTTGATAACAGGCATTTGTGGTTAAGAAGCGGCAAAATGACTGCAATCATGAAGATAAGATCAACTGTATTCTCATCAATACACGAATTTTTCTTGGCAAACGATTTTTATGAGATACAATCTCCCTCATTTGTAGGAGGAAGCGTGGAAGGAGGTTCTACTTTATTTGAAACAGATTATTTTGGTAAGAAGGCATATTTAACGCAGAGCTGGCAGTTGTATGCTGAAGCCATGGTGAATTCTTTATGGAAAATATATACAGTTGCGCCTTCTTTCAGAGCAGAAAAAAGTAGGACTTGGAGACATTTAACAGAGTTCTGGCACGCTGAAGCTGAGATGGCATTTAAAACCAACGAAGAAGTAATGGACGTGGAAGAAAAGCTGGTCAAACTGGTAGTAAAAAACGTTTTAATAAAAAATGCAGATGAACTTAAATTATTAAAGAGGGATACGAAAGTGCTAGAAAACACAGTTAACAAACCTTTTCTAAGAATGAAATATGAAGAAATAATAGACCTAGCGAATAAAAAAGGGCTAAAATTGGAATACGGCGCTGATTTGGGAGCAGACGAGGAACGGGCTATAACTTCCAGTTTAGACATTCCCGTGTTTTCAATAAATTACCCGATAGAACTAAAGCCGTTTTATCACAAACCCGATCCTAAAGACGAGAAGCATGTCCTGTGCAATGATCTTTTAGCGCCTGAAGGTTATGGAGAAGTTATAGGAGGAGGGCAAAGAGTGGATGATAAGGAAACGCTTCTAAAAAGACTTAAAGACGAAGGATTAAATGAAAAGGATTATGAATGGTACATCGATCTTAGAAGATATGGCGCTATACCCCATTCCGGATTTGGAGTAGGAGTAGACAGGCTTGTAATGTGGATTTGTAAACTCCCTCATATAATGTATTCTGTGCCATTTCCAAGAACTCCAAGAAGACTGAACCCATAATTATTTTGAACCTTAAAACAACGTTTCTGTTTCATAATAAAAAGTAATTTAAACCAGTGGATGTAATAAGAGATATGGATAAAGTGAAGGAAAAAACCGAACCTAAAATGCAGTTGGAAGTTAAGAAATTACCCATTACTTTTATATTAGCCATAATATCCGGAGCGATAGCCATTTCTTCGGGCATACTTACAGTAGTTGGTAATTTATCGATATTGACATTTAACCCGCAGAGTGTTTTAAATGCAGCGGCAAACACGAGTAATTCAAGCACCTTACAATACCTGAGCCTTGCATTTAACGGCATTTCCAGTGTAAAGAACGGAATAATAGTTTTAGGTCCCTTGCTTATAATTTCAGGTATATTTATGATAATAGCTGCATTCTACCTTAAGTCAAAAAACAGGGAAACGAGAAATTTTGGAATATTTTTAACGTTTCTTTTCAGCATCTTTGCTTTGCTTGGACTACTTATATATATTCCGTTCAACTCGCTTTCTGTTCTGGTTTTAGTTTATTTCCCGCTTACTGTTCTGGGAAGCATAGCATATGCTTTAATCATAATATATATCGTAATGGGGATAGCAGCGGGCGCAGTATCTCTTTTGAAAGAAAAAGACAGTTATAAAAAGCACGAGCCATAATTTTAATTGCAAATCAAAAAAGATATAAAATGCGAAAACATAAATAGCAGGAATGGTAGACTAGAATATGTCAACGGCATACCAGTTTAAACTGAAAGCCGAGGCCTGAATAAAAATATGAACAACGCAAAGATAATGACAAAGAAAGTTGTAACCGTGGATGTTAACACTAGTATGGAAAAAGCTCTCGAATTGATGGATTCTAAAAAGATAAAAGAACTTCCAGTAATACAAAATAAAAAATATGCCGGGTTAATACTTTATTATGACCTTTTGGCTAGGGATCTTAACAAAAATTTAAGGGCCGGGGATTTCATGAAAAAAACGCCGGCTGTTCTGCCAAAAGAGGGGATAAGCAAGACAATTAGTATAATGCAAGAGTCAGGGGTGGGTGCCTTACCCGTAATAGATGAAGACAAGAAAGTTATAGGAATAGTCTCTGACTTTGATGTATTGAAGCTTTTGATAAACGACAGAATATTCGATTCTTTTAAAGTGGAGGATGTTGTTATAAGGCGCTTTCCAATATTGAGAACGGATGATACAATAGGGAGGGCGCAGAAACTAGCTGCAATTAACAGAATAGACAACCTGCCGATAGTGGATAATTTTGGCAACCTTTTGGGACAAATTTCAACCTCGGATATACTAAGCTATATTTTTGAAAAGAAACTAACTAAGACCAGGGGCAAAAAAGACCCGCATAGGGATGAAAAACTACCGACAGAAAGAAATGTGATGGAGATTGCTAAATCAGAGATACCAAAACTAAATCTAACGCTAAACCTAAGAAGGGCCCTTGAACTCATGTTAAGCTCTAAGATAAAAAGCGGGATAGTTATAGATAACAACGGCAAACCTGTAGGCATACTGAGCAGGTTAAGGATACTGGACTTATTAAGCGGGAGGAACATTGGAGAAGGAACTGATTTGACAATATCCGGTGATTATGATTGGGAATTCGTTATTTTGGTAAGAAATGAAATAAATAGAAGAGAGAAATTTTTGGTAAATTCTGCAGGAATAAAAGTTATAAGGATAAACGTAAAAAAGATAAAAAAAGCTGCTAATCAGTATCAAATAAACATGCTGGTTATAGGAAAGAAAAGATATAACATAAAAGCAGATGGAATAGCAAAAGAGATGATATTTGAAGAGATAATAGACAAACTTGACAGCGTTTTAGAAAGAATTAAAGATTAGAAAGAAAGCAAGGAAGTCTGTTTCTCTATTTTTTCCCCGAATATACTGTTAAGCTCAACATCCAATAAATGAAGCTCGTCAGCTAGATATTGGGAGATATGATACTTTTGTGCAATATTCAGGGAAATTGAAAGATACTTTTTTATATTGCCCTCGCTGGAGGTAAGCACTAAATTACCCCCACATTTTAAACATTTGCCAATGAGCGGCGCTCTCCTGTATCGTTCGTTGCATTTCACGCAGCGAAATTCCTGGGTACCAAATCTACGCAGATTACCTTTAATGTCTTTTATGAAATGCCTGTCTATTATTATTCTTGCAACATCTGAAACGTCTACTGCCCTTATTTTTTCCTGCAGGGACATTTGTGCGGATACCTTTTCAAGCATCGTACCCAAGGTCTTGTATGATGAAACGTTAACACCGTCATTTATATCCTCAGTATCATGTGTAAAAAATATTGTTTTGTACGGATCATTAAATATGTCTTTTACCTGCATTATTTTAACGTCCGAAGGCTTGGCATAAACTAAAGTTGCTTCATAAAACTCCAGGGGGTATTTGTCTACTATGTCTAGATTATACGCTTCTGAGTCTATGCTTTCAAGGTCCAGTTTGGAAGAGATAACTAACGGCGAGTCCATGTATCTTGCGCCTCTTGAATCTGGAAGCAGCCCTCTATCAAAATTAAGCAGCATGTCAGTTAAAAGCATTAATGCCGCTTCATCGCCGTCACAGTTTCTACGCATAGCAGCGTGAAAAAAAGGATGAGTAAATAAACCCTGTGTTTTTGAAAATCCAATTATCCTGCCGACTGTGCCGGAAGATGTATGCGGGGCCAGGCCTATCACAAGTTTTCCTACAAGGTCCTCTTTAGAACTTACGTTCATTATTTTATCCGTAGAATAATACTTTGTTAAAAGTTCATCTATGAAAGCTGAGACTCTGGAAAAAACTTCTGAGGCGTTCTCATTACTGTTTCCATATGTTGGCAGTATTATATCCTGCTGCTTTAACTGGAGTATCTGCTCTTTGTTTTCCAACTCCTTGCCGTATATGTCCTGCAAATACCCTAGCTCTTTAAGTCTTTCTATGCTTGTCCCTACCTCTTTTGGTTTAAAATGGGTTATTGGAACTTCTATGGCATCAAATCTGATCGTTCCGTCTTTGTTTACGTTTAGATTATGGATTGCGCGGAGTATCCCTTTCTCCAATGGTTCAATGTCACCGTTTGAATTGAAAACTCCCTTTACGCCTTTTATTACAGAAGGCCTTTCAGTTATTCCTAGTTTATAGAACGCCCTATCAAGATATTCCTTTAAATTTATTTTCTGTTTTCCCTTTTGAACAGTTGGCTTGCCGTGATGAAATGTATCTGTAGTCTTTGTACCGCAAATTCTACAATACCTCATTCTTTTAGTTTCCAAGCCGCAAATATCGCATTTTACAAATATACTTTCTTTCTTGCAGTTACTGCAATAGAAAATCCCATATTCTGCAAGAACTGATTCCTTTTGAGCTGAAACGATTATATTCCTTGAAGACCCTCCGCTTTCCCCTATAGGAAATATTACGTTGGGGTTTGTGTCCATCTCTCTCATTTTTGCTTTTTCAGGCCTTCCTAACCTTCCGCCTATAAAAGTGCCTGCTGTGTCCATTATTTTCAGCCCAGAGATGCTACTCAAAAGCTCCAAATTGGAAAAATTCTGGCCTATCTTTAAAAGTATTTTATCAAAACTGTAAACCCCGTAACCGATGGTAAACAGGAAAGAATCCGCATTGTCTATCACTATGCTGTTTCCTTTTACGTAATGCTCTACGGCTATAATTTCAAGTGTTCTTTTTACTGCACTGTCAAAAGGCAGCGTAACTATTTTATATGCAGACCCAGGTATTTCATTTTGATACTCTATTTTTGCATTTGAATTTACATATTCTATAAGTTCCGTCAATTGCTTGTAACTTATTTGTGACCAAAAATAAACGAACTTTGGGTGGAGTGGAATTAAGTACTTTAATGAAAAGTCCCTGTATTCCGGGAACCCGCTGAGCTTTTTAGAATCTTTAAATGCATCCTCTCCTTTACTTTCGACTATTCTGTCCCACCATTCGCTTACAAAAGGGGAAGGCATTAGCAAGTGGCCCTGCTCTGAGAAATCTCCGTAATTGAACAGGATATCTCCTATATACAATATTTCTTCTATATCATTGAGAAACTGCTCTGCCTGTTTAACCGTGTTTATTCTCTTTACGGAGCCATTCTTTAGTTTGACTATCGGCCCATCTATTGTTGAACAGGGGGTTATAGCACATGCCTTTCCAGGCAGTTCTACTCTTAATTGGGAGCCCGTTGCTATAAAATCTGATAGTATTCTATTTGTAGCAGGGTTTATAGAAGCGGCAGCAAGTCCTGATGTTCTGCTTCTTCCATACCTTAATCTGAATCCGCCGCTTGTAAGGGGATATGAAAAAACAGGCCTGCCTGCCGCTAGCTCTTCAAGATAACGGTAATTCGGCAGTACTTTCTGTACGGTATTGGGTTCTTTTTCATTTGAACTTTTTTCTGCATGAGAAAGCTCCTTTAGTTTTAAGTAATCTGGCAAAAAGGCAAAATCCGCCTCTATATTATAATTTTTTGCAAAGCCCTTCATCAGTTTATTCACCTTGTTTGATTTCTGGGCAAAACCCTCGCAAAGAACCAAACACATGCCGCTCCTTATCCTGTTTGTCTTTACTCTAGGTAAATCTTTGTAAGCAGATACTTCCCTATCGCTGGTTGGATCCCCGTCAATTTCTATAGGTATGTTTCGAAGTAGGAAATCCAATTCATTTAAACCGGGCAGATACTGTAGCCTTGCTTCATAATCATTATAATCTGTAACCTCAACTTTTATCCTGCTTATCTCCTGTTCAGTTGCATCATATTTTCCATAGCCAAAATTTGCTCTCAATGCATCTGCGATTACTACAACGGCCGCGGCTGCTGTACCGCCCGCTCCTCTTATTGGCCCTCCAAAATGACATGCAAAATATTCTTTACCGTCCAGCCTATTTTTAAATTCCAGCCTTACAAATCCTTCTAAAGGCGCGGAGACTATTGCAGCAGTTATGTAAGCAAGCCCTACACGTATGCCCATTTCTATAGCATCATGTATGTTTTCAAATTTTACAAACTTTGATTCCGCGGTTGCTATCGCGCTGTCAATTGCAACTCTCCAATCATTCGGCCCGTATTTCTTTTCCGCTTCTCTTATGAAATCTGCTAGGCCGCTTTTTATCAGCTTTGGATTTAAAACAGAAAGCAGACCTTCTATCCTGTCTGCCACGTCAGATGCAAGAGGTATATTTACAGGCTTGATTTTTCCTATAAGCTCATATTGTTTTTTTACCTCTGCGGTTATTTGATTATGATAAGAATCTATTTCCATGGTTAACTAACTAGTATAACGTATCTGACATCCTCCCACCAATAAATTGATGGGGTTCCTCTCGGAATTTTTCCGGTTTGATGTCTCCAGGTTCATAGAGTTGCACCTCTGGGGATATCAGTGTTCCCCTTGCGTACATCCCTGTCTG
>JAJZMG010000022.1 GCA_021798355.1 Nanobdellota archaeon | reverse complement strand
TGTAAAATGAAACCATAATTGGCAGGATAAACCATGGACGTGAAAAGTACTCTGTCTAATACTATTGTTTCTAGATCTTCCTTGTACTCATATTTGCAGTTGCTGCCCATAGGTATTTCTACCATTGTGTAGAACGTTTCGGGGAAATCATCTGTTTGTTTAATTTCCATCTATCTTATTGGCAATTTAAAGTATTTATAATTAATTGCATCTCGAAACAAGCATGGATATGTGCATGCTCAACGACAAGGGAATAAAACAAGCGGTCAAAAAAGGCATACTGGCTTTTGAGCCAAAATTAAGAGAAGATCAAATACAGCCTGCCAGTATTGACTTGTTCTATGAGGGTATTGATGATTATGAAGAGATAAAGAGGTATCCGCTAAAAAGGAAGGATTTTATGGAGGATACATTGCAGCCAGGTTACATATATGATGTAGAGACGACACAGTCCATCGGCGCAAGGAAAGACCTGTGGCTATTCATGGAATTAAGGTCTAGCCTTAGAAGACTCGGGCCGTATATAAGAATACCTACAGTGATGGCAACCTCCGGCGTTTCGTCCATAAAATACGGCTTTAAGGCAGGGTTTGAGCTTGTAAATCCCGTTGAGAACTCTATAAAACTCCATAAGGGAGACAAGGTTGCACAGATCATGTGCGTTTATGAGGCTCCGTCCAAAAAGGAGCTTAATGATGACAGGATATACTTCTTTAAGGATAAAAGCGAATACAGGGAATTACTGGAACTTGATCATGGTGTTGCAATTAATGATAGTAGTAAAGTGCACAAGCTTTCTCAATTAGGGTATTTTTCAGTTTCTAAAGAAACAAAATTTAGAAAGGGATTCATACAAGTTCATGCTGGGAAGGAAGCTTATGTCGTAAGAAAAGGAGTAGATATAGATTTTCACAATAAGAAGAGCTTAGACGACGTATTAGAAAGGGTATCTTTGCCCTATAAATTAAAACCAGGTGAGCACATTGCAGTGGATACCCAAGAATATATCGATTTATCAGACAAGGTAGGGATGCAGTTTTACAATTTACCTCTGCCTATAACAAGCAATGAATTCTTTAGCAAAAGATTTATGGTCGACAAGGATTTGCGCATGGTAGCAGACGGTTGGATTGACCCAGGGTACAAGGGTGCATTTTCAAGGCAGCCAAAGACCTATTATGAGAGAGGCGTAAATATCAAGGAAGGAGATATTTTAGGGTATGGGAAATTGATATACTTTGCAGATGGCGTAGAAAGGTCATACGGTAGCAATGGGCTTGGAAGTCATTACCAGAATTCCAATAAAATCATCTTATATCCAAAAACCGAGCATACTTGATGCTTGGCATCAGTTCATTCCTTGCTTTTTTGCCGGTGTTTGCAGGTCCAGAGCCTGCTGTCCTTGCCGCTATATTATGGGCTATATTCAAATTAAAACATGTGCAACCTATTTAACATTTTTTGATTTTTAAAAAGATTTTGAAAGCTCAGATAACTGCTGTATTTCGTGTATTACTTCAGATAAAAGAAGCCAAGGTTTAATCTTTAATCATTTTATAAAAATCAGTTAGATCCTGCTTAATCTCCCCATTTTCTATAGCATAGTTCAGAGATTTACCCATAAAATCAAACCTTTTGCTTTTTCCGATTTTAAGCGCCTTTGATAATGAGAGGTAGCCGACTAAAAATATTGAAATGACTTCAGCGATCGGCGCTGTTTTAAGAAAGGAATAGCTTGCCACAGCAAAGGCTGCAGTTACAGCTGCGGCACCGTAAAGGTATTTGTTTGCGGATATACCTTTTTTGAGATCTTTATATGTATATTTTGTAGCGTATTTTACTGTGACATAAACATGAAGTTCAATTTCTGTTCCCAGCTCTCATTACATAAGCAGCAATCTTCCCAAGGTTTTCATCTTTTTCCAGTTTATCAAGCCTTTGACTGAACGCTCCTACTATATCGTCAAGTTTCGTGCTATGTTTAAGAAATAAACCTCAATTTAAGCTTTTAATAAACAGCTAAGTATACTGAAATTTTATAGAATTATTCTCCGTAAATACCTATAAAATCTTCTACTTTAGAAAGAGTTATCTGCTCTGCCATTTTAGCAGCTTCTTTTCTTCTATTCAATGTTTCTTCGGCCTGCGATGCAAGCTCTTCTATGTGCAATACATTTTTGCCCTCAAATACATGCGGAACAGAAATATCAACTATAAGCTTTGCTTCTTTTGATTCAAATTTTTCTGCGCTTTTGTACGCACAGAATACATTTTTGTAGTTTTCTATTTGTTTAAGGTCAAAAACTCCGTAATCCATCCCGTATTGAATTGCAAGCTTTTTTGCATGTTCTAGTTCCCTGCTGAAAACCTTTCCCTTTGGGTATCTTTTTGTCGAAAACCCTTTTAGGAAGCGTTTGGCTTCCTCCCCAGAGCCTATAACGGCTATCTCTTCACCGTTATAATTCTTGTCTATATAATCTATTGCAAGGGAGTAAATGCCTATTTTCCCATTATTTATTGCAGTGTCAGTTCTTACTTTCTTTCCGGTTTTTACTGCGTTCTTGAAAAGCTTTTCCAGTCTTGTGCCTGCTTTCCCATTTTTTATGTAATTTGTGTAGGCAGATTTTACCTGACCTAATATCTCATTCTCTCCCAATATTATGGAGTCAAGTCCGGCAGCAACGCAGAATACATGCTTTACAGCTTCCTTTCCCGTGTAAACCAGTCCTTTCTCATATTTTGGGTTATAGCTGCACAGTTCTTTAAGCAGTGATTTAGCATCTTCTCCAGCATTTTCAGAGCTGATGTAAAGTTCTATTCTATTACAAGTTTTAAGCATTAAATATTCAAGATTCTTTTTCTCCTCAATTATTGGTTCAGGTATGTCATAATCGTAAAGCTCGTTACTGTCAATGTTTTTATGCGAATAGACAATAGCTGCATATTTCATTGTTATTATCTAACGTATATACTATAAGTTTTTATCTGTATTGTCTGCTATAGCATCGGAAATAGCGGATATAAGCAGCGAAGAATAATCAAGGCATTTTACTCTCCTTAGAGTTATGCCGAGCTTAGATGCAGTTTCACTGTATTCTAAGTCTATATCATACAAAGTTTCAAGGCTTTCTGAAATGTAGCCTATTGGAGCAATGAGAACGTTTTTGACGCCTTCCTCTTTTAATTCTTCAAGTTTTTCATTCACTTCTGGTCTGTACCAGTCCCTATGCTCCCCATTTTGGTATGCAAGGCAAAACTCTTTTACTCCAGCTTTATCTGCAAGCTTTGCTGAAAATTCCCATAGTTCCTTTTTATATTCTCTATCCTCTACGCTTGCGGGTAATCCATGGGAGGTAAAAATAGTGTAGAATCCGCTGCTGTCAAAGGAATTAATCGCTTCTTTCATGTTTTGATTCCATGCATCATACAGTTTTTCGTATTGATACCAGTTAGCTATAAAGCTTCTTTTCATCCCATTTGAGCTTTCATCGAAAATTTCCTCGTATTCTTTGCTTCCCATCTTAGAGGAAAAGGGATGCATTAAAATTCCTACCAGCAGATCTATGTTATCTTTTTTCAGCGTTTCAATAGCCGTTTTTATACTAGGAGTCCAGTGCTTCATTCCAACAGTAACTGCAACGTTGAAACCCCTTGCTGAAAGATCTTTCTGCAAAAGCGCGGACTGCTTTAATGTAATCTTGTTAAGCGGCGAAAACCCTATCTTCCTGTATCTTTCAATTGTTTTCTGCAGTACTGCTTTAGGCACTTCTTTGCCTTTGAATATGTCCTTTAAGTAAGGTTCAACTTCCTCCTCTTTCTCAGGAGTGCCGTAAGCCATTATAACTATTCCTACTTTTCCAAACATGAAAAATTAAGGCTGCAGATGTTTATAAAAACCATTTGCAAGGAGTTCTCATTTAGTAGTCGTATTAAAATGCAAATATATAATACTTTCGTAATATCTGCAAATGGCTTTAATATTTTCCAATGGTAAAATCGGTATGAAGGGGGAAGAAAATGAGGAAATCAGAGCTGGAGAGGATATTAGGTAAGGAAGTCAAAAATAAAGGATACGGGAAATACTATGCAACTATAGCAGGCGCGTTCTCTGCAGGAAATGCAATGGCTTACTTTGCTTACGGCATTCACGGCTTGTTTGATACAATCGGGATAGATTTCATAACTCTTGGCTTTACTTTATATGAGCAGTTAAAGCTGAAGCAGGAAAGCGAGAAGATAGACAAGTACATAGAAGAGCTGCAGGATGTAAATGACGATGAAAAAGTTGGATTATTAGCTTTCGGAGGGAACAGCACAAGCGAATTAAAGGCAAAGAAGATAGGCTACATAACATATCAGCTTTTGAAGGATGACATAGGGGAAAGCGAAGAAATAGAAAAAGAAAAGGGGATAAGCTCAAAAATAATAAGTAACTTGGAAAGCAAGGGATACATCAAAAAAGGGATGGCGGGAACAGCACTGACAAAAAAGGGGAAGCTTGCCTATTATTCAGTATTTAATAATATCAAAGAGGAAAGCAGAGGGGTATTCTACGTTCTCAGAAAGCTTTACAAAGTTTCAGAAAAGGAACTTGAGCCGATATACCAGCTTTACATGCAAACAACTGCAGCGGAGGGCAAGAAGTAGCTTTTTATATGAAAAAAGATTATAATAGGTTAACTGGTAATATGGGTTTCCTAGATAAAATACTTAAGATGGATAAAAAGAATGGTTCTGTCAATTCAGGTAGTTCAGTCTATGAAGTTCTTTTTAACAAGATAGAATATTCCATAAAAAGCAGCAATCCTTCAATAGAGAGTAAAGAGCTGTTCGCAAAGACGAGGCAAGTTTATCTGGAGATGTGCAAATGTCTGGACTGCAAGTGTGCAGATGAAGTTTACAAGCCGATAAACAAGGCAATATCAAAAACGTTGGGACTCCAAAGCCAGTATTGACATTTTATACATAACAATTTGAATTTAAAAAAAGCTTTATTACACTGACATTTTTCTTTTCTGCTTTACTGCATTTTTTAACATGTCCGCTGTAAATCCTTCAGGAACTTTTCCGTAGCTTACAAAATCGTATATTATAAGCCTGAATATGTTTGACAGCATTGAGGTTATCATCGCGCCTATTGCTATGATTCCGATTCCCATTAACATAACCGCTGCTCCTGCAAATAGATTTAAGGAAACTAGAGAAAATCCCGCTATCGCCGCAAGTATGCCCAAAAATATTATGGCTAAGCCGTATAAGTCAACATACGCCAGCCCCCCAAAAGCTTTGCCGAAGTTTTTTATTATAAACGAGGAGCTTTCCTTTATTGCCTTTATTGGACTGAGTTTCTTGTCCAGTATTACTGGAACTACAAACAGCGTCGCTATTCCTATTGCAAAGGCGATGGCCGCGCCAAATATCATGCCGGCTATCCCTCTCATTCTCGATTCAAGTAATCTTATACCAACGATTATTACCGCATAAAATAAGCTCCATTCGGCTATAAGTTTGCCGTATGGCCTTACCTGCTTGAATGCATCCTTAAACCCAATGTTTTGTCCCTTTGAAAAGCCCCTAAAACCTATAAACATAGCCATTATCACGTATGTGCTTGTAAAAGTAACAACAAAATAGAATAGTATTAAAATAAGAAGGTAATAGTAAAACGAGTTAGAATAAACCATTAAAAACAGGGTTGAAGGCACCAGTATCGCTATTATCTCAGCAATAACTGCCAATGCCGAAATAAGTGGGAAGATCATAAGTTTTTTATCCTTAAAAACCAGCCGTCTAGTAGCTTTCCCAAGCGCCCATCCTTTTTTGATATTTGAAAACATAATAACAAAGAGTATTTGATGTTTAAATCCATTTATGTTCCAGAGAGTGCGAATACCGCAAAAATTTATAAGTAATGAATGCAATCAAATACAGTCTAAATTCTTAGTAACCATGGAAGAAATAAACAAAGATTTTACTAGCAGTAAAATTCATTATAAAAGTAGAAGCATAGAGTCACTTTTGAAGGGCATCGTAAGAAAACACGGTTTTATACCCGTGGAATTTTCTCCGCATGAACATCAGATTGCATATTCCTTATACGACGGAAGGAACATAGAATACGAATCGGGAGTAAATAAAATTGGCAAGAAAATCGTAATTAAAACCTATCCGATCGCCGCCAGGATACTTATAGGCAATTACAAAAACGAGACATTTTATATCGACGGGGGAGAAGTGCCTGTTTACTGCGCGGACGATTATTATCAAGACCCATTTGGCGGATACAACAGGATAATTAAAATGTCTTCAGACCTCCAAGATACAATCGGTTTGAGATTTATTCCCCAGGGCCCAAACATTAATCTATTAGAAGCACATGAGAGGTATGATCCTTTAACAAGGCAGGTAATACAGTACTTTATCGATCCAGAATCTTTATAGTTTGTTAACGCTAGATTCATAATTTAAGGCTTATTATTGGGTTGTTTGTTTTTGATTAATTTGATTAGCCCCAAGAAAGTCTCTCTGCCCCTGAAGTTTATGTACTTAATAATCTCTTTTTTCAACTTAAAAATGCCAATTATAGAAACTGGCTTTAAGCAGGGTTTAGATTTAACTTTGGAGAATTTTTAAACTAAATAAAATTTAAATAGTTGATTCAGTCATTAATCTAAATGGAAGTAGAAAATGAATCAAGAAAGCAAATGAAGTCAAGGCTTTACTCTTTGCTGGCGGATAAACGTAAAAAAGACAGGCTCTCAGATTACAATGCGCTTTACTATGAAAATAAAGATTATTCCTTTGAGGTTAAACTCAAAGACCCGGTTGAATTTGATGAAGCATGTAGGATGTTGGAAAAAGCAGCCGAAGAATCCAACTTAGGATATGCAAGACTTGGCTTTGTTAATACAGACGCAGAGTTTGGATTTATCTACCTTAAAAAATCGAAAATAAAAATATACAGATATCTAGATAATGTATTCCATCCGGCTGATGGGAATCTTGAGAATATGTTCATAACAACCGCTACTTATGCCGGCAGGGAAAAAATAGAAAGAATAGATTTAACATGCGACAATCCAAATAGCCATAAAAAGGAATTTGTTGATTTTTTCCTGAATCTCTACAACAATATATATAAGAATAGTAGGGTTCCAATTGAAAAGTACATAGAATAATTATTACCATATGAACCAGCCATTATATGCAATACTGATTGCACAAGACCCTATAAATTCAGGGAAACTAGATAATTTTACAGCTAAGTTAATCGTTTTGATGTCTTAAAATTACACTAAAAACTGTGCATTGGCTATCCATAAAAATTCACTTGTTAATCTACTGAATGAAAAGTTAAGCTTTTAAATGAAAACCTTCTAAATAAGGGTGATAGCGTCCATAGGCCAGCGGCAAATCCCGTTCCCTTTTCGAACACGGAAGATAATCGCTGGTGCGTCTTATGAGTACTTCGTAAAAGAGGGAAAGTAAGTTGGCGCTACACTTTATATATAAAAGCTTAAATACTTTATTAGATATCTTATTCGTTTATGCAAGCAAACAAACATAGTAGTAAACCTGCAAAGGAACCGCAGAAAAAGCAGGTAGACATGCAGGAAAGAAAGATAGTAAGGATTGCGGATACTGATCTAGACGGCAGCAAGAAGGTAAGGGATCTTTTGCGTTCTATAACTGGAATAAGTTTTTCATATTCAAACGCTTTGATGAAAGTTCTAAATATACCGGAGGAGAAGAAATTGCAGGATTTGGATGAAAAGCAGCTGAATGAGCTAAAAGAAGCCTTGTCAAATCCATTTAAGTACAAGATACCGCACTGGCTTTTTAATTGGAGAAGGGACGAAACTACAGGTTTAGATTATCACATGCTTAGCAATGAGCTAAGGTCTAAAACGACATTGCAGATACAAAAGATAAAGACCAGCAGATCATACCGCGGTTATAGGCATTCCTTTAATTACAAAATGAGAGGCCAGAAAGTAAGGTCAAGGGGAGCCAACTTCCATGGAAGAGTAGGCAGTTCGCTTGGAGTTATAAAGAAGAAAGAGCAGCCACAAGCAGGCGGGAATAAATAAATATGGGAACAGCAAAAAGACCATCAAAGAAGTACAAATCACCTTTGAGAATATGGGATAAACCAAGAATAGAAAGAGACAAGGTGCTGAGGAAAAAATACGGTTTTAAGAATAAGAAGGAGTTGTGGAAAGTAGAGTCCCTCCTTAGAAACGCTAGGCTTAGGGCAAGAGAGCTTGTAGGTTTGAAGGCCTTGAATTTAGGGCAGGAAGAGGAAAAAGAATTTATAGCGACATTAAGCAAAAGAGGGCTGGTAAGCAGCACCGCTACGGTAGATGATGTTCTTGAATTGAATTTAGAGAATTTGATGGATAGAAGACTGCAGACATTTGTATTGAAAAAAGAAATGGCAAGAAGCATAAGGGAAGCTAGGCAGATAATAACGCACAGGCATATAGTAGTAGATGATAAGATAATAGACAGCCCTTCTTACATGGTAAAGAAGGATGAGGAAGACAAAATAGCTTTCTCCGAAACTTCTCCGTTATCCTCACCTACACATCCAGTAAGAGCTAAAAAGGAGGAAAAACAATAATAGGCTATGGAAAGGGAAAAAGTAGGGATAGCGCACATTTATGCTACCATGAATAACACGATAATACATGTCACAGACTTAAGTAATGCATACACATTTTCTATAAAGAGCGGAGGATCGCAGGTAAAAGCCGATAGGTTAGGATCATCCCCAAGGGCTGCAATGGATGCCGCGAAGAAAGTAGCTGAGGAAATAACAGCTAAAGGTATAAGGGATGTTTACGTTAAGGTAAGGGCTGTCGGCGGGATAGGCTCAAAGACAACAGGGCCGGGAGCGAGGCCTGCCATAAAAGCACTCGAAAGGAGCGGCGTCAATATTTTAAATATTGAGAATGTAACGCCCGTACCACATGACGGCTGCAAAAGAAAAGGCGGAAGAAAAGGGAGAAGGATGTAGATATGAAAGCTGATGTAATCGAAAGCAATGAGAATACGGAAAAAATGCTGTTAGAGGGTTTCAAGGTTTCACTTGTAAATGCAATTCGTCGTTCCATAATAAACGGAGTAAACGTGCTTGCGATAGAAGACGTTAAAATATACAAAAATACAAGCTTTATGTATGATGAGATACTCGCGTCTAGGCTTGGCCTTGTGCCAATAAAGACACCTATCGAATTGAAGGGGAAGGGAAAATTCAGTTTCAAGCTTAAGGAGATAGGGCCAAAGGTAGTTCATGCTTCCGATTTAGTTCCATCAGATAAGGACGTAGTACCAGCTGTTCCAGAAATGCTGATTATAAACCTCAAAGACGGTGAGGCAATCGATCTTGAAGCAGACACAATGTGGGGTAACGGAGAGGAGCATTCCAAGTTCACTCCAGCACATGTCTTTTATCATTTTTACCCAAAGATAACAATACCAAACGGCAAAGTAAAGGGTGCTGCAAAAATAGCCTCGTTGTGTCCCGTGGATATATTGGACGGAGAAAAGGAAACTTTGTCTGTAAAGAAAGGCAAGTTGGGCGAATGCATACTTTGTAAAGCATGTGAGGATTATGCAGGCTCAGATGTAATTAGTGTTACTTCAGATACAAACAAGATAGTGTTTGAAGTAGAGACTTGGGGCCAGTTAAGCATAAAGGAAATAATTAATGAAGCTATTTCAACTTTGGAAGATGAAGTGAAAGAAATAGCTCAAAAAGTATAATTATTTTAAAATTTATCAGTTTTATCACATTTTTATTTGTTGGCGGATTATTCTTCTAATGAAAGCACGGGTAAAGAAAAATGCATACATCCTTTCATTTTTTATACTTTTTCTTGTATTCATAGGCGCTATCCTTTTCATCGTTTTCTTTGAAAGCGGAATAATTTCCCTTAACAGTCAGCCTGTAAAGGTTTCTAGCCTTTCGTGTACCTTTTCCGGAACAACTATAAATATATACAAGGGAGTTGAGCAGCCGGTTAATCTTACAAAAGTGATTTTAAAAGTAGGTAGTGCCGAATATGCCCTTTTAAACAGCAACCTTGAAATAAACGGAGGGATGGGCTATTATTCATTTGACTTTCCGTACAGGTGCATTTCAGCAGAATCAGTGCAGGCAAGCGTTTACTATGAAAGCTATTCATCCGTGGTTCAGTCTTTCAGCAGCGGGAATAACTTCTTTTCAGGTTTGATTTCAGATACGAGGGCTTAATTTCCGTTCAATAGGTTTTCCTTTAAAAAGCCTTTTGCCTTAAGCGTTTCCCAGTCATTTTTGTGGTATTTGAAGAGAACATCTGCCTTTTTTTCATGTTCTATCTGCCAAGGTTTAATTAGAACTATATCCCCTTCATTTATCCAAAGATACCTGCTTATGCTGCCTTTAACCTGACAGAGCCTTATCTTATCATCCGCGCATTTAACATACATTCTTCCAAATCCAAGCATCTGTGTAACATACCCAATCATCTCGTCGTTTTTCGGGAATCTAAACCTAGGTACTTCTGTCATATTTATATGATTATGTAAAGCTAGGTTATAAAGGTTGCTTATAGCGCGTATATCTGCGCGTGTTTTACACCCTCTATTTCTATCACATTTTTCGGATCAACTAAATCGTTCTCTATGGCTAACTTAATGATTTCATTTCCTACAAGGTTTACGTTTCTTCCGTTGATTAGAATAGAGGCTACTTTTTCCCATTCCAAACGTTCATTTCCATAAAATCCTTCAGATATTTTGAACTCTATGTCTCTTTCCTTGTCTATCAACGTTCTTCCGATTATTTCACTGTCACATGCTGCTATTATCTCCCTAGGAGTATCCTTTCCGTGTATCTTCAGCGTAAATGCCATCACTTTACCCTTCCAACAGGGTATTCTGCCCCGCATCCAAGACATTTAACAAAATAGTTCTTTTCCACTTTTTCCATGTGGGTATCCGGGGAGCTGCACTGTTTGCATATTACAAATTCTTTTATGTATTGGTTTATCTTTTCGTTTACCAGCTTTCTTGAGAATCTGCCTCCCAAAGTTACCTTCCCGCTTTCGTCTATCTGCCCCGGGGCAGTGAGTTCATGCATTAGAAACTTAGATATGTGGCTTACAGGCCTGTTTATGTACTTTGAAAGTTTGTCCAAAAACACAACGGTTTTCTGGCCAACCTGCTGCACCTCAATCTCCGGAGGGTTAAACCTGTCGGCCTTATTTTCCTTCTTCTCTTTAAGTATGTTGTTTACAAGTTCATCATATTCCATGTTTACTTAATGAGCCGCATGTTTTTTATGCTTTCTATTTTGTTGAATGAATACCTGCTTAAATCTATTAGTTTTATGTTGTTCAGCGAAAGCGTTACCGTATCATTATACGTGTCTATATCCCCAAGAACTTCAACAAGATCACCTTTCTTGAATTGGTCTATATCCCGGAACATACTGCTCTGAAAATGTACAAGTATGCTGGAGAAGGTATCATCAAGTATTAGGTAACCTCCTTTTGTTTCCTGGTTTATTTCGATTGCAGCTATAGATCCCACTAAATGCATTCTGTATATTTTTATCGATTTAAAGGATATGAAGCTGCCACTACTGTCATTTCCTTTTTCTCCTTCCTTAGTGACAGTCAACGGCAACATAAAATAAGTATAGTCCATATTAAAGTAGTTTTATGAACGACGGCTTCGGTTCAAATATTTCCCCCTCCCTTTTAAGCACTGATATAGCAGAATCAACTTTGTCCTGGTCTATTCCTGCTTTCTCCGCATCCTCATAAATCTTCGAAAGCGGAACCGAACTGCCCATGGGCATCGAATCTATTTCGCTCTTTATCATTGATTTTACCGTTAAAACATTATTTCTTTGGGAGGAAGATATCCCCGTAGTTATCCTGTCTATATCAAACTGCCCCGTGCTGCTGTCTATTCCAACATCTCCAAGATATGCCATCATTAGATCTATTGCACGCTTTGCATCCTCTACCGTTGCATAATCGGATAGTCTAACTTTTGCACTTGCTTCCGTTAGTCTTACAACGGCCTCAAGCTGTCTTGCAGATATTGGTATAGGTTTTACTTCCTCACCTTCTGTCGAATACTGTGACCTTATCTTAAGATAGAAGTCCTGTATAACCTTCATTGCATCCACAGATAGTTTTGGTTTAATGTTCTGCTTTGCATATGCGATGTATTTTTTCATTATAGCAGGAGGTATCTCAGGCTTGTTTTTGTTTATGTCCCTGTTGGCTTCAAGTATCCTCTGCGCAATTAAGGTATCGGTGTCTTTATCCGGCCTGTCCTTCAGTATGAATATCAAGTCGAAACGGTTTATCAATGTAGGCGGAAGTTCAATCTGCGAGGATATCACATCGAATGGATTAAATCTCCCAAGCTTTGGATTTGCGGCTGCAAGTACGCTTGTCTGTGCGGTAAGCGTTGCATGTATGTTGGCTTTTGAGATGCTTATTGAATTGTGAGATACTATACCGTTTACTATTAAAGTATGCGTAGGAAGTACCCCTACATCATATACAAATTCCTTTTCGTATTTTATTTTTCTTATTCCTTTAATTTTTGTAAGGGTCAAATCACCTACTGCTAATCCTTTTAGTGTTTTTATAGTTTGGGTTGTCTCTTCCATCTCGTTTATAATTTTAATGATGGCATTTTTGTATACGTTTTCTCTTTGGTAAATTTTATGACTTCTAGATTTGGTTTTTACTTTTTTGTTTTCCCAGTAATTTATTAAAGACGATGAAACTTCAGAATGATTTCCTAAATCTAAACACGAAATTCCCAGCTGCATACGTATTTTTATTAATTTATTTAAATCTATTTGTCTGTCTGAAAAAATTACGTCCTTTGCGGTTTTTACTGTATCTAATTTTTTGTCCATATACAATATCAGCTTTCTGAATTTTCTCGAAGAGAGTCTGTTATTCCGGTTTGCATTCGATGATATTACTCTTGACTGCTTTATTCTTAATCTGTCGCTTATACGCTTTAAAGTTTTACTTATATCACCTATTGAGTCATTACGTGAAGTGCTTGTCATCTTATCAGTTATTTGGTCCAATAGAACTTTATTCTTCCGTATTGAAATAAAGCCAACATTTTCTTTAAATTTAATTAGGTTTTTTATACCTGTTATATCTAGTTTGTAAAAAGGCTTTCCAGTATCAAGTTTTTCTTCGTATACTGTGGATGTTATCCCAAATCTTAAAAGAAGCGTGCTTACCTGTTCAAGTTTTTGTCTGCATGAAGACACTAAGCCAACTCTGTTTTTTGTCGCAAATCCATCGCCTTCAAACATGGCTTTAAGAAGCTCTGATACATTTTTGTTTGAAGTTCTCATTAGTAAATCCGGAATTTTCTTTTTGTCGCTTTTTTGTAGAATAGAATTATCTATTGCGTTTAAGTATTCTACTATTGATTTGGAAATTGCTCTAACAAAATAGCAAGTTTTTGAGATGTACTTGTTTTTCATAATTTTAGGTGGCCGCATCTGTACATAAGGTTTGACATTAAATATTTTATAGGTTAAATCAAAAAAATCTTTAATCAAGTTTATGTCAGTATTTGTAAAGTTGACACCGTTTTTTATGCCGCGGTTTAACTCATAACTTCCGTCTGTCAGCAAATAGCCCATCCAACGGCAAAACGAAGAGTCGTTATGCACTAAATTATTTTTTACTGCAACTGCTTCTATTGGCATTCCTTGGTCTATACCAGAGATTGGTAAAAATGAAGGTATGGGTATCTGCATTTCCTTTTCAAGTTTTTCAGCAGAAATAGTCTTAAATTCCCCGTCCTTAAATATCCATATAGGGTGGTTTGGCGTAACAGTTAACCTTCTTCCATTGCGAAATTCGATAGTTATTAAGGTCTTTTCAGCTTTGTGTCTGCTCAATTGGAAAGCATTAGTTTCAAATATCTTATCAAAATCTGTTGTAATAAGTTTTATATTTAAATCCTTAGCATCGAGAATTTCGCAATTCTTCCCTTCTATTACTTTATCCCTGTTTATTTCTAGATATTTTTCGACTAATTTTCCAATTTCTACTTCCGAACCATCCGATAAAAGAACTCTTGAATCATATGAATAACTTTGCTGTTCAAGCGCCTCGTGCATTGCAACCCTGTCATCCTTGTTCATCTTGTCAAGCTCATCTATCATCAGTAATCCTTTATTGGTAAGAGGAAGTGCTCCTGCTTCAAGTATGTAGCTTCTCGTAGCTTCATCCTTTATTATAGTTGCAGTCAAACCGGCTGCACTGGATCCCATACCTACAACATACCTTGCTTTAGGCGCTATCCCGGTTACGTATTTCAAAAGAGAACTCTTCGAAGTATTGTGTGAAACTATTCCATTTGCTATAAATCTGTGGCTTTTTGGTACCTCTATGTCATAAACGTCTTCTTTCCCAAGTGTTCTAACTTCTACAACTCTTTCAAATCTTTTTTCTCTGTGTCCGTTTATGTTCTTTAAAGATTTCACAATATTTTTCAGTTTTTCAGTTTTCCTTTTTGATGCAAAGCCTATTTTCTTGTAGAATTTCAATATGTCTTCCGCTTTTCCTATTACAAGATTGTTGCCGTTTGATTTTTTATCAAATATAATTCTAGATTGTATGGAAAACCTGAGGAGCATTATCTGTATATCCCTTAAAAGCTCAAGGTTTACTGATTTGTAGCTTATGAATCCATTGCTTTTTCTGCCTTTTATATTGTATGAAGCCGCGCTTCCATCCGCTTCAAATATCCATTTCAAGAAGGAGCGGAATACTTTATTGCCAGATTTAAGTATGCTGTCAGGCACCCTTTTTTCCTTTAGAAATGAAAAGTTTCCAGCAATTATTTTGCTGTCTACGTCAACATAGTAAAGCTTCTTTTTGCTTTTTATCATTCTGCCATTATACCTCTTCATCCTTGGCGTTCTTTCATAGGTGTGCGGCTCAACATTTAATTCGGATTTTACAAATGAATTTAGCTTGCTTAGAATATCCTCGTTTTCAGAATAAACGACAAATCCCACTTTATACCCGTCGGAGTTGACCCAGCCGTCTCCTATCATGTAGCCTATCAAAGCGGCAAGTTTTTCTGTCATGAATTTGGGCAGTTTACTTTTCCCATTATTTGTAAACCCTGTTTCAGCAAGCTTTGTTATCGTGCAAGGTATCCACGTTATAGCCCTTACGTAATCCCCATTCTTTATTTCATCCAGCCTCTTCCATTCAGTGCCGACTTTTTTAGTAAGCATAACTTCCTCTCCTGTTATTGGATTTTTTGATTTTATTGGTTTTTCTCTTTCTTCTATTTTTTTGATAAGCAGAGGGTGGTTGAATGTTCCGACTATGCTTTTTCCTGATTCAGTTATGATCTCCATAACCT
>JAJZMG010000025.1 GCA_021798355.1 Nanobdellota archaeon | reverse complement strand
TCTCTATTATGTTTGATCTTGAATGTCAGTATCATATTTTATCTTTGTTCTCTATTATATTTAAAGGTCGTGCCATCGCATTCATCCCACGATTGAAATTGTGGGCTTTCTGCTGACTTTTCTGTAACTTGTGTTATTATAAATAACTGTTTAATGATCCGTTCATTCTTTATTAGTAAAATACACGAGCAGTAAGCTTTATATATGATATTTGATTACTTATAAATAATTAAAATGATTTTGTAAAATTTACAATTTAACCACAAAAAAGTATAAATATTGCGTAAGGTTATTAAAAGTATGATGAAGTATAGAATTTTATCTCAAAAAAAGAGTGAAAATGGGCAGGTTGTAGCGCTAGCTATAAATTATATCTCCCCTTCAATGGTAAAAATTTTATTGAATAAAAAACTAAAGATAAATTGTATAGTTCATGTAGACAATGAGATTGCATACTTTAAAAAGAAATATATTGGAAAAGTTATAGAAATTAAAACTGTGGAAGATTTAGTAATAAACACCGATTACTCTATAAAATACACTGGAGGATATTCTGTAGACGGGAAAAGGATCTTCTTGGATAAAAATTTTCCAAAATTAGTATTGGTTAATACTAAGATAATTGATACTGTAGAAAGCATAGCTAAACATCATGAAGTTACAGAAAAATGGCTTGTTGATTTTGGTCATTCATATGCCTACTCCCATAAATTAGCAACTTCAATTGAAAAGGAGTTCATAAAACTTTTAGGTGTAAATTGGAAGAATTATGACAGAGAAGTTGGGAAGCATCTGCATGAGAACTACAATAGAAAACTAGAGAACACTCCTCTGGATTTAGATTTATTGCCATATATTGAATCAAAGGATTCAAAGGCTTTGAAAGAGATAAAGGAAAGCATGAATACTGCAATATTGAATATAGCGCAGTACAGTGAATGAAACTTTTTTATATTTTGTTCCCTTAGAGAATAAATGGAAGAGTGCGTATTCTGTAAAATAATTAAAAATGAAATTAAGGCAAGTATAGTTTTTGAAGATGATCATTTCATAGCTTTTTTGGATAAGAGCCCAATATTTAAAGGACATACATTATTGATACCAAAAAAGCATATAGAAACGTTATTTGATTTTTCTGATGATTACTTAAAGGAACTTGCCATTGAAACGAAAAAAGTAGCTAATGGCGTAAAAAAGGGAACAAGCTGTGACGGGATACTGCTTATAAATAATAATATAATAAGTCAAAGCGTACCGCATTTTCATGTTCATATAATTCCCAGAGAAAAAGGTAAGCCTCTAAGAGGTTTTATGTGGCCGAGAACTAAGTACAACGATGAAACCGAAGAAGAAGATTTTAGGAAAAAGATAGCAAAAGCCATAGAAATACTTAAATAAGATGCTATCCTTTTGGTTATTATGCAAGCTAAGAATGCAATTATTGTTTCAATAGTTTTTATTTTTCTTTCAGTGTTCACGGTTAACGCTATTCATGCAGTTGGTTTGGGGTATTCAAAGGTTACATTAACCCAGTATTCAGTAAATATCTCACAAGGCAGTTCTGCAGATATAAGCTTTACAATCTCGCTATTCAATGGAAGCAAATGGGGAACTTCTCTTTTTGAAAGTCCTTCCAATAGTTATATAACTTTTACACCAAGTGTTTCAGATCAAGATCCGACATACAGCGGAACTCTCGCTATAAGCGTTGCAAAGGGAACACCCGTAGGAACTTACAAATTTAACGTTTCTGCTAACGGTGATGACCCATCAGTTGCTCCTGTACAGCTGACTATTAACGTTCTGAATTCAACAAAAGTCACTTCTCCAGTTGTAATACCGCCTGTTGTTAGTACATCAAAGCCGACAAATTATTTTGATTATGTAGGCAGTATATTCTTAGTTGTAATAATAGTACTTTTAGGATTGGGCCTTTCAATGAAAAGAAAGTTTATAAAAACGGCCAAATACTCTATGCTCGGATCCATTATTTTAAGCTTAGTGGCTGCGTTTTATCTTTTAGTATACGATAATTTACTAAGAATTTCAGGCATGCTGCATTATGATATTCTAATAGTTTTCTTCATCCTGACTATAATACTGGCTTATCTAGTTTACGGCAACAGGAAAACGCACAGAACTGCTTTGCTTACATTGGGCAGCCTATCTGCATTGTTTGTACTTGCAATGTTTTTGGATGCGATTTTGGGCCTACCTTTAACGCAGATTTCAGGTTCGCTTTCTTATGGCTTTAATTATCTATTTGGATTCGGTGCTGCTGGTACTTATTCATCATATGGCATTTCATTTGCATTCAGCTTGCTTCTTCTGTCGGTAACCGCAACTTCCATTCTCAGCCTCTTTTTATACTTCTTTGAAAACAAGAACAAATAAGTATTTATATTCATTAATTCCTTTGCATAAAATTATTTTTATCCTATCATTTGCAATGCATTAAATCTCATTTTTATCAAAAAATTTGATATTATGCCGTTTTAACGGTTTTAAAGTGCAAAAAGTATTTAAATTAGAATAAGCAAATAAAGTAATTATCTGTATATCCCGGATACGCATGAGTGCTGCATCGCAGTGCTGTGACTGCATCTTTTCATATACAGATAATATTCGATGCTTTAAAAAGCAGATGAAGAATAGTGAGTGCGTGAATTTCATATTTATGCATGATGATGTTAATGCACCAATTCCAGTTGATCCTGCTGGAGGTCACTGCTATTGGGATTCGAATGAGACATGCAAGTTCATCTATTAGGTAATAATAGATTGCGTACGGCTGAGGCAACACATAGATAACGTAACGTTAGGAGGGGGATATCCTCGGGAAACTGAGGTTAATACCCCATAGCAATAATTTCTGAAACGATTTTATTGTGAAATGGTTATTTCTAATACCGAAATAATACGCCTAACGATCGGTCTATGCCTGATTAGACTGTTGGTGAGGTAACGGCTCACCAAATCTCAGATCAGTAGGGGCCATGGAAGTGGTTTCCCCCAGAAGGGTACTGAGACAAGGACCCTAGCACTACGGTGTGCAGCAGTCCCGAAAACTCCACAATGCGCGAAAGCGTGATGAGGGAATCCCAAGTGTTCTTTCCGTTTCGGAAGGAACTTTTGCCACGTTTTGAAATGGCGTGGCGAATAAGGGCTGGGCAAGCGGGTGCCAGCAGCCGCGGTAATACCTGCGGCCCGAGTTGTGACCATTATTATTGAGTCTAAAGCGTTCGTAGCTGGTTTGGATAGTTTGTGCTTAAATCTTTTCGTTTAACGGAAAGGCATGGTATAAATACTTCTAGACTAGAGGCCGGGAGGGGAGATGGGAACTTTTCGGGTAGGAGTAAAATCCTTTAATCCGAAAAAGACCACCAATAGCGAAGGCACATCTCCAGAACGGACCTGACGGTGAGGGACGAAGGCTAGGAGAACAAACCGGATTAGATACCCGGGTAGCCCTAGCAGTAAACGCTGCTTACTATACGTTGCATTTCCTTGAGGAAATGCAGTGTGACAGCGAAGGCGTTAAGTAAGCCACTTGGGGAGTATAATCGCAAGGTCGAAACTTAAAGGAATTGGCGGGGGAGCACAAAAACGGGTGAAGTTTGCGGTTCAATTGGATTCAACTCCGGGAATCTTACCAGAAGCGACAGCAATATGAAGGTCAGTCTGAAGAACTTACCAAATGCGCTGAAAGGTGTTGCATGGCCATCATCAGTTAGTATCTTGAGACGTCCCGTTAAGTCGGGTAACTAACAAGACCCTCTTCTATATTTGCTAACATGCAATCCGTTGCGAATGAGCAAAATATAGAGACTGCTTTCGAAAGAAAGAGGAAGGCGAGGGCGACGGTAGGTCAGTACGACCCTAATCCTCTGGGCTACACGCGAATTGCAATGGTAAAGGCAATAGGACGCCACTCCGAAAGGAGGAGCTAATCCCCGAATCTTTACCCTAGTTCGAATCGAGGTCTGTAACTCGGCCTCGTGAAGGCGGAATCCGTAGTAACCGCGTTTCAACAAAGCGCGGTGAATACTTTCCTGCTCCTTGCACACACTGCCCGTCAAACCAAACAAGTTGGATTTAGATGAGATTGTCGTTATGCGATAACCGAATCTAGGTTCAGTGAGTAGGGTTAAGTCGCCACAAGGTAGCCGTATGGGAACATGCGGCTGGATCACCTCCTTTAATTAAAAATCAGAGCGAGGTCATATTTACGTGCATTAACATCATCTGCATACTTTTGATCAAATAATCTTATTAGTGGGGGTTTTTTATGATAGATTTGCCGAAGGAGACATTAGAATTTTTTGATAATGATGAGTTAAGATCTAGGATTTTTTATGAGAAATATTCGCTTTCTGATTTAGAAGGTAATAGAACAGAAAAAACTCCTATAGAGATGTGGAAAAGAATTGCAAGAGAGTTGGCAAGCGTAGAGAAGGAAGATAAAAAACAGGAAATAGAAAGTAATTTTTATTGGTTATTAAAAGATTTTAAGTTTGTTCCAGGGGGTAGAATCTTATTTGGTGCAGGTTCTAACCATAAAGCTACTTTACTTAACTGTTATTACCTGCCAATAAAAAAGGATTCTTTAGAAGCTATATATGATACTGCTAAGGAGATGGCAAGAACTTACTCTTATGGTGGGGGAGTAGGGATAGATATCTCGATTTTAAGACCAAAAGGAGCGGCGGTGAATAATGCAGCAAGGTTTTCAACAGGTTCTGTATCTTTCATGGAGCTTTATTCTATTACAACAGGGATAATAGGCCAAACAGGAAGAAGAGGTGCATTGATGATAACTTTAGACGTTACTCATCCAGATATAGAAGACTTTGTCACTATAAAGAAAGATAAAACAAGCGTAAGATATGCAAACATAAGTGTAAAGGTATATGATGAGTTTATGCAGGCAGTAGAAAATGATAAGCCTTTTAATTTACGCTTTAAAAACGATAAAGTAGACTTTAATAAAGAAATAAATGCAAGGGATCTTTGGAAGAAGATAATAGACACAGCAGTTAATACTGGTGACCCCGGAATAATGTTTTGGGACAGGATGAAAAATGAGTCACCCACCGAATATGATGAAAAGATGGCAATACATGGAACAAATCCCTGCAGCGAGCAGCCTCTGGAAGATTATGGCGCATGCGATTTGGGCGCAATAAATCTGGATTATTTTGTAAAGAATCAGTTTACAGATAATGCCGAAGTGGACTGGGAAAATCTGGAGAAAACAGTGCGTTATGGTGTACACTTTTTAGATAATGTTTTGGATTACAGCTATAATAGACATGCCTTAAAAGAACAGGCAGAAGAAACTGTTTATGCAAGAAGGATTGGTTTAGGTATAATGGGCCTTGCAAATATGCTTATAAGCATGAATCTTAAATATGACAGTGACAAGGCAATAGAATTTGTCGACTATTTAATGAAGAGAATAAAGGAAACGGCATACGATGAAAGTTCAAACATAGCGAAGGAAAAAGGACCATTCCCTGCATTCGTAGCAGAAAAACACATTCAAAGGAATTTTGTAAAAAGGCTAGACAAAAAACTTTTGGACAAAATAGAGAAGAATGGCTTAAGAAATGCATGCATACTTACAGTCGCTCCAACAGGGTCAATCTCGTCGATGGCAGGGGTAAGCGGAGGTATAGAACCTATTTTTGCGTTAAGTTACACCCGTAGATCGGAGTCTTTATCCGAGGGGAAATTTGAAGTTTTAGATCCTTTTGTTAAAAGGTATATGGATAAGTTTGGGATAAAAGATAAAAGCAAACTCCCAGAGTTTTTTGTTACCTCCCATAAGATAGACCCCTTTTTTAGGGTAAAGATGCAGGCTACAATACAAAAGCACATTGATTCCTCAATATCCTCAACTGTAAACTTATCAGCGGAAACTGACGCTGACACCGTAGATAAAATATACAGGTATGCATGGAAGTTAGGCTGCAAATCAATAACCGTTTACAGAGAGGGTTCAAAGGATGACATACTTAAAGCGACTGATGAAAAACCTGTGAAAAAAGAAGAAAAATTAATCGAGGAAGAAAGACCCTTCATGCTTAGTGGAACTACAATAAGGATGCCAACTTCGCAGGGTAACATGTATCTTACTGTGAATAGAGACGAAAATTCAAATATAAAAGAAATATTTATAGATATGGGTAGATCTGGAGAGACTGAGAAGAGCTTTACAGAAGCGTTAGGCAGGCTTATAAGCATATATCTCCAATCGGGCGGGGATATACACCGTGTGATTCGTACTTTAAAAGGTATAAAAGGAGGGAACTCGCTTTGGTTCAATGGCATACAAGTGTTTTCCATCCCAGATGGAATAGCGAAAGCAATAGAGCTTACCCTTAAGAATAGAGATCCTGATAAAGAGAATGAGACTTTACACGGAGTTTTAAAAAATAATGACAAATTGGAAAATGAAAAGGCCACAGTGTGTCCGGAATGTCATCAAAAAACGCTTATATTCGAGAATGGATGCTTTATATGCAAAAACTGCGGTTATACAAAATGTGAGTAATAAACTTATAGTAAATGCTATGAATTTACATGTAGAAAACTATTAAAATAAAAGGAGGCTATTTAAATGATGGAAATAAAAGTTTTGGAAAAAGAAGATTCATCTATAAAATTCAGGGTTCAGGGAGGCACTCAATCCGTTCTTAATCTAATAAAAGAAGAGGCAGATTCGTTTGAGGGTGTGACATTTGCAGGGTTTGTAATGGAGCATCCCTTGGAAAAATCATCAATTTTTGTAATTAAAACCGAGGGAAAAGACGCTGAAAAAACACTTAAGAAGATAATTGAAAAGACCGAATCCGATTTGAAGGAAGCGAAGAAGGAATTAAATTCATTGTTTAAGTAAAAAAATGAAAAGTAAAGAAAACGAATCTTTTGTAAGAAAATTAGTTAGTGGAAACAATATATACTCCGTTGTTTTTTATATAGTCATTTTTTATGTTGTCTTCGTGTATATAGCTTTACCTTCAGTTTATGCTTTCACTCCAGTCAGCTACATAAGTTCAGTTGTATCTGGTAGTATGGTGCACCAAGAACCAGAGATAAATACAACATATTACGGATGGTTAGCTGCACACGGGTTTAATATGTCTGTTGTAAAGACTTGGCCTTTTTCAAATGGTATAAGTATAGGGTCGCTTGCCGTAGCTTATAAAGTTCTGCCATCTCAGATAAAAGTAGGGGATGTAATAATATACCACATAGATTATGAAGGCTTAAATGAGGACATTATACATAGGGTTATAAACGAAACTGAGATAAATGGGACATATTATTATACTACGAAAGGTGATGCAAATCCATTTTCATTGCCATTCGAGTATAATATTCCGTATAGTCACGTAGTTGGGAAAGTTGAATACATAATACCTTATGTAGGTTACCCGAGATATCTATTTTACTCGCTCTCACAACATATATAATACAATAAGTATTTATCTCAATAGAATTTAAGGTTTCATTATGAAAAAAGTTATAATATTAACAGGGATGCCAGGAAGCGGAAAATCAACCGCAGCAATTGAATTTCAAAAACTTAAAGTACCTGTGATAGGCATGGGCGATGCAGTAAGAAAAGAAATGCGAAGAAGAGGCTTAGAAATAAATAACAGGTCTATACGGCTTTTCTCAAAAAGAATGACGAAAGAGAATGGAAACAAATATGTTATAGGCCTAGTTAAAAAAGAGTTAAAAGAAGTGTTTAAAAACGCAGACATTGCTGTGCTAGACGGATCAAGAAGGATGTCAGAAGTTGAAGAAGTAAAAAAAGAAGGTCATAAGCCAATCATATTGGGCATAATTGCTGACAAGCAGATAAGGTTCAAGAGGATAGTCAAACGTAAAAATGAAAGTGATTTTTCATCTTATAGCGAATTTGAGTGGAGGGAAAAGCAGGAACTAGGCTATGGAATAGCAGAGGTCATAGCATCTGCAGATTATTACCTTGATAATATGGGAAGTAAGGAAAAGTTTCTTAATGATATAAAGGCGTTTATTTCTAAAGTTAAAGCTCTAAAATAAACCTATCAGACAGCTCTAGCAATCCATAGTTTGACTTTAAATTGCCGCTGTTTATATCCAGTTTTATTCTTTTTCCCCTAAGATTTAGGTCTTTCCTAGCTTTTATTTCATTTCGTTTCTTTATTACTACCTCATTATTTGGAATGTCCGGTTCTATTCCCAGGATGTACCTTTCTGCTATGAATGGTATCAATCCCATGGACCAGGCCTGCGAGGGACATCCCTTAGGACTTCCATCCGGCTGAAATATTTCATTTATCCTAGAAGAGCACTGCGCGTTGTCATTTTTGTCCTTAAGTATTGACAGTAGTGTTTTACCCAGCTCGTTTTTTCCGTTTTCAAAAGTCACTGCTGTGAACATTTCCGTTAGAAGAGGCCAGATAGCGCCGGTTTGATAGCCGTTAAAATCAAATGTTTTATCGTTCTTTGATACGGATAAAATGCCATATTCAGAAAGCATGTTGTCTTCTATGTTTTTTATTATCCTTTCTTTTTTGTCTGTATCAATGACATCAAAGTATAGTGCAAATATTTGGTTTGCACTGTTTATATCCTTGTCCTTTTGATCCATAATGTGATCTTCTTTCAACATGCTGTTTAGGCTTTTTTTCAACGTGTCAGCCATCCCCTTTGCAGTTTGGTCCTTAAACAGTGAGTAAACTGCATACATGGCCCTTGTCCATATTGCCTGTATCTCAACTGAAAATTCTCTATTAACGGAATCCATCCAGGTTTCATTCCCTTTATCATGTATGAATCCATTTTCCATCCATTCGCTGCACGTTTTCATTATTCCATCTTTTTTGTCAGCAATCGAATCAATCAATGAATTATCGGCAGTATACTTAAAGTATTCATGCAAATCTATGAGGAAAAGACCAAGTACATCCTTTGGATATAAACTGCCGTTCATCGTGTTAGGTAGCCCTTTCTCATCTATTTTAGATGCTATCTTTAAAAGCATATCCCTTACAAATGAAAAGTTGCCCATGGAAAGGAAAGAAGGTAAAACCATCAAAGCATCCCGTAGCCAAAACTCGTTGAAATAAGGGAAACCCGCATAAAATTCCTTATCATTGAAGTTTGTGTATGAGTAAATGCCGTCTATGGAGTCCATTATAAATTCCTTGTCAACTACATCCACATCGAATTTTCTGCTTTCGCTTTTAATTATTTCGCCGTATTCTTCCGCGTATTTTATCTTATTTTTTATGAGTTTGTAGATGGAATCAAAGTCCATCTCTTTGCTAGAAAAAAGAAGGTCATAAGTTTCATTTGCTTTTATTTCATATGTAAAGTTTCCAGGCACATACTTGTTTTGAACTTCACCTTTATCTAGATAGTGAGTTAACCCCTTCTTTAATGCATATGTCCCTGGAGAATGTATACCGTAATATTCCTCTTTTTCAAACTTTCCGTTGGAGAAGTAAACGTATGCTGCTTTGCCATTGAATTCCGTTTTTATCCCGTTTTTTATTTCAGTCAAATTATATCTTTTTCCTTTCTCATAGTTTTCATCTCTTCTTCTTATATTTATTCCAACCTCGCAGGTTATAGTAGAATCAAAGCTCGGAGTCACAGAAACTAAAACAGAGTCATCGTAGCATTTAACTTCTTCTATTACCTCCCCCTTTGAAGTCTCGAACAACAACGTGGAAAACTGTGAATTGTAAAACGAAAACTTTTTGAAGTTTGCTTCTGAAAGAAACTCATCTTGCACTTTAAAGGCAAAGTAATCAAAGTATTTCTGGCTTCCTTTCCATATTCCGCACCATTTAGATCCAAACTCTCCATTGTTAAATCTAAAGAGAAACATCCCGTTTTTAGACATTACATGAACAACTGTTTCCATATTTATCTGTATTTTTCATAAAATTTATCCTTTTCAAAGGCGCAAAACAGCAATAAATACATAAATTTTAAAATAAGCTGCCTTTTAACAAGATAGATATATTTTATAACCAAAAATGTTTATTGATATTATAAATGAAAAGCATGGAAATCTTTTATGTAACAAGCAATGAAGGCAAGTTCCTAGAGGCAAAAGCAATGCTTCCTGAATTAAAGAAACTAACATTGGAACTAGAAGAAATGCAGTCATTAGACCCATTAAAGATAGCAAAACAGAAAGCATTAACTGCTACAAAAAAGACAGAAAATAAAAGTTTGATAGTAGACGATGTTTCTCTATATTTAGAGGCACTTGATTACAAGTTGCCTGGCCCACTTATAAAATGGTTCCTTTTAGCTATAGGCAGTAAAGGAATATCGGATATTGCTGAGAGATTTAATAAATATGGGGCTGTGGCAGTGTGCACTCTCTGTTATATTGATAGCAAAGGAAAATCCAAGATATTCACCGGAGAAGTGAAGGGTAAAATAGTTAAGGCAGCAAACAATTCAAATAAAAGCTGGGATTATGTTTTTCTTCCGAATGGAAATGAAAAAACATTCGCCGAAATGTCTTCGTATGAAAAGAACCTTATAAGTCACAGAGGGTTGGCAATAAAAAAACTAAGAAAATATCTAGGCATTTGAGTATTTCTTTAATGCTATTCTCATTGCATTTCTGTATGAAACAAAGCCTATTATTACTACCACAAAAATTACTATGAAGAAGCCTATGCCTAAATCATGCAGGTTATGGATCTGTAAAGGAGTTATAACTCCAAATGTAAGTATCTGGGGAAAGATTATTATGCTTACACCTGCTACCAGAAATGCCAAGCCCCCGTAAAGGAGTACGCTAGAAGAGATATATCTTGCAATGAACTGTAGTCCTTTGGTACTTATCTTCTTTATCTTCCTTATCCAGGTTCCGAATAAAGCTCCAAACGTAAATTGCATAGTCATTGTTCCCAAACCAAACATCAATCCTGGAAGGAAAGCAACGTATGCATTTGGCATATTAGGTACAAATACAAAGTAAATAATCAATGCAAATGCTCCAAATCCAAAACCTGCTATCAAGCCATGAATAAATGCCATCCAAGGTTTTACATCTTTTTTATAAAAATCCGAGTCTTTATGTTTAAATCTTTTCTTTAATCTATTGCTTATCCATTCATTAACCTCCACATGGGGATAAAAACTGCCGTATTTAACATAATGTCCGGCAATATACATTACTGCCCCTACTATTGAGTACACTATGCCAAAGAAAAGCGGTGAAGAGATAAAGTCCTTAAATTCATATAACCCAAATGCAAATACAAAAAATATTATCTCTGACATCAATGCCCTTTGTAGAGTAAATCCTGCAGAAAATATTGCACCAACTTCTGCACCTTTTTTAGTGCTGCCACTTCCTACAGCATATGAAAACGTTATTGGCCAAGTATGCTCATCCGGCGTTATGCCATGCACTATCCCTAGTAAATAGGACAAAAGCAGCGTGATATAAACACCATCGTATACAGGATTGAATAAATTTATTGCCATTTATAATGAAGAATTTAGCTTATGCTTTAATTTACCTCATTTATCAAATAAATTCTTTTCGTATTTAAATCTTTATTTAATCCAAGTGCACACTTGTAATCCGTATATATTATTTTAACTATGAACTTTATAATACTTAATGGTAAAAGGAATAGCTTCTGATCTGGACGGCACTTTAATAGACACGGCAAAATTACTTGCAAAATCTTGGGAAGAAGCATTTAAGTCGGAGGGTATCAATGTAGGTTACGGCGATCTTTACAAAAATACTAAAGGCATAGATTCCAAAGACATAATTCGTAGATATAAACAGGAAAGTAGCCCAGATGATTTGAAAAGAATAAAAGAAAAGAGAAGGTCCAATTTCCTCAATTTTATAGCGGCAGGTGACCAAATTCTTTATCCAGAAACTTTGGAGGTCATAAGAACGATAAAAGAAAAGGGTATAAAATTTGCCATTGCAACTGGCATGTCAAGAGACTTGCTTGATAAAGTACTAGAATTGTCTTGTTTAAACGGAGTAGTAGACGCGGTTGTTAGCTCAGATGATGTTAAAAATGGAAAACCAGAATCAGATATATTTATAGAGGCATTTAAAAGGATTAAAGTAGCTCCAAAAAAGGGTATAGTCGTCGGAGATAGCGAGAATGACGTTATACCTGGAAAGAAAATAGGTGCCTTTACAGTCTTTATATCAAGGGAAGGTAATAAATCGGGTATAGCCGACGCAAATATAACTAATTTAGAGGAGATTTTAAGTTTTTTGTAACATGGAATATGCCATTTTAGTAAAGAATCTTTACAAGAAATTTGGGGATACCATTGCATTGGATGATATATCATTTACTTCAAAGGAAGGCGTAAACATAATCCTTGGCCCGAATGGCGCAGGCAAAAGCACATTTTTGAGGTGTATCATAGGCCTATATAAACCAACCAGTGGTTCAGTTCTAGTTTATGGAAAAAGGCCATATTTTGATGATGAAATTAGGGATAGAATGGCACTTCTTTCTGATAATTATGCATTGTATGATTTTTTAACTGTAAAGCAAAACCTTAGGTTCTTCGGTAATCTTTACAGGCTTAAAGATAGTGAAATTTATGAGAAGAGCAAGAAGATATTAAAAGAGATGGACGCCATCAAGTTTTTCGATAGGAAAGTTGCAGAATTAAGTAGGGGAACCAAACAGAAAATAGCATTCTGTAGAGCAATGCTTAATGATCCTGATGTGATACTGCTCGATGAACCTACAGCATTTCTTGATGCCAGTTCTTCAGAGTGGATAAGAAATTTTATCTTAGAGTACGGTAGAAAGAAAAAGACAATACTTTTTGTAACGCAGAAATTAGATGAGGTTTCAAGGTTCAATTCAAGGCTCATAATAATGAGAGAAGGTAGAATCGTGGAGGACACCACCACATACAATATATACGATAAAATCATGAAGTCCTCTAGTATTTTAGTGAGATTTGCAAGGCCTGTTGCCGTTTCTATACTTAAAAAGACCGGATATAAATTTGATTCGATGGAAAGTAAAGAAGTAAGCAGTGCAAAGTTTTACATAAACAGCTATAAGGACGTAAACCTTTTGATCAGTAAATTGATAAAGAACGGGGCCTTTGTGCTCGGTGTAGACTATATAGAACCGTTAGTAGAGAGGATATCAAAGGGTGGTTAACATGAAACTAAACAAAGTGTATCAAGTTACATGGAAAGATATAAAGGAAACGTTTAGTAGCATACTGATCTTCGGGCCGATGTTTGGTATACCTCTGGCTTTTGCAGTTATTCTCCCTGTTTTGTCGCTGTACATAGCTGTTCATGAAGCGCCAAGCATCGCAGCAGCTATAAAAATACCAAATATAAGCGCAGCCTTACCTGCTTTCAAAAGCATAGCATTCATGGATTATTTCTCAATAAACATATTGGGGCCTATAACGATGACCATGCCAATCATAACTTCAGCAGTAATAGCGGCAGACAGCTTTGCAGGAGAAAAGGAAAGAAAAACTGCAGAATCCCTTCTTTCTACTTCGCTAAGTAAGACAGAACTTTTGCTTGGTAAAATATTTGCCTCTTTCTTACCTGCAGTGATAATGGCAGTAATCGCATTTGTCCTTTACGGCTCAATTGTAAATTATCTATCTTTTCAGCAGTTCCATCTTTTTATCCTTCCGACTTTGCCATGGCTGCTTATGCTGGCAGCAGTGCCTTTACTTGCCCTTGCCCCGATATCTATAGTAGTTTTAATATCCTCACATGTTAAAGGGGTAAAGGAAGCGCAGCAGCTCACTTCTCTTTTGGTGCTGCCGCTATTGGTCTTACCGTTTGCTTCACTTCTAGGTTTAGCATCATTATCCGTCTCCTTTATGCTCTACCTTATTCTTTTCTTGGCCATATTTGATTTCGTTCTTTTCTATATAAGCCTGGCAGTCTTTCACAGAGAATCGCTTATAAGTTAACGCATAGTGCAATTTTAATATTAAAAAGATGTAAGTTATTTATGAAGGTAATATTCACGGATGTGAGCGATTTTGAATATCCTATAGTTTCAAGATTTGCAGAAGATAACAAGGATTTAGCAGTTGAGATATACAAAGAAAGCATAGATAAACTGCAGGATAAAGACTTTGACGCAGACATTCTTTCAGTTTTCATAAATTCAAAGATTTCAAGCGAGGTAATATCAAAACTTGCAAAGCTTAGGTTCATATTTACTCGTTCTACAGGCTTTGATCACATTGACTTAAAGGCATGCAAGGAAAAAGGCATAAAAGTGTGTAATGTACCCGATTATGGAAGTGAGACCGTTGCAGAATTTACCTTTTTTCTTATACTTTCTTTATTCAGAAAGATAAACTTTTCAAACAATATTGGTGTAAAATTTTCAAGAGGGAAAGAGCTTTACGGCAAAACTATAGGCATAATCGGGGCTGGCAAGATAGGAAACAATGTAGGGAGGCTAGCAAAGTCGTTTGAAATGAATACTATGTATTATAACAGAAGCAAAAGTGATTACCTTGAAAGTTTAGGTGGTAAAAAAGTAGAGCTTGACGATTTACTGAAAAATTCAGATGTAGTTACTGTACATATTCCGTTAAATGAAGGGACTTTTCACCTAATAAACAAAGAAAATATAAAATTGATGAAAAGAGATGCAGTAATAATTAACACTGCTAGGGGTGCTGTTTTAGACACTGATTCCGTTATAGACGCGCTGGACTCAAGAAGAATAGCAGGAGTAGCTCTTGATGTAATTGAGGGTGAAGAATTTTCGGGCAGGGAAATGGAAATAATAAGGAAGAAGGAAAGCTATGGTGTGCTTAAGAACGTGCTGGAAAGGAGCATGCTTAGAAACTTTGAAAATGCCATACTTACACCGCATATAGCATACGATACTGAAGAGGCATTGTTGAGAATAGTTGCATCTACATGCAGTAACATATTAAAAGCATATAAAGGATTAGATGTCAGCGATGTTGTTGCATAAAATGGAAAAATGGTTTGTCAATAAAAACGTGCTTTATCTTTCTCTCTCAGCCTTCTTTGCAGATGCGGGTTATCAGGCAGTAATAGCCCTTTTTCCGGTTTTCTTAGTGCTTTTCCTGAAGGCGCCAGTTTATTATTTAGGCGTAATCTATGCTCTGCAGTACGGGATAGGTGCAATCTTTGCTTATATTGGAGGTGTGCTTGCAGACAGGTACAGCAAGAGGAAAGTAGCTATAATTGGAAATTCATTGATTCCTATTCTGTCATTTCTTGGGATAGCAGCAAGCCTGCTTTTATCTCCATTGCTTTTCCTTGCAGGGTGGTGGGCCAGAGATTCTAGGAGCCCAGCAAGGAGGTCATTGGTTGCTTTAGCTTCAGATGAAAAACATAGGAAAAAGGCCTTTGGGGTTTTGCATGCTCTGGATTTAGGGGGCGGAGCAGTGGGTATAATCTACCTCATAATACTTCTTTATTTCGGTGTAACATACAGTATATTGTTCCTTGTAACAATCATTCCATTGGTTATATCGACGTTTTTTATAGTAAAATCAAATGTTAAAGAAAGCTTGAAAGCAGTTTCAAATAAGCTGTTAAGTAGCAGGAAAACGGCCATAAACAAGCAAACAATGCTAGGCGTTTTTATTGCAACCTCCTTATTCGGTTTCAGTTACTATAGTTTGGGTTATCCTATTCTAACAATTGCGCAGAGCTCAACCGACATATTAGGTGTTTTTTCATACCTTGTATTTCTTTTAATATCTGCATTTGCTGGCTATTATCTAGGAAGCCGGGCAGGTAAAATGAAGATAGTAAACTCGCTTTCTCTTCTTGGATATGCTCTTGCCGGTATAGGTTCATTGCTGATAGGCATTTTCTACATTTTCAGCTTAAACATAATTATAGCATATTTTGGAGTAATGGTTTTAGGATTCGCAGTAGGTGCAATAGAAACCTTTGAACCGACTATAATATCATTTACTTCCGCAAAGGAAAAAAGTGCAAAAAGCTTCGGCTACCTCTCATCTTCAAGAAGCATAGGGTTGTTTACCGGCAATCTTCTGATGGGTATCTTATATTTCTTCAGCCCCTTTTATTCATATGTTTACGCATTTGCAGTTTCTATGGCAGCTGCATTGATAGTCTATGTATTTGGAAGAAAGCTGGCCTTAAAGTAAAACAAGACTTAAATTTAATTAATACATTAATAAAAAGCGGCCAATCTTATATTTTAGGGCATTTTGGGTATATTACATAATAATTCTTCACTACTTTGATTTTCCTTGGATTGTGGGAACCTACATAGTCTCTTATTCCTCTGTAAACAATTTCTGTCCATCAATTTCTAGAGGCATATCCGTTGGTATAGCAAGCTATGGTCCTTTCTCCACCTTTTCACAGGTAACACGGTATGCAAATATCTCAAGCATAAGTGTAAGCGGCGCAAGTTTGCAGCTTAACAATGCATTGCAGGTAGATTTTTATGGAGGGCAGCAGATAAACTACATGACAAGGTTACTATAAAAGCACCGGCAGTTTTATCTTATTTTATAAGAACACACAACAAAGGTCCGCCGTTTGAGGGATATGCCAGCTAGGATTACTATCTTTATTTTGATTCTGAACTTGTTTTTGGTGGGCCAGGGGTGGCAGCTCGGCTACCTTTAGTTCATTGAATGCCAGCTTGTTGCTTGCTGGATATCTGCATCTTAGTTTTTAGACAAGAATTGGGTTTACAGTTAAAAAGGGGTTTTATAGCAATAAAATTATAAGCCTAGATTAATTAATGATATTATGTTTGAGGTAGAAGCAAGAGGAGAATTATGCAGTGATATCACTACAGATATTTTTCTACTTTTAAGCATATAACATCTCAATATTAAACTGAGACCATTTTATATTTAGGCATTTAAAATGCTAAATTTAGTATCCCAAATATTCC
>JAJZMG010000034.1:14685-17066 GCA_021798355.1 Nanobdellota archaeon | reverse complement strand
CCTTCTTCGGCTCCTGAACCAAGTCATCCATCTAATAGCTTGGATTAGCAAATCACACAGTCACATTGCTGTTTTTAACAGCTCGACACTTCCTTCCCTATTTTCAAATAGAGAAGTGCATATTATTGTTTAACCGATAAATATCTATTAAGCCGAAGACCTTTATAAAGTTTTTCTTTTTAAATTAAAAATGAATTTAAAGCTTTAACTCTGTTTTTAAATTTGCAAAGAACCGACGGTTATGGACGGCATAACGCCGTTTGGAGGTGCTGACCTTACATCGTACCACTGATAAGAATCACTCTCTGCCCCAGTACAACCAGAACCGCTCCCTAATGATTGAAACCCAAGGACGGGATAAGTGTCGGAAACTATTGCATTGTCAGTTGAAGTTAATATACTGGAATAATCTGTGTAAGCAGATACTAAAGAATTTGAGGAGGAAAGCACAGTATCGGCATACAATGAATTTGTATAGCTAGAGATTTCACTTACATTATTTAAAGTGAATGCATAATCTATATTACCGCAAGTTTCATAGTAAGAAATTCCTACGTAATTATTCATCCCATTACCGATTGGGGATGAAGTAAAACCTGGGAATTGGAAGTTTTCTGCGTGTGCAGCTGGGATGCTAGTTATATAAGCATCTACTACGCTATTTTGATATTCTTTGTTATATAGAATAAAAGAATAAGAAGGATTTGCTGAGTCTCCTACGTTGAAAGTTATTCCATTGCTTATTGAAATAGAGGAACCAGATGAAACATATTCTGTAAAACCCGAAGGCAGCGAAGTTCCTGCAAAGTTTGTGTAGTAATTAAATACGTTTGCACCGTCATCGTATTCACCATAGCTACTTGAAAGAGTTGGGGCTTCTCCATCATTGAAATTGTTAAACAGGTTTGTAGATGTATATGCGAAATCCATATATATTGTAGTGGAAGAATCGGCAGGTATCACATTTGATAACTTTAGCCAGTATATTGATGAAGTAGAACTTGAACTTCCGGATTCTAACCATGAAGGGATTACAGTTCCATTTGGATAGAAAAATTCTACGTTCTGCAGATTCGAAGCCTCATAACTTGAAAATGTGCTGGAATCTATAACTACCTCTTGTTGGAAAGGAGAAGTGGTTGAAGAAGATTGACCATTGCGTATTGTGATAGGAACGTAATTAACTATCCCAAACATAATAGGCATTACACCATTTGGAGGTGCTGACCTCTCGTCGAACCACTGAAGAAAGGTATTACTTAAATCACCCTGATGAATTAGAATAAGATACGAACTAGGAGAAGGACTAAATGAGCTATCTGTGACAGTATATTCGTCGGAATAATCATATTCAGAGAAAGACGTTGTACCACTGAATTCTAAACCAACGGTCCATACCCCATAGGAACTTACGTAATTTGTATCCACATTATTGCTATCCAAATACAAATAGTAACCAGAATCTGTACCTGGTGCGCCTACCATCCAACTATTTCCAACAGGGTCACAATTAACACAGTCTCCAACTCCAAAGTCAAAGCCTCCACCACCATTATTGTTTGTAGGTTCGCCGTAAAAATCGAACACAGATCCTGCGGAAAATGTAGGTACTGAATTTAGAGATCCGAATCCACTGGATGGAACATCTAAAGTAATGCCATTATTTACGGTATAAGAAATCGACGAAGTAGACCATTTACTGGTATTTAAACTTGTTCCTGCAAAATTGTCGTAGAAGTTGAATACGTTTGCACCGTCATCGTATTCACCATAGCTACTTGAAAGAGTTGGGGCTTCTCCATCATTGAAATTGTTAAATAAAACCGTTGAAGTGGGCAATGAAAAAGCTATTTGTATATCTACGGCTGAATTAGCAGGTATGCCTCCCCCTATCTTTAGCCACCATAGCCCGTAACTTGAAGAATAACTTTCCAGCCAAGAGGGTATTACAGTTCCATTTGGATATAAAAATTCAACATTCTGCAGATTCGAAGCTTCGTAACTTGAAAAGGCACTTAATGAGATGTTTGCTTCCTGTTGGAAAGGGGCCGACGTTGCAGTTGACTGAGTATTTTCTATGGCGAATAGGAACTTACAAACCCAATTAGAAAAAGTGTATGTTTCTCCTAAAGAAACTGAAGCAGGGGATGAGGTGCATATCCCACCATTTGCTACATAGGCTGTTGCACTTGCCGTATAGGAGTAAGAATAACTTGCACCAGGTATAGTTGTTGGGAATTGTATACTTGATGGAGTAGTTGCACCTTTCAGAGATGAATTATACGTTACCTGCCAGTTATAACCTGAAGGCAAACCGCTTTCAGCAAATGTTGTTGTACATGAAGTTGATGCTGAAAATGAAATTGATACTGTACTGCCTG
>JAJZMG010000034.1:0-14675 GCA_021798355.1 Nanobdellota archaeon | reverse complement strand
GTAGTTGCACCTTTCAGAGATGAATTATACGTTACCTGCCAGTTATAACCTGAAGGCAAACCGCTTTCAGCAAATGTTGTTGTACATGAAGTTGATGCTGAAAATGAAATTGATACTGTACTGCCTGCTTCTGCACTGCCGGAAGAAGGTGAAGGAGTGTATGTTGTTGTACAGTCATATGTGGAAGATGAATTTGATAAAGTGCTGACTGAATAGGAATAAGTGGGTATGCCTGACCCGCTGGAAGTTGTTGGGAATTGTATACTTGATGTAGTTGCACCTTTCAGAGATGAATTATACGTTACCTGCCAGTTATAACCTGAAGGCAAACCGCTTTCAGCAAATGTTGTTGTACATGAAGTTGATGCTGAAAATGAAATTGATACTGTACTGCCTGCTTCTGCACTGCCGGAAGAAGGTGAAGGAGTGTATGTTGTTGTACAGTCATATGTGGAAGATGAATTTGATAAAGTGCTGACCGAGTATGAATTAATTCCTGGAGAACCAAAATAATGTATTACGGAAGAAGTGTTACTCTTCTCTAAACCATCGTAGGTTAAATTCCATTTGTAACCTGAAGGCAAACCGCTTTCAGCAAATGTTGTTGTACATTCGCCAAGAAAGCGTATGTATTGGTAGTCACCAACGGATAGCGAGCCTGAAGAAGGGGATGGGATATAAATGCAACCTCCAACTATTGAGTCATTAACTGAAAAAGAATAAGTACCGCTTTTTTCATTTGTAAACAAAATTAGATTATTAGTAGAAGAGGTTTTTGTACCTGCGTATGTTACCTGCCAACTTGTGCCTGAAGGCAGCTCCTTCTCTATAAATGTCGCAGCACATGAATTTATAAAGATTATATTATCTACAAGACCCGCTTCTAAATAGCCAGATGAAGGAAGTGCCGTAAAGCTGCATCCGTTAAATGAGCTGTTACCAGCAAGAAAGGAGTAATTACCAGAGGTAGTGGAGAACAATACATCAGTTCCTGTTGATGAATGGTTTATGCCTTTATAATCTACCCACCATTGCAAATTAGCTGGCAGCCCTTCCTCGGTGAATTCAGTTATTACTGAAGGCAACGATATGTGTATATTTGATGGCACAAAGGATAGTGTGCCATTCGAGGATGCATTTATATTACTGGCAATAGCAAATTCTATGCCTAATGAAACTGTATCCCTTGTATTCGCAAATTTCAATTTTCCAAAGCAAATTGAATTTTGTCCAGGCGATAATGTAAGATACTGGCAGGTTATGTTTGAGAACAGAGTGTTGTTGTAAGCCAATGAAAACTTATTCAAATTTACAGTAACAGAAAGTGTATTTGTAAGGTAAAATTCTATGTAGGTGTAATTGCTTAAAACGCTTGTTACTTTTATTCCTGTAAAACCGCTTATAGTGGAAGAAGGCGAAATAAAATTTGAGGGAGATAAAAACCCCAGGGAGAAAACTACAACCAGAACGGCCACTACGATAAGAACCATCCAGCCATATGTCATTAAAGATTCTATAACTGACTGTGCTTTTTTATTTCCTTTAATTTGCATATTTATAATAATAAGTAAACTCTACGGTTTTAAATAAGTTAATTTTAAAAGGCTGTTTTGGAAAGGTTTAAATATAACGATGTATATTACTATATTGTAGTGTATTTATGAAAAGAAAGGAATTTTCCATACTAGATAGAGGAACAGAAGACCCTGACGAAGATTACGATATTGAAAAAGATGAAGATTTACTTGATATTTAGTGATTACAGAGCGGAAAATATTTGAAGAAACGGATTACCAAACAGTACGGTTATAAGCACAGCGAAAAGGATGCCTGGAACAAATGGCAAGCCTATTTTTATAATTACCTCTCTTATACCTTTCTCATTTAGTTTTTGAATATCGGCATTTGTTAAACCGGTATTTCTTTCAGGCACGATATTCCTTCCATTTATGTCCTTGGGAGATTCTGCTAGCCAGTCCCCTTCAGTAAGTTTTGAAACTGGCTCCTTTACGTACATTAGGTTATTTGCCACTAAAAATACGAAACGTATAGAGAATATCATAAATAAGCCTGTTGTAATAAAAATGTTTATAGGGTATGGCATAAAAATAAAAGACAGTACCATAACAATAATCAATAATACAAAAAAAGGAATATCATATCGCTGAAAATACTTTTTAAGTTCTTTTATCTTTATAATTCCTAAAAATATTGTGCCTATCAGTCCGTATACTCCTCCAAAAAGAAGTATATTTATGAATAGGGCTATAAAAGACTTGTTTGAAAAAATATTTAGAGAAGTGAATACGAAACTTAATCCGAATATAAGCTTGACGTCTCCTCCCCCCCATTGACCTAAACGATACATTAGGTAGGAAAAACCAAAGAGTAGAAGAACCGAAAGAGGGATGTAGGTAAGGTTTGCCGTAGTGTTGTAGGAGATAGAGTAGATGAAAGAGAGCAGTATAGCGCCGCCAATTAGTATGTAACTTATGGAATCAGGTACTTCTCTATTCTTAAAATCCTGTATTGAAGCTATCAGTAACATAAGAAGTACAAAGATAAATACCAGATAATCCATTTGATATACCATGTTATACCTAATTGGTACGGGATTATATTATTTAAATGATTTGCCTCTGAGATCCTTAGAAGAATTAAAAGGTTGCGATGAAGTAATTCTTGAAAGGTATACTAATCTAAATGATATTAGCTTTCTCAAAAACCTTGAAGAAGAGATAGGAAAGAAAATAGAGATTGTTGGCAGGGAGACTATGGAAAATGATTATGTAATAAAAAAGGCATCCAAAGAGAAATTAGCGGTGCTGATACCTGGCGACCCGCTTGCTGCAACAACCCATTTCTCATTAATACAAGAATGCAGGATTAAAGGCATAAAAACTAAAATAATACATTCCTCGAGCATTTTCTCCGCGATGGGAGAAACGGGCTTATCTCTCTATAAATTTGGCGGAACTACAAGTATACCTCTTTACAGCGAGAATTTTCACCCTGAAAGCTTCTTTGATGTAATAGAAAAAAACATAAAGGCAGGTTATCACTCTTTGGTGTTATTAGAGGTAAGAAACCAAGAAAACTTTGTAAGTCCGATTGAAGCTATTGAAATCCTCAAAAAAATAGAGAAAAAGCGGGAATGTAAAATAATAGAATGGGACAAGGTAATTATACTCTCTAGGATTGGAAGCGATGAACAGAAGATAGTAAATATAAACGGCAAAGACCTAAAGGAATTAAAACCCCCTTGTTCGCTTGTTATCCCAGGACAATTAAATGAAACTGAGAAAGAAGCATTACAGTCCTGCATTGATTAAGGTTGATTTACTGTTAACGGTATAGTAGAAGATGTTAAACAGTAAGTGTAGCCTGCACTAATATTTATTGAAATGTCTGAGTTATAACCTATAGAGCTGGAAACTGGAGTTACCACAAATGTAAATGGCACAGGGGCAAGCAATCTTCCATATTGAAAATTAAGAGGATATAACTGAGAAGAGATATTTATACTCGGGTTTATGGAATAAGTGCCTCCTGTGGATGAAATAAAATATCCTTCTCCATTGCTGATGTGTATATTTACCCAGTTTAGCTTGGAAGCCGAACCATCTGAAGTTAATGCGCTGCTTTCAACATATTCCGTCTGATTTGTTGTAACCGGGCTTGAAACTATGGTTGGATTGAAGGATTCTAATGCAAGACTTATTGGAAGGCCTGCTGAAGAAGTCTGCGAAGATACAGGGGCCTTGCCGCTAAAATTATAGCTTTCTATGGTTATAGGGTAATTTGTGTAAGAAACCGCATTAAAGCATGCGCTGAAAGTTACAGAACAGCTTGTTGGAGTTGTACTTGAAAAATTCCAGGTATAAGTGGAAGGTGAGTTAGGAGGTATTAAAAAACTTTTATTTAGTATTGGCATAAATTGGCAGCCATACGGAGAAACTACAACATTTAAGTAACTTTTGCCATGATTAAATATATTTGATACAAAATTTATGTTTTCCCCGGTATAAACATGCGCTAATGATCCTACGGAGGAGATGTTAAATGAAATCGGAACATAAGGATTTAAATTTTGTGTGTTTACAACGGAAGTAGTATTGTTAAAGTTGATATACCCTTCTTTATAGAGAAAGAAAACGCCTACTATCACTATAAGCACCACCATTATTATAACTCCAGTCTGACCTTTTTTTCCCATGATTATATACAAGATATTTGATTTGCGTTAAATGTAAAGTAATAATTATAATTGGTATTTATTGTTATTGTATTCTGTGAACTTGCATTATCATTTGTAACTGTAATCTCTATTGGCAGCCCGGAACCAGCATTTATCAACGCGAGATTAACGTCATTCATAGTTAATGAAAGAGTTTTGCCTGAAACTGAAAAAGGATAGTTTTGGCCGTTGTAATAAACAAAGGCGCTGGCAATCCCCCCTGTTGAGTTACTTATGTATATGTTTATGGTTTTTATGTATCCATTGGGATTGCTGTTAGATATACTTGTGTATGGAGTTCCTAATCTATAATTTCCCGAGTTGTAATTTGGAGATGCATGAAAAATGACATTTGCTGACAGCGAACCTGAGGGAATTTGCGTTTCTATAACGGAAGGCGATGCAGATAAATTCATAAACCCTTCATTTGAATCAGAATAAACTGAATTTGGTATCAAATTCGATTGCGTGCCATAAGGATAAGTTACCACGGATGTTGTTATATTCTGCCAAAAATTCTGTACTTCCAATTCAAAAACGGGAATTACCGACCCACTTGAACTCGTGCAAGACGCATTAAACAGAAGCGTTGAAGCTGTTTTCATGTCGGCAGGTACTGAAATTGATTTTGATGCAGGGGATATTGAAACTGGCGGCGCAGTGAGAACAAGGATATTTGCATTTAGAGACTGGTTAAAGGGGTTAAATAAAGTGACATAAATGGGGGAGGATCTGCCAGAGTAAAGCTGCGAAACATTTGACGTTGATGATATACTGAATGCAGTGGAAGTTTTTGGACTGGAGTTACCAAAATTAAGGGCGCCCCCCTTAAAATTATAGACTATGACAACGAGTATTATAACTATTATTAAAACGCCAGCAATTGCAACTCCGCTTGCACCGTGCTTATTCATTAGATAGTAATAGTAAATTAACTATAAAAGCCTTTAAGCTTATTCATGCCGAATACGGGTTTATATATAACGATATAGGGAAATAACCTTCCTGCTCATATGAATATGAAACTGAAAAATGAACATTAGTTTGTATATATGGAACACTTGAACCTGACAATTTGTTATATTCGCTCGAACTTAAAGAAATAGGTAGTTCTATCGAAGTACCTGTTGGCCCTATTGTAATTGACTTTGAAAAGATGGCTGTCCCGTTTGGAAAAGATTTAACGGTAAATCCTAAGCTATTTGCACCAGTTATGTTTATTATGTCGCCGTTTAAAGATATGGTTATTTGGGTATTGCCAACTGGTATACCTATCCCTATATTATTGAGAGATATCCCGAGCTCTAAATCCTGGCCATATAAGGTCGGCTGGGAAGAAGAAGAGGAAAACATTATTGGCCCGGCAGTAATACCTGAAGGCACTATATCCGGGGGAGGATAATTTCCATTTGCACTTTGAGAAACAAATTCAAGTTGTTGGGATGCAGTAGAAACATAGGAAAAATTAAGATAGTAGCCTATATTCTGAGAGTATTGTATATTTCCATAATAATTTGCAGGCGGAGCTGAAAGCGTAAATCCTTCTGATAGAATATCTCCTGTAGCAAGGGAGGGTATAGTTACGCATCTACCGCTAGTTATAGCATTGCCATTGGGATTAGGAGAGGAGGTTTCCGGGCTGGAAAGAATTTTAAATAATCCTAGATTATCAAGACAGAAATAAATATTAGAAGCGGCTTTTCCGTTAAGATTATTAGCTACTAGGAAAGTCATTCCGAAAGTAGACAGAGGAGACACTTTTGTAGGAGCATTTACTGAAAGCACGCCAACCGCAATTGTATGATTTAATCCAACTGCTGAAGGGACAACTGAAATACCAAGGCTGTTTAAAATCAAAGGCCCGTAGAAAAATAATCCTACTATGATCACTAATACCATTGCTCCTGCTGCGATTCCACCGCTATTCGCTCCTTTTTTATTAACCATATTAACTGCACACCTGGTTGTCTATTACAACCGGCATATTTAATGTTTCATTGTAATTGTAGTTCACATCTCCTAATACTGTCATAGTATTGAAATGCATTCCGTTTAATGAATTAACTGGGTTTAAGTCAAGGTAGAAATTTGAACCTGAGGTTAAAATTTTGGTATTGTTTATGTAACAATCCCAATAACCGGTACTCGGAAATTCAAAACCCTGCATTTGTACGGGATTTGCATTTACACAGTTCCAGTAGCTTGAGGAAGGGCTAGAAGGATAGAACTCCTTACTTATGTACAAAGAAAGATTGTTTATTTCATATGGGTAATTTCCGTTGTTTTTCAATGTAACTTCTAAAGGAACGGAATCCAACTTTGTTATTACTGGTTGATGTACTACAGTATAAACCTCTATCTGTACAGGTCCTGCGGAGTAAAAGTTAAATGAAGGCTCTGCCGGGACAAATGCCTCTGCAGAAGAGACTAGCTGCGATTGAAATGAATTTGACATAAATTCAACCGGCAATATAACAGCTGCAGTATAATTCTTCACTAAGAAACTAGCAAGCAGGGACATAGACAATGGAAAAACAAGCTTATCTGAAGAAGAAGGACATGAAAGATCGAAAGTAGTAATATTCTCTTTAGTTTCCCCTGGAGCAAGTACGCTAACTAAACTTGCGTCCTGTATTACTGGAGAAGCACTCTGAGTCTGCGAAGGGCTTACGAATTTAGTTAACATATCTCTACAAAATGTTGCTGCACCTGGAGAAACTGTGTTACCACAAGAAATATTCACTTCTAGGTTATTGGGAGTGCCTGGACCAAGCGGAACATTACCGGTATTGGATACAGAGTACTGTATCTCGCCTTCCTGCGGATTTGCAGTTAGAACTACTTCCTGCTTAGAAGGGTAACTAAATGTAAGAAAAGATGAAAACGTAGGGGTAGAATTTGTCGCTGTGAGTTTAGGCTGAGTAACAAGAAGATTTGGATTTTGAATCTGTGCAACAAAGGTTGAAATCGATGAAATACCCGATGAAAGTAGACTGCCTACCTTCGAAAAAATCGACCCGTAGGTTAATTGCAGGGATACTATTCCCACATTTGTTGGTGCAACAAATACGAAGTATGCCACAACTATAACTATTAAGATAATAAATGGCGCAAGGATAACAGAGTGTTTCTTTAAACCTCTGGTAACGGCTTCGTGATCGAATAACCTGGTCTTGGCCTTATTTTCCTGTTCCAGCCTTATAAATTCAGGAGATGCTCCGTCATCATTTATCTGGTGATAATAAAGTAATGACTTTGTCTTAAATTTCTTCCCACATAGTTCGCATACATATCTGCCTTTACCAGAACCTTTAGATTTAGAGGGTTTTAGAGAAGGTGCTGGGGAGGGATTTATCTGCGATCTTTCCGCCTCCTTTAAATCATTAGGTTTTAAAGGAGGATTTATCTGCGGATTACCCCCTGCCGCTGCTTGCCCTTTCTTGTTTAATTTAAGCGCCATGATAAATATATAAAGCGTTCCTATATATAAATCTCAACCATTTACAGACTTTATTGAAATATAGGAGGGAATCAATAACCCATCTGTCGATAATTTTATTGTACCGCTGTAATTTCCGTTAACTGCATTTACTCCGATATAATTTGAAGGAACTAAAATCACATTCTCGCCGTCTGAAAGCGTACTTGCAGCAATTGTTAGGTTATAACCGCTTGGAGTAAAGTAAATGTAAACATTGCCGTTTTTTATTACGCTCGAAACATAAAGCGTAAGGAGATAATTTCCGCTTGTTGCATTTACAGAATAGTAAACTGTTGGAGAGTTTGCGGCGATGTAAGGTATTTCGTAATTAAGATAGGCGTCTGCTATTTCATATGAAACCTTCTGTGCAGGCTCAAAACCAACGTTAAATAATAATGGAAGGATTATAGAGGAGCTTGAAATATTGGCAGAACGAACGGCTTTTGATATCAAAATCGAAGGTATACTTACTGAAAGCTGTGAATCATCCCCGCTGTCTATACTTGAAATAACATCGTTGTTGACTGAAACGTTAAGGCTTCCATACCCTATTGGGGTATAAATAATGGAATAATCGCCGATGCCGCTGAAAGTTAATACTTTAACAGGTATTGTATTTGCATTGTTTTTGCCCTGCTCCCGTATAACTGCTATTTTTGATAGTTTAAAAGACTGAGATAATGCAAACCCGTTCAAACTATCTGTTATTGAAAGTATGTTATTACCAGATTTGCCTGTAGGTATTTCCTTTACTATAGTTTCGTTGCTTGATGGCTGTGTAGAAAAAAATGAATTACCATTCAATGAAAAACTAAGTTTGGGCGTGCCAGATACGGACTGAACAGTTATTTCAATGAAATATTCGGAAGAAGATGAAAGGTTTAAATTAATGTTATAGGAAGATGACCCAAGAATGCTGGAGCCTATTGATACACCGCTGGCATTAAATATGGTTGAATTTATAAGAGGGTAATTAACACCAAAAGTACCTAAAAGATAAGAAGTGTTGACTGGTTTGCTGTTTCCTCCTATATAAGTATTAAGGTTCTGGTAATACTCTCCAGCCGGTATGGAAGGGATAGCTACAGTTGTGTTATTTATGCCAAGAAGCTTGTACGCCACGGGAGGCGGAACAATAAGAATATAGATGACTACGGAACCTACAAGTATAAGCATCAAAACCACTACGGCAGGGATTCTTTCTCTTTCTATAGCCATAAAATCTTTACTACGCTATAATATATAAATATTTCTATTAATGAAAATGGCAACTTTTAGCTATAAAGTGAAGTAATGCCTTAGATCTTCTGGCACATTGAAAAAACCTGCTTTAAGGCCTGCGTCTATGTAAGACCAGCTTATAACCACAGCCTCAAAGGCACGTAAATAATCCTTTTTCTCCATAAAAAATTTACCATCATTAAAATAATTAGATGACATATTGAAAAATTCTGAAGAAACTGAATCTTTACTGTCCTTTATTACCAAAGATTCAAAAACTTTCTCCATCATACTTATTTCTTTTACTGCCCTATTTTTTAAGTTATTATCCATAAAAAGATAGCAGATTGTCTTCTGTTTTTACCTTTTCTATGTATTGGATTACTCTTTCTTTTGAAAAGCCGTGCTCCTCACATAGAAAATTTACAAGCTTCTCCCTGTCTATTTTACCAGGGTTTAGGTCTTCCTTGACGTCAACAGTACTTGGAAAAAGAAAATATTCATAAATCTCGTTTATATCATAATCCGCTCTAAAATTGTATGTATTGAAAAGCTCGTTCCTTTCTTTTTCCTTAACTAGCTTAAGCGCTTTTTTAGGGCCTATGCCATCAACGCCTTTGTTATAATCCGTGCCTACAAAAAGTGATAAAGTTATAAGCTGCTCTCTAGTTATTCCTAAGCCGCTTAAGTTGGAGTTAGCGTCTATAATCTCCGGATAAATATTCGTTGTTATTCCCTTTCCACTTATTTTTCTCTTATTTGTTATATTCAAATTTCTTACTACCTTTTTTGCGCCGAATAATAATGTGTCATAATCCTGTGAAGCGGCAGCAAACACTTTTCCCTGCTGACTTAATATTGCAGCTTGTGCTTCTCCCTCTGCAGGTGCCTGTATGTAAGGTATGCCCAAATAAAGAAGTAGCTCCTTTGAAGAGTCTATCATATAATCATCAATTCTTGCAAGCCTCCGCATGTACATTGCTTTTTCTTCAGAAGAGACGGCATGTTCCATCTTTTCCATAGCTTCTTCTTTTGCTCTCTCCCTTTCCTTTAGGGTTTCTTTTTTAAATTTTGGCGCCTTCCCGTCAAATACAAAGACAGGTTTTATCCTGTTCTCTAGAAGTGAAATAGATCGATAGAATAACCCGTTGAGATGAGTAGTTACCCTACCTTTTGAATCTGTTAAGTAGGAACCGTCTGCCAATCTTACTGTGGTAAGGAACTGGAATATCCAGTTAAATGCATCAATTGCTATCGCCTTGCCTGAAAGCTCTGATATTTTTATCTTTTTTGCCTCAAACAAGCCATTTAATTTTACTCCCATTATTTTACTAGAAATTTTAATGATTAATGCTTTTTTATTTTTGTTATAAAGTTGTCACCGTAACGTTTCCTTCGTCAAAAAGAAAGGAATGCTCAAACTGTGACACTAACCCATTGTCTTTCTCTTTTAATACATTGAATTCATGTAATGAACCTGCAGCAACTAGCTGCCTTATTTCTAATTCTGCTAATTTTCCGAATTTATTTATTACCCATCTTTTTGCGAACGGGAGCTCGCGATATTCATCTGAAACGTACTTTAAGATACTCCTGCCAAGAGGGCTTCTTACATTTCTATTGGCAATGAATTGGTATATCTGTACCTCTGCACTATCTATTACATACCCGCCTCTGTTAGTTGCAAAGGGTTCCACTGCAACTACTCCTTCTTTTCTAAGGAAAGAACCGGAATAATTCTTGGAATTAGAAATAAATTCGCCTTCGTGCAGACTGTACTTTCCTATTCCATGCCCTCCAAGATTTACTATGGGGGAAAATCCAAAGCTGCTTATTGTATCATCTATTAAAGCGCTTATCTCGTTTATAGCCATACCGGGTTTTATTATTTTAACAACAGAATCCAATGCTTCTTTTGTTGCAATGACAAGTTTATTTTCATTTTCTCCTACGGCAACTGACGCTGCGGTATCGGAAAGGTACCCGTCTACGCTTGCTCCAACGTCTATCTTAACTATGTCCCCTTCTTTTAATTCTGTTTTATCATCATACTTCGGAGTGTAATGTGCTGCGATTTGATTTATAGATATATTGGGAGGAAAGGAAGGTTTTGCCCCTCTTTCTAAGGTTCTTTTTTCTATTGCTTCTGCTATATCAAGCAGCTTTGCTCCTGGAACGCAAAGAGATACTCCCAACTCTCTTATCTCCTTCCCTATTTTACCTGCTAAGAGCCATTTCTCCTTTTCTTCTTTTTCCATCTTTGTATTTAATCTAAGACAGCTTCTTCATCTATAAAACTTCTTATCTTATCTAGAAAATTCTTGCTTATCCCATTATTTTCTATAACTATAAACACTAATTTGCTTTTTTCCTCCCTTGCTATAGACGAAGTGAAATGTATGAATCTCAATATTTCATTTTCTGAGTTGTAAATAAGAAAAGAGGTTATGGAGTCTATAACTACGAAAGTTTCCCCTCCTTTTTTAAGCAGGTTTTCTAAATTTATGCTTATCTCCGTAAGATCACCGGGAGACTTTATGAAAATACATTTATTGTCTAGAACCGTATCCTGTATAATCGGGGCAGTCACAGAGTCTATAATGAAATAGTCGTTTATCTTAGCCAAATCCAGCTTTTCCTGTATAGATTTATAAGGTAGCCCAGAAGTTACATAGACCAGCTTAAACCCTTTATTTTTTATCCTAGAAAGAAGCTCCACCGCTGCCTCATCAAGTTTGTACCTTTGTTTTACAAAAAGCATTCCTACCCCGTCATTGGTTATTCTCTCAATAAAATCGTTATTAAACTTGTTTTCCATGTCGTACTAAAAACTGCTCATACATGAAACACCTAGTTTCTGTATTGTGTATCTCATGATATTATTTATTTTTACTAAAGTATCACTAGCGCTTTGAAATTTCCTGGACAAATATGAAACAGACTGACTCCAAATATAATAGCGTACACTCCGGTTAAGCTCCATTTCTACGGCTTTGCTTAGATGCAATCTAAAGTTATATTTTCCCATAATCATATTTATTCCTATCACATTTGTGTTCTACGCACTTCTTACCTCATTTAGAGGCAAACTGCGCAAGATATTTAACTACTTATATAATATATAAAAATAATGCTATATTAATAGTATTATTTTATTGCATACTGCCATAAATAAATCATGAATTTAAGCCCGTGTTGAGTTTAGTTTCTCCGCTAACTATCTATAAAAAACCTTCAAGTGAATTATTTTTCTTACCCAAAATATCTTCTTCTGAGTATCCGATAACCTCTAGTATTTGCAGGACTGACGGCAATATTTGTTTGTTTATATAATAATCTGGATCGTATTTTATTTTGTTGTTTTTCGCAATTTCATAAAGAACTGCCTTTTCTGAAACACTCTGACTGCTCTTGCCCTTTGCGATTATGTATTTTATAGTATCTCCGCTCACAAACTTAATGCCGCTTTTCTCCGCGGCTGAAATATGACGATTAGTCTGATGGTAAGAGGAAGGATCTTTTCTGAGCCTTGTAAGTATAACTAGCTCATCGAGATCTACGCTGCCTTGCTTTATCTTTTCTATAGTGTCTTTTACGATTGAAAGTGCACCTGTATTATTATTTTCCAGTAAAATCTTTTTAAGCACTTCTTTCTGTAGGTTCTTTGCTATTACTGCCCAGTCCCTCCTTACTGATTGAAATCCTTTTATAGTAAGTTTTCCATCGAAGCTTGACATTGCATATTTTTTCTTAGCGCCTATCCCTCCTTTTGAACTTACAAATATTGCACGTGCATAAAATCCTTGCAGCTCCAATTCCATTGGTTTAGGAAGCTTTGCATTTATTTCCGTTATAAAACTACCGACTATATTTTTTTCCTCCCCAAATTGAAGGAAGGCTGAATCTGTATCCGCATATAAAACCTTAAATTTGTAAGAATCGGCTGTAGATATTACTTCCTGTACATATTTTCTTCCTAGGGAAGTTATGGCCCCTGCGCAATCAAAACAATACCACCGCGAATTATAATATCCCAAGTAACCGTAAAAACCATTTGCTATGAGCTTCAACACAAGTACTCTAGCATTTAACTGTTTGTTCTCGGGTTCTAACTTAAGCCTGTCTTTGGCATTAAATCTTAAATTTATAACTTCTTCAAGTACTGATGGTATTAAACCAGCTTTTTTTTCTTTGGGTAAAAAAGTCGTTTCTCCTTTATTAAACAGTATTGTAGACGGGCAAATGTTATGGGATACTATTATGCTTGGATAAAGACTTCTAAAATCTACTACTGCAATATTTTCATATAACCCAGCGGTAGGTTGAAAAACGAACGCCCCTTCATTTATTTTCTTTATCCTGTCATTAACCTGAAAGTCTGAGGGTTTATTTGGTATTAGTTCATTTTTGAGTGTAGCCTTCTTCATTATAAGATTCTCCACTATTGCTCCTGTAGTCATTCTTGAAACATCTGCAAATGTCTGACCTATAAGTTTATTAAGCTCCATTATCAAAGGAAGCAAAGTATCGAAAATCAAAAGTGTTATGTTTGAATCCTGTATACAGTAATTGCACAGTTCAGTTGCTAGTTTTGCATCGGCAAAAATTTCATTTACCTTAGTCCAGTCAAACTCTCCCTTTCTTTCGCCGGTAATCTCTGCAGCTACTTCCCTTAGGGTAAGAACTTCCGTCTTGAGATTGTATATCGAATATATGTTTCTTATGAAGTTTAGCATGTCTATATGGGCAATTCCATTTATTTCAGATATCTTCTTTCTCTCTCCTTTTATCTTAATTTCAAACCCATTCACTGTAAACTTAAGTCCGAGTATCTTTGCTCTTTCAGCTATATAAGGCAGGTCAAACGAGTCTGAATTATAGCCTATAAGTACGTTAAAGTTGTTATAAGATAGCAACTCTGAAAGCTTAAGGAGCAGGTCTTTTTCGTCCTTTACTCTTATTATACCATTACCTTCAGCATTAAGCCAGGTAATGCATGTTTTCAGCCCCGCGCTTACCACTGAAACTGCTATTATAGGATCGGATTTTGGATTGGGAAAAGAGCGCTTTGAGAATGCTTCTATATCTAAAGCAGCTGCTTTCATAGGAAAATTCCCTATTCCCTCATTTTTTATACTGCGTACATAGTCTCCGTTTGAATCTATGTTAAGTATACTAAATGTTCCCAAACCTTTATCCAATAGATATCTTTTATAAAAAGGGATGTCCGCTTCGTAAGTGGGAAAACCAAGTTGCTTTAGCTTCGGAACATCCTCAGGTAATTTAGTAAAGACCTGTAGTAATTTTATATTTTCACCCAAGTTTAATTTTTCCACTTCTTTAAAAGAGTCTATAAATGAAAGTCCCCCGATGGTTTTTTGAAATTGCTCTTTTTCAGCAATTACATAACAGTAAGGTTTGAATTCTTTATCGTACAGTATCCTTCTTTCCAGTTTTTCATTAACGCAGAAAAGTCTTACTACCGGAGCATTGTCTATAACGCTGTAATCCGCATCTACCAGAAAATATCTTTGTCCCATACAAATGATAGCAATTTTATCTGACATCCTCCCACCAATAAATTGATGGGGTTCCTCTCGGAATTTTTCCGGTTTGATGTCTCCAGGTTCATAGAGTTGCACCTCTGGGGATATCAGTGTTCCCCTTGCGTACATCCCTGTCTGCACGCAATCGACCTATGCTTACTCCTATAGGCTCACGCTCTGCAATATTGAA
>JAJZMG010000003.1 GCA_021798355.1 Nanobdellota archaeon | reverse complement strand
TTCAGGTAAATATTAAATATACTGTAATTTCTTTAAATGATATCATAGCCCCGTAGTCTAGCGGCAAGGACAGCAGGCTCTGAACCTGCAAACACCGGTTCAAATCCGATCGGGGCTACTTTTTGTACGGGGTATAGGATATCTCTTTCTTAATTTCCCACTTTCCAAAAATATCATAAATATCGTAATACTATTCCAAAGTAATGTCGAATAGACATACCCATTATCTAAGGGTATTTTCAAGGCAACTTCTACTATACTTCGAGGCTAATTTAGGTAAAATATCAATAATTATTGAGTTTTATTTCCAATGAAAAGTTCGAGAGTTCGAGGTGGTAAAATAGAATAAAATTTAAATGTGGTTGTATTTACGTAAGTTTTTACTACATTTTTACTATTCTTTTTAAGGTAGCTATAAAATGACTTATCTAATTTTTTGACATATGCATTATGCTTCCTGATTCGTATGGAATAAGTTGGCCTTTTCTAAAAGTATATTTTCTCTTTTTTTACTTTATTTTATAGCATTTTTGAGTATTTAATATTTAAATATGTTAATCTCCATAAACAATAAATGGTAGGAATATTGGATCCGGACTATGATATCTTTGGCAATAAAATTAAAAAAAGCAGAAATAGTAACCCCTTGGGGTTGAATTCTTTGTGGGGGCCAACTAATAAAAAAGCAATTAAAAGAGACGCCAGAAGACAAATCTCAAGATCAGAAAAAAATGAGGTATTGGCTAGGCAGCATAACAAATGCAAGATATGTGGGGAAGAATTAGACCAAAGAGCAATTCATTATGATCATATTAAAGAGTATTCAAAGGGAGGTAAAACTGATATTTCAAATATACAAGCTCTTTGTCCTACTTGTCACGCAAAGAAAACTAATAAAGATAGAGTAAATGAGATAAAGCAAAAAAGAGCTCTTAAAAAGGAAAAAGAGGAGTACTGGATTAATCCGATTACTGGTTTAAAAGAGCGTAGACCTCCAAGATTGTTTTAGCGAAATATTTAAACCGTTTTATTACAAAAAACACTCTATACAAATTCAAATTATTTGAAGTAATAATCTTTAATTAAAATTTTACTTTCTTCCTTCTTTCAGATACTCTTTTGGCCTTAAACCTTACTCGTTTACCTAAACTAGTTCTAAAACTTACGGGTCGTTTTGTCTTGGTTTTATACTTCGTGTAAAATTCTACCATATAAGTTAAATTTATCTTCGAATACTTAAATAATTTTATTCATATGCCTTAAGAATCTGTTATAATAATTATGACTGAAAAAAGGAAGAATATCTTGATTAGCAAATAATAACTAATTTAGCTGTAATAAAAATTAGATATAATATTTTTTAATATCCGCGACATTTCCGGGATGTGGTCTATATCTTTAATTAGAGGGTTTTTATTTTCTGCTTTGCCGTACCTAGTTATAGATTCATAATTTCTATTATAACAATAAAGCGCAATGCTATATACGGTTTCAAAATTTGATACGAATGATACCTCTTTTATAATTTTTATAATTAGCTTTTCAAATATCTCTTTATATTCTGGATTTTCTGAAATTTCCAGTAATTTTGGTTCTGTTTTAATTTGATCTATAATTTCGTTTCTTATTAAATCTTCTTGTTTTAATAAATTTTCTGGATCTTGAATCAATCTGCCAAAATTTATTTTTTGTTCTTTAACGAACTTACTATCTACCATTCCTCTCATTCTATAAGGTACAATAAATTTAATGAAAGACGTTATTGGAGACATAATAATATCAATAAAATCATCTAAATCAGTAGGAACTTTCATATTTTCAATATACTTTTGCATGTCCTCTCCATTATTTTTGTATACTATTTGTAAAAATATATTTTCAGCTTGTTTTTTATCTAAATGACTAATAGCTGCCAAAAAATTAATCCACCAGTTGGTTGCTTTATAAAAGTCATGACCAAATTTAGAAGGGTATTTAAAATCTTTTGATTTTTGCAACAATCTCCTTAAACTATTGTTTTTAACCATTTTTTCGTTTATCTCCCAAACATTTGGGAAAATATAATACATAAGGTATGCTTTTAGGGCTTTTTCATATGCCTGCTGTATAAAAAATAAACTTCTATTTTTCAAGTTGCTAGAATAAAGAATGTCAGCACTTTTTAAGTCTATATTGGCCTCGCCTAATAACCCTCTAATTACTTCTTTTATATCCACTAAATAATTATAAGTTGTGAATATATTAAGAAACTACTCTAATAAAAATATAGATAAATAATATTTATGGAGGAGGTTTTTAAGTTCGTTGTTAGTTAATTTATTTATATTAATAATTAAATAAACTAATAGGTAATTGTATAATTTCATTGCTGAGAACATTTAATAAATAATGAATATTTTGCAAAGACATTAAAACTGCTAATCAATTAAGACCTGTCATATAATTTGATTATTTTACATATCTATATTAAACTGTTAGAGCAACTGTACGTTATGTTTGTAGTTTCTCCAGCGTTAAATATTCCTAAAGGTGCAGTAAGACAATATTCACTATGTAAATTTAAATCCTCGGTTGCATATATACGCGCCACTAAATCTAAATGTATAAACAGTTATACTTTTTGTATTATTAGACTTCGAAGTTTACATTTTATTCTTCGCACAGAGTTTAATCTTTTTACCAAGTTTTATAACTTTCTGCGGATACCATAATGTGTTTTTGCAACTACATTTAAGTTTGCAAGTTTTAAATACTAATATGATATATCTAAATTGTATGAGTAGTATTGGAATTAAACATGAATTAGATGAAGGCGAAGAAGTTGTAATTGGCGACGAAACCCCAGCAGAATTAGAAATTGTCCAAGAAGGACTTTTTTCAAGAAAAAATCTTTTAATGGATATAACCGGTATAAATGAAATAGAAAGTGTTTATGCAATTCCCTACCTTACAAACAAGCGCATTTTGCTATGGCTTCTAATAATAAGCAAAAAAGTTGGACCTATAGGCAAATGGTGGGAAATGCCAATAGAATTTATAAGAGGTGTGAAATTTAGGGGAGAAAAAAACAATTTAAAAGGAATTCAAATAGATTACGCTGTTCCTACAATAGAAAAGAGCCTTAGACGTCAGGTATTGAGTATGCCCCGTGGAAAAGAAAACTTTACAGTTATATTCTATACTAATGCGCTTACGATCTGGAAAACAAATCTAACAAAATTACTTTTTAGTTTTAAAAAGGCCAAACTTGAGCCAATAATAGCGGCATCTAAATCTGAAATAGAAAAAAAGGAGAAGGATATAGAAATTATCGAGAAAGCGCTAATAGCAGGTAAACTATCAGAAAGCAAATATGAAGAACTAAAAGAAAAATTAGAAAATAAACTTAATGCATTGAAAGATGAGCTTTCAAAAAACGAACGTGAATTAAAAGAGATATCAATTTAATTTTTAGTATACAGTAATTGCGGTGATAAAATAATTATAGAAAAGCCTGTTGATAGATTTTGATTCTTTTTCCTTCTTTGATCTTTTTTGTCTATACCATAATAGCTTTTGTTGATTTTAAGCTTTTTTCCAATTTCCAGTATCATCGACGGTATTGGCATTGAAATTTTCTTTTAGTTATTGGGGGTATGAAAGACAGGAAAGATTAAATTGTGGTATATCCACAATTCTGTAAATGATATTTTGCCACTCAATGCAACTTCAAAGATGAATGCGGCAAAACCTGCAAAAACAAGAAATGCTATTGGAAAGATGATTTTATAAAGAAGCCTGCCTTTGAGGAATATCATCACAGTTAGATATATGTCCAAAAGCATCGTGCCAATTAATGTTATTACTCTAAAAAAAGCATGATTATAAGATCCAACTGGAGACATTGCGGTAGGTATTATTGAAAGTGCAAACAGCGCTACCCAAATTATTAATAATATGTACTGGGGCTTCTTAATTATGTATTGATAAGCTATTAAAAAGGGGAAGAAAATAATTATTTCACACAGGAATATTATCAAGCTGAAAGTATCGCCTACAACCTTTGCATAAATAAAAGAAAATACTGCTAACAGCAATACAGAAACTATGCTAACTGCAATGATATTATAATAATTTATATTAGAGATTATCTTATTATTCTTTCTTTTTCTTTGCTTTGTTGTATTGTGTTTCATTTCGAATCGACCTCATTGCTTTACTTATTGAGGATCTCCATATAGTTTAATCTTCCTGCCATCCTTTATAGCTTTCTGCCGATACCACAATGTGGATTTGTTGATTCCCAAGCGCTTTCTTTCTGCAGGTGTTATGCTAAGTATCCTATCTCTTACTTCTATGTCATCATTTCTATCAATATTTACTTCAGGAACATAGAACTTAAGTATATTGGATTTGCTTAGTACATAATCTGATAACTTCCTCATATTATCAAGTAAAGTAAATTCTAAAGCCCGATTTTTGCCTTTATACTTAGATATGCTGTTAAAGTTTATTCTTATCTTGTTAATCAGTTGCTTTGCAGCATTTTCCCTTAATCTTATGTTGTAGTTCTCAGTGACTATGAAATCGCTCTTTTTAAGCCTCTTTTCCTCTAAGACTTGGATTACGCTTAGGTCTATCACCCACCTGTAAAGCTCCTGCAAGTCATAAACTAAAGGAGTTTTGCTCTTGTTAATCTCATGCAGAAAGCCAATATCCTGATCCAAACCCACTGTGCTAATGTATTTTCTTATTCTTTTATGTCCCTTAAACAGCTTGGCAAAGGCCGTTTCCCAATATTCTGCATCCGGCTCAAAGATCTTTATTATTGCATTAGGATCCCTTTTAACCCATGTATCTGCATACTTCTGCAAAAGAATCTTTGCTTCCTTCAAGGCAACTATGAATAACTGACTTAATTAAGATACGGTGAAAGCTGTTCGTATGCCAGCTCAAGGTAAAAGCCCCTTATCTTGCCGGACAGCGCGTCTTCAACAAACCTGTCTATTCCTGTAAAATCATCATATCTCTCGTGTATTATGCTGTTTATGTCAGAGACTATATTGTCAACGTCTTTAGCTCTCCTATCAATATCATTATTCTTTTTAATGTAATCCGGTATACACTGTTTTTTGTTCGTTATCAGTGTGTCAAGTTTCTTCTCCCACTCCCCTCTCTTATAAAATAGCACTTTCCCATCGAAGTACGGGCGGCCTATAGACGTTAAACCATATAGACAAAAGTTTTGGTAAAACAGTGAAAGCACCTTCTCTCCCTTATAACTTATTACCAAGTCCTTGCCGCCGAACATTGTTTCGCCCTCTTCGAGTTCAAAATCGAATCCGTAAAAATTTCCAGCAACTCTCTTGATGTTAGTGTTTGAGGAATGCTCTTCAAACTTGATGGTAGTGCCTGCGTTGTGTACAACATCCTCTGACAGGCCTATTATAGCGTCAAGCTTCTTTGCTGCTTTTACTATTCTTTTTGTGTCGTATTCATCTATCATAATGCTGTCACCTCATAAAAATTACGTGAAGACAAGTATTATAAATACTTTGTAAGTTTATCGAGCTTCCCTGTTACAGCTGATAAAATAGCATTACTTTGGAATAAAAAGTGAATCACCACATGTTTAAATTTGGATATTTCTTCGGAAGTTTTCCGAGCTTGCTTTTACTTTTTAATACGCTTTCAAATTTTGGATGGGTTATAGCCGGTACTAATCCGCGAATCTTTTCCGGAGAATGCGGGTCTATCATTGCAAACATCTTTGCCGTTTCATCCCTAATATTGCTTTTCCATATCTGTGACCACGCTATGAAAAATCTTTGCTCGGGAGTAAAGCCGTCTATCTCTTTGTTTTCGGAAGGATTCCTTTTAAGATAGCTCTGCAATGCATCGTAAGCTATGCTTATCCCGCCTAAATCGGCAATGTTCTCACCTAAGGTAAGCTTTCCGTTAACCGTTACTCCTGGGATTATTTCAAAGGTACTATAGAAATCTGCAACTTTTTTAGCTAGATCGTCAAACTTACTTGCATCCTGTGGCAGCCACCACTCCTTCATCCTGCCGTTTCCATCGTATAGTCTTCCCTGATCATCATACCCATGCGTTATTTCGTGGCCGATTACTCCGCCTATCCCCCCATAGTTTACGGCAGCATCCTTATCCGCATCAAAGAACGGCGGCTGTAGTATACCGGCAGGGAAAGCCAATTCATTTCCGCTTGGATTATAATAAGCATTCACCATTGAAGGCGTCATCAGCCATTCCTTCTTGTCCACTTTCTTCCCTATTCTTTTAATTTGCCGATTTATCTCGAATTTTATTGCATTTTTTATATTACCAAATAAATCGTTTCTGTCTATATTTAACTTAGAATAATCCCTGAATTTTTCAGGATAGCCTATCTTGACGCTAAGCATTGAAAACTTCTTAAATGCTTTCTTCCTTGTTGACGAGCTCATCCATTTAACTGCTTTAAGCCTTTCAAGGAAAATACTCTTAACGTCCTTGACGAGCTCCTCCGCCTTTTTCTTTGCATCTTTGCTGAAGTTGTGCTCAACGTAAAGTTTGCCCAAAGCCTCCCCTATTGAAAAGTCTATTAATCGTATGGAACGCTTCCATCTAGGTTCCTGGATTTTTTTGCCCATAAGCTTTCTTCCAAAGAAATCAAAATGCTCATCCTCTGCCTTTGAATGCAGTAAGGGAGCAGACTGGTTTAGCACTTGCCATTTAAGGTAGGCTTTAATTTCATCTAAGGTAAACTTTTCTTTTATTGCATTGACCTTATCAAGGAATTCGGGCTGGCCGACCACCATAAATGAGATATTATTCCCTCCCAAAGCGGAGTATATTCCGGTTATATCAAGGTTGTTGAATCTCTCCTGTATCTGCTGAAGGCTGAACCTGTTGTAGTTCTTTATTTCATCTCTCAGCTCTACAGAACTTCGGCTTGACTCTGCCAGGTAGTTCTCTATTTTAAATATGGAATTCGCGTAAAAGGAAGCCGTCTTGTTATCTTCACCATATATTTTAAACATCTTTATGATGTGTTTCTTGTAATCCAAAAGAACTTTAGAGTGCTCTCTCTTAAGATAATAGTCCCTGTCTGGAAGGGACAGCCCTCCCTGAGTAACGTAAAACGAATAGACATTGCTGTCTTTTTTATCCTCTGCAGATGAAAGCTCAAATAGTGCAGATATGCCTTCCTTCATTAATTCTTTGACAACCTCCTTTAAGCCTTCAAAGTCACTTATTGCGCCTATCTTTGTTATGGAGGGCCTGATAGGCTCAAAGCCCTTCTTCTCTATTGACTTTGTGTCCATAAAAGAAAAGAAGAGATCTCCAACTTTCTGCTCTACAGTTCCTTTTTCCTGTTTATTGTATGAGCAGGATTCTGCTATTTCTTTTAATATCTCGAAATTCCTGTTTGAAAGCTGTATAAAAGAATCATGCCTGCTTTCTTCCTGTGGGACGGGATTCTTTGCCCTCCACTTTCCGCATGCATAGTTATAGAAATCCTCGAATGGATCCACGGAGAGATCCATATAAGAAGTTGAAAAACCAATATACCTCTTTTCTTTATTGCTATTTGAGCCTTCCATAGAGAACTAAAGAGGGCCTTCTATTTATTATTAACACCTTTCTAGCCCCTATATCTTATGGTTTATCCTTATTCAAGCAATTTTTCCATATTTTCGTATTCTTCCGTTTTTGACCATCTTCATTATGCGGAAGATAAATTCTATAAGCAATACGTTTGCAGCTAAGGACAAAAGGAAAAAAACGACTCCGTGAAAAGTCAAAGACAGCTGCTTTTCTGCAGAGCCTTCAAAAAGGCTTGCTAACACAGTGCATATGAAAAGCTCGAGGTTTATTGTCTCGAACTTAAGGCAGCCCAAAAACTGACTTAAGCTTTTCTTTTCGACTTTCTCCTTATTTGCAAACGGTACTTCGAATTCTTCCATTTTATTATTTTGATAGATTACAGTAAAAAACAAAAAATTATTTTTAGACTAAGCAGCCCAAACGCATGAAGTTATTTTAGAAACCCGCAAGACATTTGGGCAAATTACCTTGTCTTGATAATAAGCTTATAAGCAGAGTGGTTAAATGAATTAGTCCATGAAGGCATAACTACAAGTAAATCCTGCTTCAATTTACTCGCTCCACTCATTGGACGTTGCATATTACTTTATGTTATAAGACATATTTAAAGTTAATCATTGTTTTAGAATCTGAAATCTTTTTTTAGCCTTAACCCCAGGCCGTATCCATTACCGATAATATTTTTTCCGTTTATTGTTTTAATACCGCTTGAAACGAATTTATTGCTGTGGCTTAAATGTGAATCTAGATCTGCAAAGCCCATGTCGTTTATTGACAGGGTGAAATGCATGCCTGCCGCTATTCCCACCCTAGTTTCCTCCATGCAGCCGACCATAACTCCTATGTTTTTTGACATTGCCTCCTTTGCTATCTGAATTGCCTTTGTTATCCCTCCCATTTTCATTAACTTTATGTTGATCATAGAAACTGCATTTATGTCTGCAAGCCTTCTAAAGTCCTCAATGTTTTTCACTGACTCGTCGGCCATTATCGGTATTTTGCTGCCTGCTTTTAGCCTTTTCAGGGAATAAAAATCAGAAAACTTTACAGGTTGTTCCAGAAAAGCCAGGTTTAAAGCTTCTGCTTTTGAAAGAAAAAACTGCGCTTCCTTTAATGTATAGCCTTGGTTTGCATCCGCAACTATCTTAATTGCATTGCCGACTGCTTCTCTTATTTCTTTTAGCCTTCTCAAGTCTTCATCCACGTCAAGGCCAACCTTCAACTTTATAACCTTGAACCCCAAATGCTTGTAAATTTTTGCATGCTTTACTGATAGCCTTCCGTCTTCTATTCCGATTGTCATAGATATGGGCTTACTGTTTCCTTTTCCTCCAAGAAATGAAACCGTCCTTCTCTTCAATATCCTGCCTATTAGGTCATACAAGGCTATGTCTATTCCCGCCTTGGCCGTATTGTCTTTTTTTGATAGATTGTCCATCAGATCATTTATTCCCTGGATGTCAAATGCGTTTTTGCCTGTAAGAATAGGGGCTAGCTTTTCTACAAACCTTGAAACCGAATTGGCATCCTCATCTGTTACTTCTTTATCTGGAGCCCCTTCTCCAATGCCTTCGAATCCGTTTGCTTTTATGCTTACAAAAACGGTCTTGCTTGAAGAATAATTCTCATTTGCTAGTTTAAGCGGGTGATTGAGGTAGATATTAGCTATTTTGAAATTAACGCTTTCTATCGGCAGAAACAGCTTTGAATTCATCCTACCCATAATAATAGTGTGAAAAGCTTAAAGAAATACTTTTAGTTGGATTGAAACATGGTAGGCAAAGTAGTCATCGAAGTAATACCAAGGTAATACAAATAGAAGGCATTTTAAAGCCCTGCTTTCATAAAAAGACATGGCAGACAGGAGCCTGGTAAATATAATAAGCGATATAAAAGAAGAGTCATATGATTCAGTTATTCTAGTCGAAGGAAAAAGGGACAAAGAGGCGCTTAAAAAGGCAGGAATTTCCGATTATGCGATAATTGAGGTTTCATACAAAAATCCAAACCAGATTTACAATGAATTAATGCAGTACAACAGGAAAAAGGTAATAGCGCTTTACGACAATGACAAAACAGGTGAACATAAAGTTTCAAAGCTGAAAGACTTTCTTTACGGAATGAGCATAAAGCTGCTGGATTACAGGAATTCTTTGAATAAACTTGGTATAACTTATATAGAAGAGATAGACAACAGAATGGGCCTCTGAATCAGATAGCTTATATATATTGTTTTTCTATACTTAGATAAAGGGGAAATATGAAGTTTTATGTTTCGATTGATTATTCTGACAGCGAAAGCAAAAAGGCCCTGCCTGTTCTTCTAAAATTCCTAAAGGAGAAGAAAGCAAAGTTTATTGTAGAAAAAAAGGAGAATAAAAGCCATAATCTAGACATAAAAGGATTTGATATTGTGATAGCATTTGGAAACAGCTTTAATATACTTAGAACCTTCAGGGCAGTTTCTTCAGATATTCCTGTTCTTGGAATTTCTGTTTATCAAAATGAGTTTCTTCCTGAGATAACGCTCGAAGATTTCAAGCGGCTTTTCAGCAAGATAAACAATGGTGAATACAGCATAGAAAAGAGGGAAAGACTAGAAGCAGTTGTTGACGATAAACCGCTTCCTCCAGTACTGAATGAACTTGTCATTACGCCAAATAAAAGTGCATCCGTAATATCTTATTCTGTTTATGTAGATGAAAAGAAGATGTTTAATGATGAAGGGGATGGAATAATAATATCTACTCCTACTGGATCTACCGGTTACTCCTCCTCTTCTGGAGGGCCAATAATACTGAATGACGCAGATGTTATTGAATTAACGCCATTATCATCGATGCAGCAGAACAGGCCTATGCTTGCAAATGGAAATTCTACAGTAATGATAAAAAACCTGAATTCAAAGGAATTAATTGAGATAGTATGCGATGGAAGATTCCGCTACCCATTCCGAGGAAGGCAGATAACAATAAAGAAGTATGACAGGCCTGCAAATTTTATTACGATAAATGAGATAAAGAAAACGCCGATAGAAAAGATGAGAAGCAGGGAATTAAACATACCTTACATAGATGATGCGCCCCCTTCTGCGAAATTTATACTAAAACTTTTGCAGTATGAAGGGCCGCTTACGCAAAAAGACATAATAAGCCTGTCTGCTCTGCAGGTAAGAACGGTTAGGCATGGAATATCATATCTAAAAAAGAAGGATTTAATAGAAGAGAATAAGACCCTTAGGGATGCACGCTTTAATATTTACAGGCTTAAGAGCTGAGTTTTTCCTGTATTATCCTGTTCTTGGCATCCGTTATGTCCTTCCCTATTTTAACGGGAAAAGATTCAAATTCCTCCAAACGTTTGTACTCTTCACCTAAACATGAAAGCTGCTTTTTCGCGTAGTTCCTTGTTTCCTTCAATGATGGAAAATCATAAACCAACTTACCTTCTTTGATTACAGGCACAAGAATCTGCTGATATTTTTTGTAATCATTGTGGGAGGGCGTATCTACTATATCCTCAAGCATGAAACCATTTTTGAATCTGCGGTAGATCTGCTTGTTGAAAGGCAATGTAGTTTTATCGCTGCTGCTTATCTTTATCTTTGGAACAACAGATCCATTTTCCTCTTCCTCAACAAGCTTGTAAACCCCTCCGAGGGCAGAAACTCCGCCTTTCTTTGAGATTGAATTGTAATTTGCCGCAGTGTCCAATCTAGTTCCCACCCCATAAATATCTATAGGGGCGTTGTTCTTTACAAAATAATCTATCTGATACTCATCCAAATCGCTGCTGGCGATTATCTTTGTGCTTGAAAAACCGCTGTCATCAAGTATTCTTCTGACCTGCCTGCTAAGCTGCAAAATGTCTCCTCCGTCTATTCTTACTCCCTTTAAATCATATCCTTTTTTCCTAAGCTCATTTCCCACTATGCAGGCATTCTTAGCTCCTTTCAAAGTGTCATATGTATCTATCAGGAAAACTGCATCCTTTGGAAAAGATTCGGCATATTCCCTGAAGGCATCCAGCTCGCTTTCCCTCTCCTGCACAAACTTGTGCGGCATTGTTCCTGAATAAGGTATGCCTAGTTTCATTGCAGCTGATACCAATGCCGTTCCTGCCGCCCCTCCTATATAAGAAGCCCTTGAGCTTAGTATTGCTGCATCTCTTCCATGCGCTCTCCTTGCGCCGAAATCAAGAAAATCCCTGTCTTTGGCCGCATATGCTATTCTTGCTGCTTTGGTAGCCACCATTGTTTGGAAGTTCATTATCGAAAGAATGTAGGTTTCAAATAATTGCACATCTATCGAATTTCCTGTTACTGTAAGTATGGGTTCATTAGGAAAAACAACCGTGCCTTCAGGCACTGCATTCACAGTTCCTTTAAACTCAAAATTCTGCAGGTAACCCAAAAAATCATCGGTTAATGCGCCATTTGAACTTTTCTTTAGCCATTCCGCTTCTTCCTTGCTCAGTTTAAAGTTTTTTATGAATTGTATAACCTGCTCAAGGCCGGCAGCCACCATGTAACCTCCGAGGTTTTCAGGTATTTTTCTGAAGTAATATACTTCTGTTATTTTATTGTTCCTCCCATGATCAAAGTTTGCCTGGCCGCTTGTAAGCTCGTAATAGTCGAGAAACATCGGCATTTCAGTGTCATTCATTAACAACGAATTCAGTTTTTCCATAAATATACAAGACTGCAACTTTCTTATTAAGGAATCTACACAGGAAATTTTTGCAGTTTGCCAAAGACATTTGCGATTTTTTCCCATACTAAACTTGATTTAAAGAATTGCTGATAAGAGTTGAAAAGGAGGTAAAAATGGAAAAGGCTTTATTGCTAGTGGATTTGATAAAAGGCTTCGGCCAGGAAGGATACGACAAAAACATGTACTGCAAAAACGTAGAAGGCATAAAGAAAAACCTTCAGCAGCTTGTCGAGTATGCAAATAAAAACAACATGCCAGTAATATACTGCTGCGACGCGCATGAAAGCAATGATCCAGAACTAAAAAGAAATGGCGGGCCCTGGGAGGAGCACTGCATGAAAGGCACGGAAAGCAGCGAGATAGTTGATTGGCTCCCTTCAAAGGGTTTATTGAGATTAACAGATGCTAATTCAAACAATAAGATCATCGGCAATGAACGGAACAAAAATGCCTTTAGGATAGATAAGAGAACTTACGACGGATTCTACAATACCGTACTTGATAATCTCCTGAAGTATAATAACATAAATGAAGTTTACATTGCAGGGTTGGTAACAAGTATATGCGTGCAGAACACTGCTGCTGACGCGTTCTTTAGGGGGTATAAAGTAAATATCATAGAGAACGGCTGTGCGGACATAAGCATGGAGAAGCATGAAAACGCGGTTGAATACATGAAAAGCAATTATGCTGCCAATATAATTAGAATAAACGAAAACGGCCGGAGGAAAGTGTGATTTTACATATGGAGATTCCAAATGAATTAAGAATAAATGAAAATGAAGCCATTAATTACACGGTTAAATGGGTTAGGGATTACTTTAAACCACTTAAAACCAAAAGGACAGTTGTTGGATTATCTGGCGGAAGCGACTCTGCTTTTACAGCATACGTATGCAGATTAGCCCTTGGGAAAGAAAATGTTTTTGGCGTGGTAATGCCTTCAGATTCCAACCCAAAAGAAGATGAAAATGACGCGTATGCAGTCGCAAAAGCGCTGGGGATAAAAGCGAAGACTATAAACATTTCCGGGATTGTGAAAGCCATAGAGAAAGAAAACCCTGAATTACGTAAAGAAAAAAACAGGGTTGCAAGGGCAAACATAAAGGCAAGAATTAGAATGCTGCTTTTGTACAAGGAAGCAAATGAATTAAACGGCATGGTAGCGGGAACTGACGACAGAAGCGAACATTGCTTAGGATATTACACGAAATACGGAGACGGAGGGGTTGACATAAATGTGCCTGAACACCTTTACAAGATGCAGCTGAGGCAGATACTGCTGTGGATAGGCAGAGATAAAAATATGAACATATTCGCAAAAATAGCTGAAAAAAGGCCATCTCCAGGACTTTGGAAGGGACAAACGGCGGAAAATGAACTCGGAATAGAATATGAGGAGATAGACAGAGTTCTTTACTTTATGAATGAGAGGAATGTAAAATTGCCAGAAAGTATTGCAAAAGAAACTGGAATAGAGAAGAAAAAAGTGGTTAAGCTATTGGAGATGATGAAAAGGAACGCGCACAAAAACATGCTGCCGCCGTCACCACCTATAAGATATTTTAATTAAAGAAGGCATTAATTCATATGAAAATAAAGATCATATCAAAGAAAAACTATCCGGAACTCAAGAAGTTTTACAGCAAATTTAATGTTTCGGACGATGCGGAAATATGCTTGGCGGTTGGCGGTGACGGTACTTTCATAAAGGCAGCAAATGAATTCAACGGCCCCATACTCCCCATAAGAAGCATAGAAAAAAACAGCACGGGGTATTATGCTGACGTAGACTTAAATGACATTGATTTCATAATAAAAAGCCTTTTATCGAAAAATTACAAAGTGGAGGAGCTTGGAAGAAAAATAGAGGTAGAATATGATAAAAGCAAGTATTACGGCGTTAATGAAATCCTTCTTAAAAACGTGCAGGAGGAGGTTTACTTTAAACTGTATTACGACGAGAAGGGGAAAAGAAACAGGCTTTATGAGTATCCTTTGAGCGGAGACGGATTTTTAGTAACTAGCGCAATAGGTTCCACAGCATACAACAGAACGGCAGGCGGTCCAATAATATTAGATAGGGGCGTTATTTGCCTTACATTCCTATCTATAGAAAACCCCCTTTCAAACTCAGTAATACTGAGAAAAGATGAGAAATTACATGTAGAGATAGAGAAAGGAAGAGGAGTTCTCAGCTATGATGGCATAGTTGTAAGCTACCTAAATCCTGGAAAATCATTTGATATAAAAATTTCAAACAAAAAGGTAAAGATATTAAAGTTAAAGGGTAAAGATGAAGAATTTTCAGAAAAACTCTCTAGGATAATAAAAAGCAAGATGAATTGATATTTATTTGCAGAAATAAGACTATTTAACGCTTGTCTGGTATAATAATGAATGGCAAAGATGTTCTTTTTCATTATAAGCGCGGATACGGATAAGATAAACATGGCCGTGAACTTTTCTTCAAGAAGAAAGGAAAAAGGTGATGAGGTAAGGTTCTTAGTGTTTGGCCCTGCAGAGAAATTTATAGCAGAGCATGGAGAGTTAATTGAAAGCATGGACAAAGTCAAAGAAGCAATAAAGCCAAAGGCCTGTATATTTATAGCTCAGCAGAACAAGATTGAAGACAAATTCAAAGATAAATTAGAGTTATTGCCCGCAGGAGAATATATATCAAAGGCGATAGACGAAGGCTTTTCGATTATAACGATTTGAGTCAATATAATTGACTAATTCATTTTTCTAAATCGATTTTACGGTCTTTTCTAACCTACTTAATGCCTCTGAAATTTCATCTTCCTTTATTGAAAGAGAGGGCCTGAACCTGATTCCCTTTTCGCCTGCCTTAAGGGCAAGCATGCTATTCTCTTTGTAAAGCGTGTCTATAAACCTGTCTCTGTCGGCCGTGCTATTCAGATCAAAAGCAGCCAAAAGACCTCTTCCTCTCGCATTATGTATCTTCTCGGGGTTCTTGTCCTGCAAATCCTGTATACCTTTTAGCAGCTCCCTGCCTCTTAACTCTGCATTTTCAACTAGCTTGTCTTCCTTTATTATTTCAAGGTAACGCGTAGCCCTTACCATATCCGCGAGATTCCCTCCCCATGTTGAATTTATCCTGCTTGGCACATGAAAAACGTGCTCTTCAATCTCCTCTATTCTATCGCTTACCATTATGCCGCAAACCTGCAGCTTCTTTCCAAAAACTAGTATATCTGGATGGAAATCAAAATGCTGATACGCCCACCATTTTCCAGTAGCCCCGACACCAGTCTGAACTTCGTCAACTATAAAAAGCATCTCATTTTCATCCGTGAATTTTCTAAGTCTTTGGAAATATTCCTTCCTGAAGTGGTTGTCCCCTCCTTCTCCCTGTATTGGTTCTATTATAAGGGCCGCTATATCGCTCTGATTCTTCCTGACAGCCTCCTCCGCATCTTCTAGGCTTTTGTTTTCAAGATCCTCTACCTTCTTAAGGTTTACCTCATCCAAGGGAAAAGTTATCTTTGGATTGGTAATCCTGGGCCAATTGAACTTAGGGAAGTACTTTATTTTATTTGGATCGAATGTATTTGTGAGAGAAAGCGTGTAACCGGACCTGCCATGAAAGGCTTCCTTCAGGTGTATTATCTTCTGCCCTTTTTCCTCTTTATGCCCCTTCACGAAGTTTTTCCTTACCTTCCAGCCCATTGCAGTCTTAAGTGCATTTTCAACTGCCAGAGCCCCTCCTTCAATAAAGAAATAATGCTTCATGTGCGGAGGCGCAGCTATTTTATCAAGAGTATCCACAAATTCAGCCATCTCCACTGTGTATACGTCGCTGTTAGTAGGTTTGTTGATCGCTGCCCTCTGTAGTTTCTTCAAAAATGAGGGCTCAAACATCTTGTCATGATTCATTCCAATGGTTGATGTGGCAAAGAATCCGAAAAAATCTAAAATTTTCCTATCGTGCAGGGAATCATAAAGCCAGGCTCCTTTTGATTTTTCTAGGTCGAGAACAAAATCATAGCCGTCTGTGAGAATATGCCGGCCTAAGATAGAATGGACCTCTGCAGGCTGTACCATTAGAGTTAGAGACTTTGATAGGATTTAATGATTTTGCAGCTTGGTTTACTGTACAAATATTTAAACCTGCTCCATCTATTATTCTAATGGGCTGCATAAGCTTAAGTAAAATTTTGGAGATTTCTTCTGAAGAGCAGAAGACAGAGATAGAAGGAAACAGAGAACTTAAAAGAAGGGTAGAATTTCTTACTAACAAGAAAACCGCTTTAAATGAAATATATAAAAGAGTGATTTATATGGAGAAGGAAAAACATTACATAGAACTTGATGAAAAGCAGTTTTCCAGATATAACAGATTAAAAGAATTTGTTAGAGACGCTTTTGAAGCAGGAATCGCAGGCAGCATGTTAGGCACGTCATTATACGCATACTACGGCAGTTCTCTTCCTCCCTTCGCATATCTCTCAATATTCTTATTGTCTGCCAGTCTATACGGAACTTCTACCTTTCTCTACAAAAGAATTGAAAAAACATTCGGAGAGGAGCTTGTAAGGAAAGACAGAAACATGATAGAGGTATTAAATGACCTTTACTTAATAAAATCGAGGGAATATAAAAATTTTTACCCGTTATAATTTTATGGAATATAAAATCCTGGGAAGCACGAAGGAAAAACTGTCTTCCATAGGTATAGGTACTTGGCAATTAAGCAGCAATACAGAAGAGAATGAAAAGGCAATAAACCTTGCAATAGAAAAAGGAGTGAATTTAATCGACACTGCCGAAATATACGGAACGGAAAAGCTTGTGGGGAAGATAATAAAAGAAAAAAGGAATCTTTTTATAGCAACGAAAGTCTGGGCTACGCATTTCAGATACGATGCTGTTATAAAAGCCTGCGAGAAAAGCCTAGAAAACCTTGGCATAAAGCAGATAGACCTTTACCAGTTGCACTGGCCCAACCGCGGAATAAACATAAAGGAAACAATGAAAGCCATGGAAAAGCTCGTTTACGACGGCAAGATAAGGTACATAGGAGTAAGCAACTTCAATGAAAAGGAACTTAAGAATGCACAGCGGGCTATGTCAAAATACGAAATCGTTTCAAACCAGGTTGAATACAATCTAATTGAGAGAATGCCTGAAATGAACCTGATTGACTACATGAAAAAAGAGAAGATTACGCTTTTGGCTTACAGCCCATTTGCGCACGGTGCAATATTCAAGAAAAGATACGAAAGAATAATTAAAAGCATAGAAGAATTAGGCAAAAAATACGATAAAACAGCTGGACAGATGCTTTTAAGATGGCTTATCCAGAAAGACATTGTAATACCATTAACAAAGGCCAGCAGCCCAAAGCACATGCTTGAGAATATAGCTGCAGCTGATTTTAACATAAACCAAAAAGACATGAAGATTATGGATAACCTCACTCCGAAAGACAGCAATGCGGGGTTAAGCAGATTCAAAAACTTAATTGGGTATTATCTGCTTTTGAGGGCTTCGCTTCGGCTTTAATAAAAAGCTTTTAATACTTTTACCTCTATATATTAAAATGATATTTGCTGATTTCAGGAACCCAGTAAAAACAAGCGATTTGGAGAAAGCGCTCAGCACTACATTGTCTGAATTAGGTTATAAATCTATAAAAGTAAGGGATAATTATCCTTTAGAGAAATATCTAGCGGCCAACCTCCCTCCTGTAAAAGAAGGAATTGAATATGAGGTAAGAAAAGGTCTTCTCGAACCAAAGATGTATTTCGGCCTTAAGTTCAAACTAGACTTTGAAGAAAAATCACAAAGGTTTGTGTATGAACAAGAACAAGCCAATGAATTGTACGGTTGGGCCTACTCAATTAACCCGGAAAAATACAAGAATGTCTTGCTGGATGTTATAAATGCAACGGTGAACAAGATTAACAGCAAAAATGAAACAACAAATGAAGCCAATATAACCTACTACAAATAATGGGAGAAGACAATAAACATATAACCTGGCAAGG
>JAJZMG010000024.1 GCA_021798355.1 Nanobdellota archaeon | reverse complement strand
CCTCTTGAACTTTCTTGTTTTACAAAAGTATCCTTCTTTGGTATTCGTATTATCCATGGAACTGCCGTTTTATATGAACCGGAAGGCAGATTCTTAATGCATTGCCGTATTATCTTGATTGACTCAAGTATTTCCAAAGTTCTTACAAGAAATCTAGAATAAGTATCCCCGTCCTTCTCTACAGGTACTTCAAAATCTATTTTATCATATGCTAAATAAGGAGAAACTTTTCGCAAATCTCTGTTTATACCGGAAGCCCTTGCAATTGGGCCGGTTATCCCATATTTTTTTATCATGTCCTTGGTCATTATACCGACGTTTTTTGTCCTTGATAAGAATATTTGGTTTTTAGTAAACATGGCACTGTATTCATGCTGGACTTTATTCTCTATTGTTGACAATACTTTCAATATCTCGTCTTCTATACCTTGTGGAAAATCGTAGAACATGCCTCCATTACAGATGTACATTGGCGCAAGCCTTCCCCCGCTTATCTTCTCAACTACTGTCATCAAAAGCTCCCTCTCCCTTAATGCCCATATGAATCCTGTCATATTGCCAAGGTCTTCGCCAAAGCTGCCTATAAAGACTAAGTGGCTCATTATCCTCTGCATCTCGGCCATTATTGTTCTTATATAAACTGCTCTTTCAGGAATCTCTATGTTTGCTGCTTTTTCGACGGCAGAAGCATACAGTATCTCCATATTAAGGGCAGACACGTAATCAAGTTTGTCCATTATTGGGTAATAATTTGCGAAGTACCTTAGCTCGGCTATTTTTTCGCTGGCCCTGTGAAGAAAGCCTATCTCCGTCTGCGCTTTTATCACTGTATCTCCCTTGACATCAAGTATAAGCTTAAGAACTCCATGCATTGCAGGATGCACCGGCCCTATGTTTAATCTTATGCTGTTTTCCATGTCAGAATTTCAAGTCCAGGCCCGTCCAGTTTCTGACTTCATCGTCTACCTTAAAGTCCTTTCTGAGAGGGTGGCCCGGCCAATCCTCCGGCAGCAGTATTCTTCTCAGATCAGGATGGCCATTGAACTTTATACCGAATAAGTCATATGCTTCCCGCTCTTCCCAGTTTGCAGAATTGAATATATCAACTAAAGAATCTACGGAAAAATCCTTTTCATCTATGTTTACTTTTATTATAAACAAATCGGCATTGCTGTAATTTGAAAATACATAGTTTAATTCAAAGCTTGGAGAATAGTCTACTACAGTAAGCGAATATAAAATATCAAACTCTCCTTTTAGCTGCCATGCCAATTTCTTTAAAAGCTTCTTATTATTTATCCTTATGATTGAAAGACCCTGCTCCTCTGTCAGCACTTCAATATCCCCTTTAACTGCTTTCTTAAGTTTATCAACTGTTACCATTTTTCTGCGCCTTTGACCTATTTTCTTTTATGAGTTTTTGGAGAACCCTAACTGCATCTAGAAACTCTTCCGGCCTTGGTGGGCAGCCTGGAATAAACACGTCTACAGGCATTATGCGGTCTATGCCCTCTATAGTGTTGTAACTATCGTGGTATAAGCCGCCGCTTACATTGCATGCTCCTACCGCTATTACATACTTCGGATCAGGCATCTGCTCGTAAACATTCAAAAGCCTCCTGGCCATCTTTTTGGTGATAGTTCCGCTTACAAGTATGAGATCGGACTGCCTCGGAGAATCGCCGTTGAAAAGTACCCCCAAACGGTCAGCATCAACTTTTGTAGCCCCGAATGTCATCATCTCTATGGCACAGCATGAAGTACCGAAAGTCAGCGGCCAAAGTGAGTTGCTTCTTCCCCAGTTTAAAACCGTATTTATGAATTTTTCTGCCTTCATAAACACTACTTCATATAACCCCGGGTATGAAAATTCATTTGATTCTTCCATTAATCCTCCTCCGAAAGCTTGCTGCCTAATTTCAACAAGTATCTAACTAAAATAACCATGTAAAAAAGGGATATAAGAACAGGCACTGAGATGGAAATAGCTAAAGACTTTGCACTTTCGGCCCATAGAAAAACAAGAACGGATATAGCTTCTAAAACCACAAAAATAAGGGCATAAAAAAAGTACTGAAATCCGACATTTCTCATCCCGGAAATAGACCGTTCACCGCTTTCTATCGGTGCGCTGCCCTTCCCGACAGGCTTGGTCCTGGGACTAATGAAATCTGAAAGCTTTATGAAAAAAGTCCAAACTATAACCGCTACTATAATAAGCAAACCAAACAATGCAAAACCTATTGCCATACATAGATAAGTCACCGGGAATTAAAAAGACTTTCTGGCAGATAAGCGCATTGGATTGTTTGCGTGTATATTAAGCATATATATTCGATATATGATTTAAATTTTAATGAGAACCGGCATATTTATAGTGGGGATTTTTATTTTGTTTTTAGTCATAGGTAGCTCACATGCTTCATCTGTGTCTGCGTCTTTCAATTCTCTAAACAAAACCATATCGATAAACCAGTATGAATACTTTAATTTATCCGCATATTTTCCGGTTGGGACAAATTATACTATATTGCTAAATAACACGCCGATTTTATACGGGAATTTACCTGCAAACTACAGCGGATATAAGCTGATAAGGTATAATGTTACCAATATGCCATTTGGAACTTATTACCCATCGGTTCGCTTCTCCGAGTTTAATTTTCATTTGAACTCCAGCTCTAATATGTATATAACGCCAAATCCAGACTTCACATTCGTGGGAGATTATAAAACTACCGAGATAATAAAAAATTATTCTCTGCTTAAAATAATAATAGGTAACAATGGAAATACCTATATGCGGATGAACTGGACACTGCCGCTATTCAAGAATACGTCAATATCGCTTACATTCAATCAGACTTTTGAGCTAAGTCCCGGCTCAAACATAACAATACCTATAAATTTATCGCTGCAGAAAGGATACCAGTCTAACATTTCCATTCCGTTTACTGGG
>JAJZMG010000041.1 GCA_021798355.1 Nanobdellota archaeon | reverse complement strand
ATCTGAACTTCTCCTCGAAATGCGGCAGTACCAGATAAATCTTTTTTGGAAAAAAGCCATAATCTATAAAGAAGGGGTTAACACCAAGAAAAGAAACCGGCTTACCGTAAAGTTCTTTTATCCCTTCAAGTTTAATGTCCTTTTCTGCAATTCCTCTAAATTTCTTGAGATTGATGATGCTTTCCAGCTTCTCTGCCATGTCTATCTTATGGATGCTAGAAATTTAAGCCTTTTTCATTTTCAAAGAGAATAAACTCTTTACGCTCTAAAATTACTTCAATAACTTATTCCACTCTATTTTTATTTTTCAACTCCGTATTCGATATCGATTTAGATATAAGGTTGGAGCTTGCGATTTCCATTAGTCCAGTCAGCTCTATTTTCTCCATACCATTAGGCATCTTTATTTCGTTTAGATACTCCCCTTCATTGAATTTTTCCAGTGGAGATTTGGCAATATAAACTGCGGACTGTTCATTCTTTGCATCGAAAAAGTATTCTTCTTTGTTTTGTCTATAATCCCAATCAAAGTCGTTTACGGGTACCTTGTATTGCACCGTATAAATTGCAAGGTATTGCTTCAAATTGTTTTTGTCCTCCACTTTATTTATTATCTCATTAAGTTTTTCCATGTTACCCCCTCCGGAATATTCTATAAACTCTTTTCTATTTAAGTATTTCTGATGGTTATGTTATGCATAATAACATTTAAATATAAGTTAATCTCCTTCTCTAAAAATGGTTAAAATTGATACAAAGAAAAATGGTTTGGATGAAGTGCTGGATGCGCTAATTAAAATTCCTAGAGGAGATACCAAAGTGATAGAAAATGGCTCTATTTCCGAAAATATAATAAGTGGTGATTGTGGGGACATAAAAATCAATAAAATGGAGATCTATCAGAATTTAAAGTATTCTACTCTGAGTGATTACTACGTGCTTTTATCCGTGAGCAACGGCAAAAAATATAAACCAGTTCTGTATTTTACGAAAAAGGCCCGTCTGAATGAAGATTCCCTTAAGAAGCAGGAGCCAGATCTGGATTCAATTGATACAGGTTTAGTTGATCCTGCCTTTTCAAAGACTATAAAAGATTATTATCTATCTAAAAGCCTGGAATATAAATTTGAAATAAGATACGTAACGGAGGGTAATTGGGTAGAAGATATAATAAAATTTGCAAAGATTAAAGGAGATAGCTATGATGTATTGCAGGACATTTTTGACGCTTGGCTTAATAAAGATAAGGTATAAAGCTTTTATACTGTTAAATTCTTAGAATACTATTCTTTAAAACATATGGAAGCTACTGAGAATAATGAAGAATCGCATTTCTTCATAATTAGGGTTACGATAGGAAGGGAGATGCAGGCCTTAGACAGGCTGGAATCACAGCTTGCCAGGGTAAAGGGCATTTACTCTGTTGTAAAGCCTTACTCTTTAAAAGGTTACCTGGTAGTTGAGGCTGATTCAAGGGACAGCGTTTCAAATCTTATATATAACATAAAGCACATCCGCGGGATAATGAACAAGGAACTATCAAAAGAAGAAGCTTTGAAGACAATAGAAAAGAAGAAGCAGAAAATAGAGATAAATATCGGAGATGTCGTCAAGGTTCTTTCCGGCCCATTTAAGGGGGAAACCGCAACCGTTAAATCCGTCAATAAGGAAAAGGAAGAGCTAACTGTGATGTTTTTAGAGTCGGCAGTTCCCATAAACGTTAATATTAAAATAGCAGATGTGTCTACAATAAAAAGCGAGGGAGACAGCAAATGAAAACAAAAGTCAGAATTGTAGTAGAGGGGGGAAAGGCCACGCCTGCTCCACCATTGGGGCCGCAGCTTACGATGTTAGGATTGAAACCTCCAGAAGTTGTCAAAAAAATAAATGATAAGACGAAGGATTTCGCAGGGATGAAAGTTCCGGTAGAAATAGAAATCGATAAAACAACGAAGGAATACGAATTAAATGTTTTGATGCCTTCAGTTTCACAGCTTTTAATAAAAGAAGCAGGCCTGGAAAAAGGCTTTGGCGACAGAAAAGATTCTGCATCAATATCCTTTGACAAAGTAAAGAAGATAGCAAAGGATCACTCACAATACTCACTGGCAAAGACTGAGGATGGTTTGATAAACGAGGTCTTAGGTTCATGCGTAAGCCTTGGATTAAAGGTAGATGGAAAGGATCCAAGGGAACTGATAAAAAAGGTGTAAAATGTTTTTAGGCATAGACCAAATACTCGCATTCTTAGAAAGCAATAGTTATTCCGCTATTTTCATTTTGATGTTTCTTGAATCAGTTATTCTGCCTATCCCAAGCGAAGTAGTGCTGCCGTTTACAGGTTTTCTCATAGCAATAGGAAAACTCAATCCATACCTGGGGTTTACTGATGCGGTAGTTGCTTCAATACTTGGAAGCGTAGTCGGCTTTCTCCTCGGTTATTTCCTTGGAATAGAAATATTTATGAGGTTTTCCAAAAAACTTGGCTTTAAGGATTTAGAATATGAAAAAGGCATAAATTGGATCAAAAAATACGGCGATTATTTTGCTTTCTTCACAAAGCTCCTGCCCGCCGTTCGGTCCATAGCGGGGATAATATGTGGCGCTTTTAAGATGGACATAAAGAAGTTTTTAGTCTACTCTTCTGCAGGTATCCTTATATGGTCCGGCTTTCTTGTCTACACAGGTTATTACCTTTCAAGCAACTGGGAATCAATAGCAAATGTCTTTGAAAAGGCAGGGGTTTACGTTGCAGCAATATTCGTTCTTTTCTTCCTAGTTTACATCTTTAGAAAGAAAATAACTTCAATTTTAAGAATAAACAAAAGGAAATGAATGGATTTCTAAGTTCTTTTATTTATGTTTCTACGAGAAACATGAAAAGAATATTTCAAGAAGCTTTTAATGGAATCGGAAGCAACTATTGAAGAGCTGCCAGAACCGTAGAAAGAGTTATTAATGCGCTAGAGATTAAAATTGTTAGTCTGTCATATGGTGAGCTGACAGAGCGGCTATGTATTCGTCTGCAAATGACAAATGCTGTCTAGCGTTGTGAAACATGGCCGTAAACGAAGTAGGCGCGTTCGACTCGCGCGCTCACCTATTTCAGTAGTTCCGAAGGTAGATTTTGTCAAATCTGCTTCGTAGAATGCTTATAGGGGATTACTAGTTGGGTTTTACGTAGATTGTTTCTTCTAGAATAACATTTAAATTTTAGTCTGTTTTGTTAAAT
>JAJZMG010000006.1 GCA_021798355.1 Nanobdellota archaeon | reverse complement strand
GGAGAATTATGCAGTGATATCACTACAGATATTTTTCTACTTTTAAGCATATAACATCTCAATATTAAACTGAGACCATTTTATATTTAGGCATTTAAAATGCTAAATTTAGTATCCCAAATATTCCTCTGTCTCTTTGTGACTTGAGGAAGGAATAATAAACTCTTTGTTGCAGAGGTTAGCTGCACCTCAAGTCTAGGCTACACGGCTGATTTAACCAATGAAATTAAAAGGGATATATCATATACTCCAATATTAAACTGGGCCCGAAGGGATTTGAACCCCCAACCATCAGATTAGAAGTCTGCCGCTCTGTCCAAGTTGAGCTACGGGCCCTTATCAAAAGATATAGTTAAGATATATTAAAAAGTTTTATTTTTGATTATAATAAATCTTAAGCGCATCACTTATTATATAATGATGATCAAATGCAAGTTCTGGTAATTTGTTGATATCCCACCATCTTGCTTCTTTAGCGTCATCTCCCCCTTTTTCTGTGCCAATTATATCCTTTAAAAGATAGGCTATTGATACTACATGTTTCCTAGGGTCTCTTTTTGGGTCGGAATATACACCAACCAAATGGCCGATTTTTGCTTCCAAGCCAGTTTCTTCCTTAATTTCACGTAAAACAGCCTCTTCAGTCCTTTCTCCGTATTCAACGAACCCTCCTGGTATGGCCCATTTGTCCTTATAAGGATCATTTTTTCTTTTTATCAGAAGTATTTGATTATCCTTTATCATTATTCCATCAACCGCTAAAGAGGGACTTTTGTATTCCATACTGATCTATTTCTTTATAAACTTATATTCTTTTTTATAACCTCTTTTTAATACACTCGTTGCAAACTGCGTATAATTTTCCTCCCTTCTTTCGGTAATTTCCTTTTATCTTACCTAAGAAAGTAGTTTCTATTTCTTTTCCACAAATGCTGCATTTCATAGTTTTATACCAAATCTTCGAAGTAAACCTGAAAACTGCCTGTTATTAGACATTTTCATGACTGTTTTCATCTTCCTGTACTGCTCTAATAGCTCTCTAACTAATTCTTCAGAGGTACCGCTTCCTTTTGCTACCCTTCTAATCCTTGAAGCATCAATTACTTTTGGGTTTTCTAGTTCTTCCTTTGTCATGGAGTCCATTAAAGTTATAAATTTACCTATATTTTCTTCCTGTTTTTCTAGTAATTCCTTAGTTTTTCCCGAGGAAGGCACACCTGGCATCATCTCCGTTATTTTTTTAGTAGATCCTATTTTTTTTGCAGAAGAATACTGTTCGTAAACATCCATTAAATTGAATTCTCCTTTTATGACGCGTTTTGCGCTTTCTTCATTAACTTGTATATTTTCCTCTTTTGCCTTTTCAAGCAAGGATTCCAAACCTTCCAAACCAAGTAGTTTAGAAACGAATTTCTTTGGGTCAAATTCTTCAAAATCATTGATTTTCTCTCCGGTCCCTATAAAAGTAACTTTTGCTCCGCTTATATAAGCAGCTGTTAATGCTCCACCACCATTTGCGGTACCATCTGTTTTTGTTAGTATTATATTATTTATGTCCAATAATTCATGGAAGCCCTTTACCTGTATAGACGCATTCTGCCCTAAATCTGCAGGTATAACTAATGTAACATTGTTTGGTTTAAGTGTTTCCTTAATCGCTGTTATCTCCTTTACAAGCTCGCTGTCCAGTATATCCCTACCTGCGCTGTCTGCAATAACAACATCAAAGTTCTTAAATGAGCTTACTGCACTTTTTATAGTTTTAACAGGGTCGGTACCTCCACCCATTATCTTTACATTTATCTGCTTTGAAAGCTGCTCCAGCTGCTGGTAGGCCGCAGGTCTAAAAGTATCCAATCCTAAAAGTAAAACCCTGTAACCTCTTTTCTTGTAGTAATTTGCAAGCTTTGCAGCCGTTGTTGTTTTTCCCGAACCAAACAATCCAACTAGGAGTATCTTAAACGGTACAGTGTCTATGTTTATTTTAGTTCCTTCGTTTCCAACTACCCCCACTAAGTTGCTGTATATTACATCAATGACCTTTTCTCTCGTGACTAACCCCTTGCCCTTGTTAGATTTTATGTCATCCCTGATATTTTTCATCAGTTTCTCTACAGTATTTTTATCTACATCCCCCTCTATCAATGCAGTTTGTATATCTGTGAGAACTTCCTCAATTTTTTCATTACCAGTTGAATTAAGCAGTTTCTTTATTTCTTCTCTTAATCTATTTGATAACCCTTCGAATGCCATTTACTATTATAGAATTTCTTAGATATATAAAATCTATTTACTGGTTCTGATCTCTCTTTACGGTTATGGGTAATATGTCCTTTTCTAGCTCTCTTTTTGCAATCTCTATATAAGTGTCATCTTTCTTGTTCACTTTTATAAGCGCCGGCGCGCCCATAGAAAGCTGAAGAGCTCTTGCCCCTACCAATCTTGCCTTCTCAAATTTATTATACTCTTCCATTTCAATTATCTATATTCTCCATTAAAGTTTTAAATCTTTCCTTCCTTAATTCAATGGCTTTTTCGACACAGAAATCTATCTCTTCTGGCGTAAAAACACCTTCCCCTCCTTTTTGCAGGGAATTTATTTTTTCACTCAGGCCTATTGTAAATCTTGCATCAGCAGTTTTTTCTTCTTCTGCGCTCGGATCAAAGAAGATAGTCCCTTTTATCTTTGTAAATGTGTGGCTTAATGCTAATTTAGACCTGTCGATTGGAAGCGTGAATGTTTCTTCCTTGCCCGCAATCTTGTATTTTGCGTTTAGTATAGCCCTCAGTGCAGCTATATTTGCAGCATCAAACAAGTTTCCCTCATTATTAAGGCATACTATATCAACGTACACAAAGGAAACGGTCTTTCCTTCTTCTATAACCAACTTTGTAAGATCTATTAAGTTAGATTCCCGTATCCCTCTATCAGTTACTCTGCCAATTTCTATTGAATAGTTTATTCTGTCATCGTTGTAATTATCTGCCAGCTCAGAGGCCTCAAAGTTTACAACCAGAGCACCTTCGTTCAGTCTATCCGGGAAAGGAGTGCCGTTTAGTACCTTTACACCAGCCATAACTTTGGTGTTTCCAAGCTCTACGTAGGCAGATCCATCCGAGTGATGTATTACGTTATCCTTTATTGTTATTTTTCTACCTTCGAATTCACTTCTTTGGTCCAGCCTTATCTTCTTTTCGGCTAATTCTCTTATGTAGTTATAGTTCTCAAGCGTCATAATTTTTTCATCTCGTTTATAACTTGACTCATTTTGTCCTTAAGTTCATTACTTATTTCTCCCTTCTTGCTAAGTCTTTCTAATCTGTCTTCGTTTAGTACTTTTACCTCATTTTCTTCCTTCTTAGCGGTTACGTCAAATGTTATCAGCTTTGCAAATTTAGGGAATATCTCAGGCTTTACAATGAGCATTCTTTCTTTTTCTCCATTTCTGAGTATATCAACGTACTCCAAGTCTTTTTCTATAGTATAAGTTCTATCGCCCCATTCACTTCTGCTGCTTATTGTAAGTTTTTGTACTTCACTGTCTTTTACCTCTAATTCAGATACTATCCCGTCTATCTTGAATGAAGTTCCATTCAGTCTTGTGAATGCAAGTCTATAAAGCTTGTCTTTAACAGGACCATATCTTAAGAGTACTTCATTTATTTTTTCGTCTATTTCCTCATCAGAGTACTTATCCAAAAGGTTTTCCGCAAAATCCGTAAGTATAGTATACCCGGCAGACTTTAACTTGTGATGGTTCATTATTGTTGGCATAACTGTCTTTCTTATTTTATCGAGTTCATTTTTGTCATTTTCATCGAACAATATAAAGTACTTGTTCATACCATCGTAAATTATGCTTGGTTCATTGCAGTTGTTGAATTTTTCATTTATTTCAGCTTCCTTTTTCTGTAGTTCTTCTAATTCGTGTTTAAGTACTTCCTCTTCTTTATCTTCCGCGCCTTGGACCCATAATATGCCCCATTCCTTTAGATTTAAGCCCTTTGCTATATCGTATAATTTCGTTTTTCCTTCGTTTGAATGTATCCCTTTGCTCATTTTTGTGAAGCCATTCTTTATGATTATTATATTGTCTCCAAAAATCCTTAATTGGGTTGAAAGCATTATCTTACCATCATAAGTGCCTTTAGACTGTACAAGTATCTTTGCGCCAGGCTTAACATAGCCCCAGAAACTTTTAAGGTCAAGAACCCCTTCTTCATCATCTGGAAGAGATATAACTATTGACTTTGCCTTTTGATCCGTATTCTTTATTATGCCGCAGTATATCTTGCCTATCTCTTCTTTGTAAAAAATACTCATCTTCAGCCTTTCTTTTAATAACTCTATAACTTTTTCGCTTCCGGTGCCGTATACATAAACTCCTTCCTTCGTTTCAGTGTCTTCTATTATTACATCCGGTTTGCTTTCATCTTCTATTTTCAAAGCTTTTTTGATCGCATCTGCCGCTTGTGTTACTTCTATTTTTTCATCAAGCAGTAATTTTGTTATAGCTGTTGAGTAAATACCTCTAACTTTTACTTTCATTTAAAAACCTCCTTTTAAGAGCAGCTTTTTCAAGCTCATAAATTTCCATTGCGCCCTTTTTACCAATTTGTATTACTTTCTTAAGTTCTTCTCTTGTGACTTTTCCATCCAATTGAAGAAGAACTATCTCATTCTTTGATGGAAGGAATCCGATTGGAACGTCTGTAGCTCCACCTTCATGAAAATCTTCTTCCTCCTTAGTCAGATCTAAGCAAACACTATCTCCTATCTTACCTGCTGCTACTGCTGCAACCAAATCTCTCATTGGTAATCCTGCATCCGCGCATGCCATAGAGGCAGCCGTTAAACTCGCACACCTTGTCCCAGCGTCAGCTTGCGTTATATATATCCTTACATTCACCATTGCCCTGGGCATTTCTTCAAGAATAACTGCCTTGTTAAGTGCGTTTGTTATTACTTGGCTTATTTCAATGTCTCTTCTATCCATACCAGGTCTTGCCCTATCTGGAACCGAGAAAGGTAACATATCATATTTACACACTATAATCCCTTTGTTTACTTTTTCTATGTGCCTTGGCTTTACTTCTTCAGGGCCATAAACTGCTGCGATAGCCTCAGTATTTCCTATCTTGAACCTAGCACTTCCTTTAGCATTGGGTATTATCCCTGTTTCTGCCTCCATAGGCCTCAATTCATCAAATTTTCGCTTATCAAATCTTTCCTCGTACATCTTCAAGTAACCTCCTGACCTCTTCTGTAAGATCCGAATCTACATAGTGTTCATCTATGAATTTTATTGCAGATATTGCAGCGGCCCTGTTTTTGTCTTCTCCATCAACCCACACTATCCCATTCTGTCCTACGACTAAATCACATTTAGTTTCATCTTTAATCAAGTTTATCATTGCGCCTTCCTTTCCTATTAATCTTGGCAGTTTTACAGGATCTATCCTTATAACCATCTTAGATTCAAGTTTTCCATATCTTGTACCGCGCATTGAAATATCAGCAGCGTTATTTGGATAAACTCTGAAAACCCTTGCATAAACTAAATCTCCGATATCTATGTACTTATCCAATTCGCTTTCTTCTACCCTAAAATTCACGTCTCTAACATCTAATCTCGTATAGAATGGGGCGTTTATGTCCACTACCCAGTATTTCGATGATATCTCCGTAACTTCACCAACTATATCATCCCCCTCCTTTGGGTAGTAGTTACCGGCAAAGGGGTTTACACTTATTCCTCTATCCGACAGCTGAACCATTCCTAAAAACTTTGAATAAACTTTTTCGTCTTCTTCATAAGTTCCATTTCTTCCGTTTCTTTCATCTGAAAGAAGTTCTCCAGGGGTTACTATATCAAAATTTTTTACGTTTATCATATTTTCCTTATATTAATGCTGCCGTGTGTTATGCTTTTAAGCTTACTTAACAGCTCATTTTCATTTCCTGCTTTAACTGAAAAATTCACAACAAGTGAATTATCGTTTCTTGTACTATCTTTTATGTTCGCCAACCTTTTTAAATATAACATTGTGTCATTTGCATACTGTATTGGCACGTCAATGGAGTAATTAAACTCCCCTAATCTTATTGGGAGTATCTTTTTTAGTTTTATTAATACCTCATCAAGCTGGTCTTTTTCAGGTTTATTAATGTCAAAGTTGTGGTGAATCTGCTGCATTGCAATTTCTATTCTCTGCTTAGGTATAGGTAAGCTTGTATTTAGGTCTATGGCCATTCCAGCAATCTTATCTATTATTCTTTTTTTCAGCATTTCGGTTTTTTTCTGTTTGTAAGCTGTGCTCAATTGCACTTCTCCTTCCTTTATTATTTTCAGAGCCAGTTTTCTTATGTCATCTGTCCCAAGTTCTTTTTGCAGGTTTCCAGCAACTTCTCCTTTCTTAATGTCTTTAAAAACTTTTTCAACAAGAAGGGCAGAATCGACGTCTTCACTACGGCCCTCTTTGATATCCACGGCCTTTTCGCAGTCTACTTCTATTTCGTATCTCTTGCCGTTCTTTTCTAACTTGGCAGTTACTCTATCTACCATGGATTATTTTATGTACTTGGTTATTTCTTCCCTGTTTAATTTTCTAAAGCCCTCCTTATCTATGACGGCTATTTCAAATCTTTCTGGAGAATTTTTGCTTTCATCGGACTTTATTGCCCGCATACCAAGATCTATAAGTGATTCAACGTCCATGTCTGTTTTGTATTCTTTCTCAAGCGTTTTGTTTATGATATCTGAATTTCCGCCTATTGCGATTGCCCTGTATTGAAAGAAAGTGCCGCTTGGATCAAGCATGTACAGATAGGTCTTATTGTCTTTAAGCCCTCCAAACAATATGCTAACTCCGAATGGTCTTGCCCCACCATATTGAGTAAGTGCTTGCATTTCAGCGCTTATCCCTTTCACAACTAAAAGAATGTCTGCTGGTTGATTGTAAGTCATTTTGTATTCTTGTGCACTGTTCTGTGCTTTATCTATTAATGTTCTTCCGTCAGCTATCATTCCGGATATGGCTGCAGCCATATGTAAGTCTATCTGGAATATCTTCTCTATGCTTTCAGGTATAACTAGTTTTTCAAGCTCGTGAGCTTTCCTGTCTGCAACAAAGACTATACAGCCTTTTCCTGCCAAACCTACCGCTGCAAAACCTTGCGAAACTGTTCTTTTTGCGTATTCTACTTGTAGTATTCTTCCATCTGGGTTGAAGAGTGTTATTGCCCTGTCATATCCCATTAAATCTCCTGGTGGTTCCATTGTTTTCCTCCTAAAATTTAAAAGATTTTATCTTTTTTATATTTCCACTATTCATTATTGTAAGCAAGTTTGATTTATAAAACTTACTAATTAATGAAAGAGAAAATATAACTCTGTACTTGTATTCATTATTCACTACAATAACTCCCCTCGCCTTTTCTCCATCAAATTTTGTTAGCCCTTTTATTACCCTAAAATTTGATCTTATTGCTAGGAAAGGTTCTATGTTATTCAATGTTGAATACATCTGTCTTTCAAAGGCCTCTTGGTTTGAAACGCCGTCTACTTCTACTAAGAAATATCTTTTTTTATAACGCATGCTCATCCTTTATCAAACACTCTTATCGCATAAACAACTATAAAAGACGCTAAAATCCCTAAAAAAGTGAGGACTGGTATGCCTACTATAACACCAAACAAGCTGTCTATCCAGCTATAAAGCAACGAGACTAACCCTATAAATAAAACAATACCGATAATTACTTCTTCTATTATCCTCTCCCAGCCGGCTTTCTTTATTTCTTTATAGTCCATAGTTTAATCATTAAATTAAAATATATAAACTTAACCTATCAAAATTGCAGTAGATTTATTTGGCTTTACATCTTAAGAAGTTATTAACATACAATAAATTCTCTTCAGTGCATTTGCTCAATCCTTAAATTCTCCACTATAAGGTTTTCCAAGGTCCTTAGCGCCCAAGTTGAATATTATAGTTTTAATGTTTGTCATCTCCTCTATGCTGTAACCAACACCTTCCTTCCCAGCACCCGAATCTTTTACTCCTCCAAATGGGAAGTAAGCCGTTCCGTGCGAAGGTGCTCCGTTTAATGTAACATTACCAACTTGTAATGCCTTCATTATCCTCCATCCTTTATAGAAATCATTTGTGAAAACCGCCGAGTCAAGACCGTATTTCGATTCATTTGCGACTTTTATTGCTTCTTCTTCATACTTTACTCTTATTGCCGTTATTACTGGCCCAAATGTTTCCTCGTTTGCTATATCAGCATTTAGTGGAACATCTTCAAGCAATGTAGGTTCATAGTATGAATTTTTGAATTTCCCTCCAGCAACAAGTTTGGCCCCTTTTTTGACAGCGTCCTTTACCATCAAATCTATCCTTTCAGCTGCCTTTTTGTTTATAACTGGGCCCAGGTTTATATCCTTCCCATCAAAAGGATTGCCAAATTTGTAATCTTTAAAGTGTTCTTTGAGTTTTTCATAGAATTTGTCAGCTACGGAATCAAGCACCAATATACGGCTTACGGCATCGCATCTTTGTCCTGCAAGTTCGAGAGAACCTTTTACGCATTCCTTTGCCGCCAGGTCGAGGTCAGCATCCTCTAAGATTATGGCAGTTCCCTTTCCCCCCAATTCCAAGTGTATCTTTTTAAGGCCTGCGACACTTGAAATATGCTTTCCTACATTTGTGCTTCCTGTAAAGCTTATCATATGTATTCTGTCGCTTTTTGTTAAACTATCTCCCGTAACTTCTCCACTTCCTGTTATGACCTGCAGTGTTCCGGAAGGCACACCACATTTTCTAAATATTTCTGCGCACATGAGTAGTGCTATTGGATCAGAGCTTGGAGGCTTCACTATTACTGCGTTTCCAGAGAGCAGCGCCGGCAGTATCTTCGCTATCGAAGTATAAACAGGATAGTTAAAAGGAGAAATCCCTAAAACAACTCCTAAGGGTTCGCGTATTACCAATGCCATTTTTCTTGTGGTATCGCTTGACCAGTCTCCAGGTATGTATTCTCCCATTATCTTTCTTGAATCTTCCATGCTTAATCTCAGCCTTTCAATTGTTGCATTTATTTCCCCATTTGCAGAGCTGTAAGCCTTTCCGGATTCCCTCATTAAAACTTTTACTATCTCTTCTCTATAGGTATCTATCTCCTTTCTTACCTTGTTTATTAACTCTAAACGGTCTATAGCCGCAAGTCCCCTTATTTTATGCTTATTCTCATCTGCAGATTTTAATGCCGTATCTAAATCTTCTTTGCTCACCAATCCTACTTCTGCTATCTTGCTTTCGTCTATGCTGCTTATCAAATCGAATTTATCCTTTGTTTTAATCCATTTTCCGTCTATCAGAACCTTAAATCTTGGGTATTCTCCATCTTCATATATTTCAGAGAAGTATTCGCTTAGTTTTAGTTTTTCCATATTTATCACCTTCTTATTATCAATGGTAAAAAGTTATTAGTATAAACGCTTTTTTGTTTATGTTACTAAAAGTTAATAAAAAGAGATTCTTAAGAATCTTATTATAAATTATATGAAAATAGTGGTTGCAGGTGGAACTGGTTTTATAGGCAGGAAACTGGTTGAGTATCTATCAAGTGAAAATGAAGTTCTTGTACTTACAAGGGGAGAGACAAAAAACAATAAAACTGTAAAGTACATAAAATGGGACCCTTACGAGCAGAATACAGACTTTTTAGCAAACACAATATCAGGTTACAATGCGGTGATAAATTTAACGGGCGAATCACTCGCAAATAAAAGGTGGTCAAAGAAAGAAAAGGATTTAATACTTAAAAGCAGGATCATGTCAACTAGGCATATAGTTGAATCCATAGGCAAAGCAAAGGAAAGACCAAAGATTCTTGTGAATAGTTCGGCAGTAGGTTACTATAAGAAAAACACCGATGAAATTTTGCATGAAAATTCTGGGATAAGCACCGATTTTTTAAGCAAGACCTGCATAATGTGGGAAAATGAGGCAATGAAGGCAGCAAAATTCGGAATAAGCGTTTCAATAATGAGGACTGGTATAGTAATCGGCAAAGGGGGCATACTTGAAAGATTAGATAAGATTGTAAAATACGGTTTTTCAGCTTATAATAAAAACCAGTGGCTTTCTTGGATAGACTTGCAGGACCTTTCTGATTTAATTCGTTTTATTATTTATAGAAACTTAAACGGCCCGTTTAATGCGGTTTCACCAAATCCTGTTCAAATGGAAGATTTCTTTTCCATGCTTGCAGAAATAGAAAACAAAAGGAGGCTTATAAAGATACCTAGCTTTGCATTGAACCTTCTTCTAGGGGAGATGGGCCGGCTTTTACTATTTTCAAGCCAAAAAGTAATGCCTAAAAAAGCGATTGATTCAGGGTTTTCATTTAGAAATACTGACTTGAAAGCGGCTTTGTTAAAATACCTTAAAGACTGATAATTGAAGGATAGCACACCATTATAATTAGTAAAGGCCATTTTTTATAAAAGGTACAAGCGCAAATATCACTGCATCAGTAAATTCACCTTCTCTTTGTAGTTTATTGTTAGTCAAAAACGAAACAGCTCCTCCTTTCTGCTTTGAATTTTTGTCATTAGTAATTTCGTCAATTATTTCACCCAGTTCCTTTCCTTTTCTAATTTCCCTTATGAATGATTCTGGCAAACTCACTGCACTCGATTTTCCTATTCCTTCTTTTCCGTTTCTGTCTACTATGACGACTATACCTCCAAGGAAAAATTTACCATCAAGTTCTTCGCATCCGCCTTCTAATCCTACGCCGAAATCCGCATTTTCACTTTTTATTGAATAAATTGCGCGGTTTCTTGCTCCTTTGATTGTTTCTTTTAATGACATGGGCATATTTGAAACATTTGATGGAGCTGATAAACTTACCAACTCGAATTCATTGTAAAACTCTTTGAAAGCGTTCTTTACGGCGTTTACCTTGACAGGGTTGTTTGAGCCTACGGCTATTTTCATATTAATATGTACACTGGTTATTCTATAAAAATCAATCAAATTGCTTTATCCAAAATTACGCGTGTATATTTGATTGATCACAGCTTTTACTTTTTTCATTATATCCATCTCTGTCAGATGCCCATTTAATAATGGGATTATTGCATTTCTTAATTCTTTACCATTATCAGTTAAAGCGTATTCTGTGCATCCTATACTCCTAGCAAACATTGGGGCAGCTGGGATTTGAACCCAGGGCCACCAGCGCCCTAGGCTGGTGTCATAACCAAGCTAGACCACTGCCCCTTGGAAAATGATTGTTGTTTTTATTATTTATTTGCCCCTGCTGGAATTTGAATCCAGATATCAGGCTCCGCAGGCCTGCGTTCTATCCAAGTTAGACTACAGGAGCATTTCTTTAATATTCTACCTTTTCAATCTTTATATATAGGGTACAGTTAAATTTATAGATGGAAGCAGTTAATTTGGAGTCATTGTTAGACACGTCAATTAATAAACTGGGTAGAGATTTTCCTGAATTTAAAAAGATCGGTGCTTTCAATATCAAAAATTATTACCTTGAGAATATGCCAACGGATATTTTTGGTTCTTATAACTTAGAAAAAGACAAAATATGCATAAATTCTTTTATTGATGGCAGAATCAACGAACATAAAAAAGAGCTTTTTGATACAATCTTGCATGAAGAAGCACATTTAATTGAAAGGAAGTTTAAAAATGAGCCCTTTCGGGATCATGTAGCTCCACATTCAATTTATTGGTTTGGAATATACAAAAGATTAGGCGGAAATTTAAACGGTTTTTACGTTAGGACCGAAAACGGAGGAGACATACTTGTAGATTTTTCAATTTTGAATTACCACTTAAACTTGCTTTACATATTAGAAAACAACTATGACAGTAAAATAAAAGCATTAGCGACAGATTTTAAAAAGTCGCTGCTAGAATTGATTTCAAATGCCACCGTAATGGATCTTTCAGGTTCTTATGTTTACAAAGAAAGACTTCTAAATGAAATTTACTCTTCGGGCAATAAAAATCCAATATTGATTTTTGAACAGGAGACGGGCTTTAATATCGTAAAAAATGGAAGAAGGGAAAGGATAAAGATAAATTACGATTTTGAGGGCTTAAAGGGCAGGATAGAATATTTGTAGCTATATCTCAAGTTCATTTCTTACGCGGTTTATGTTTTCTATTCTCTTTTCCAAAGAAGGGTGTGTTGAAAATAAATTTGTAAGATAATGCTTTGAAAAGTTGTTTACTATAAAAAGTGAGGAGTAAGCTCCAGGTTGTGTATTACTTTGTTTGTTTCTTCCAAAAATTGACTTTTTGTTTACCATGCTAAAATTGCTTATTTTTTTCAGGGAGGATATTAATTGGTCAGGTTTTCTTAATAGTCTGACGCTGCCTTCGTCTGCGTATGCTTCTCTATCTCTAGAGATACCTAGTTGTATAAAGATTGCTCCTATTGGTATTAGTATTGCTGCTATAAGCAAAATTATACCGCTACTATTATTTCTTTCATCTAACCCTCCAAAAAACTCAGAGAAAAGTATCATGTTTCCAATGTAAGATATTAATGTTGCTATTGTTGCGGCTATAGTTGAAATTAAAATATCCTTGTGAGTTATATGGCTGATTTCATGCCCTATGACTGCCTCTAATTCATCATCATTCAGCATCTTTAATATACCCTTGGTCGCAACTACTACTGAATGATTTTCATCTTTCCCTGTAGCAAAAGCATTCGGAACTTCAGTTGGCATTATGCCAACCTTTGGCATAGGTATCTGAGCTTGCTCAGAAATTTTCTCTACAATATCATAAAATCTGGGGTTTTCGGACCTATCTATTATTTTGCTTCTTGTCATTTTTATAGCTATGTAATCACTTTTGAAGTAAGAAAAAACGTTCATCGCTATTGCCATTAAAAGAAAAATGGAAAGCCATATAAAGATATCTCCAAGGAAATAGCCTATCAATACTCCAAAACTTACAAGTATAAGTGACAATGAGGCAAATAACAACGCTATCTTAGCTATTGACATACAGTTTGTATTACCGTGCATTTAAACTATTTAACCTATATACTGTTCCTTCTTGCCCTGCTTTTCTTTCTTTTTAAAGTATTCAAATGCACCGTTTATTATGTCATTTAGGCTTTCTTTCATTCTGTCAATTTTGTCAAATGTGTCCTCATGGATTTTGATTAAATCTTCTGTAGTATAGCTCTTTAAATCAGTAAGTACTTTAAGCAAATAAAGCACGTTTTCTGTACATTCATCAGAAAGCTTGGATATCTGCTCTTGCTTATTCTCTTCTTTTATGTATCTATTTATTACTATATTCTCTTCTGAAGAAGGATTCGAATAGACTGAAAAGATTATTTCATTCATAGTTCTTAGGTCCATAAAGTCACTGTCTACAATCCAGTTCATAAATGCTTTCTCATCTGGAAAGCTATTTTCCTCATTTATAGGACTTAAGCTCTGAGCATAATATCTTTCTTCGTTCAAACCTTTTTCCTTAAGTTTTTCGAAGTAATAATAAGCGTTTTTTCCTTCTTTCATTCTCCTTTAAAGTTACCTTCCTAAATATATAGTTTTTTATCTTACCTGTGGAAACTTTTAAATACTAATACTCTTATAGAATGCTATGATAATAAATTACTTGATAACTAAGGTTGATGCGAAAAGAGAGGATAACATACCTCCAGAAACGCAGATGGGCATATCTAACAACATAACCGTTTTAGACGTTGAAAAGGACGAGAAGTTTAAGGTTTTGAAGTTTCAATTTAGGTTTGATGCCAAGTTCACTGCAAATGCTTCGGAGGAATTGGGGCATATAGTAATCGAGGGTTTTATAGTGCATACTTCGGAAGATATTGATAAGATTTACAACAAATGGCAGGATGAAAAGGTTCTTGACGATTCCGTAACCGAAGAAGTGTTGCAGACTAGTCTTAACATAAGCATAATAGAAGCAATGTCTCTTTCAAAGATGTTGCAGCTTCCGTCGATTTTACCTCTACCAAAAGTTTCCACGGAAAAGAAGGATGAAAAGAAAGAAAAGGATAAAAAGAGCAAAAATTAATAAAAAATAGATATTACTGTACATAGGTCTAATTTTATGGAAGAAAATACAAATGCCGCACAAGATGTAAATGTCGAAAAACATGAAGAACAAACCGAAGATGATTACAAGTCTAAGTATCTTTATCTTCTTGCCGAAGTAGATAATTACAAAAAATCAAAGGAAAAAGAGTTAGTTGAATACATAAAGTATTCAAATGAGCGTTTAATACTGGATATGCTTAAGTTACTGGATGATTTTGATAGCGTATTAAAGCAGGATAAAGATGAAAAGATAAAGGCCCTACACAAAGTGCTTATTTCCATCTTATCCCATTATGGCCTAGAAGAAATGGAAGTAGTTGGTAAGGAGTTTTCTTCAGATATAGCAGAAGCAGTTGCGACCGAAGAAAGCGAAAAAGAAAAAGGAAAGATAATCGAGGAGGTGCAGAAAGGTTATAAACTTAACGGAAAAATAATAAGATATCCGAAAGTTAAAATCAGTATATGACAGAAAAAGAAAAGATAATAGGAATAGATTTGGGAACTTCAAATTCACAGGCTGCGGTAGTAACGGCAGGTAAACCTGCGATAATACCAAGTGCAGAAGGAGCAACAGTAGCTGGGAAGATGTTTCCATCCGTAGTAGCGTTTACAAAAGACAATCAAATCCTGGTAGGAGAACCTGCAAGAAGACAAGCAGTTTCAAATCCTCAAAATACAATATTTGCAGCAAAGAGAAAGATGGGGAGCGATTATAAATATAATGTAAGCGGCAAAGAATATACTCCTCAGCAGATATCTGCTTTTATACTGCAGAAAATAAAGAGAGATGCAGAAGCGTTTTTAGGTACGGAAGTCAAAAAAGCGGTAATAACCGTTCCGGCCTACTTCAATGACAATCAAAGACAGGCAACAAAGGATGCAGGAAGCATAGCAGGATTGGATGTTGTGAGGATAATAAATGAGCCTACTGCAGCGGCCATGGCATACGGATTAGACAAATCAACGGACACTAAAGTTTTAGTGTACGATCTTGGAGGCGGAACTCTTGATGTAACCTTAATGGAAATTTCTGCAGGCACATTCGAGGTTTTAGCTACTTCGGGGGATGTTGAGCTTGGCGGGGTCGACATGGACAATGCTTTAACGACTTATGTAGTAAATGATTTCAAGACTAAGGAAAATTTTGACATAAGCAAAGACAAGGTAGCAATGCAGAGGATAAGGGATGCCGTTGAAAAAGCCAAGATAGAGTTATCAACTGTGTTAGAAACCGAAATAAATTTGCCTTATATAACAGTAGTTAACAACTCTCCAAAGAATCTGGATGTCAAAATTTCAAGAGCAACGTTGGAAAATTTAGTAAGGCCAATTATAGAAAAATCAAGGCAACCAATAGACAATGTCCTAAAGGATGCAGGAATAGAAAAGGAAAAAGTCTCGAAAATAATTCTGGTAGGGGGGCCGACAAGAATGCCGATAGTCCAAAAATTCCTTACGGATATATTTGGTGATAAGTTAGAAAGAGGAGTAGACCCTATGGAGGCAGTGGCATTGGGCGCAGCCATACAAGGTGCGGTTTTAGCAGGAGATATAAAAGACATTGTCCTTTTGGATGTTACTCCTTTAACCCTTAGTATAGAAACTTTGGGAGGAGTTTCCACACCAATAATAGAAAGAAATAGCACAATACCTATAAAGGCAAGTAAGGTCTTCTCTACGGCTGATGACTATCAGACAAGTGTTACCATAAATGTACTTCAAGGAGAAAGGCCCCTTGCAAAGGACAACATAAGTCTCGGTAGTTTTAATCTCGAAGGCATACCTCCGGCGCCAAGGGGAGTTCCACAAATAGAGGTCACTTTCGATATAGACGCTAACGGTATATTAAATGTATCTGCAAAAGATAAGGCAACTGGTAAGACACAGAAAATAACTATAAGCGCTCCACATAAACTTTCAAAGGAAGAGATAGAAAAAATGATGCAAGCTGCAAAGGAAAATGAAGAGAATGACAAAAAGATAAAGGAATTGATAGAAGCCAAAAATAACATTTCGGCTCTTTCTTATTCCCTTGAAAAAACTTTGAATGATTTCAAGGATAAGATAACGGAAGATGAGAAGGGCGAAGCAGATGAAATAATCAAGAAAATAAAGGAAGATACATCAAAAGAAGATGTTACATTGGAGCAGATAAACGAAGATAAGGACAGGCTTACAGCTATAATAAACAAGCTTAGCTCTAAAATCTACAGCCAAAAAGAGCAGCCTGCACAAGGTACTGAACAGCAAAATACTCAGAATGAAGAAAATAATGATAATAATACACAAGGCGGAGCAGGAAAAAGCGAAAATTAAAGATTATTAGTAATCTTTTCTTTAGAATACTATGGAGGATCCTTATCAGGTTTTAGGTGTAAGTCCAAATGCGTCAGAAGAGGAGATTAAAAAGGCTTTTAAGGCACTTGCTAAAAAGTATCATCCTGATTTAAACCAAGGGGATAAAAAAGCAGAGGAAAAGTTCAAGGAAATAAACGAAGCTTATAGAATACTGATGAATAAAGGAGGTGGTTCTTATCAGCAACAAGGCGGCGAACAAGGATTTAATTTTAATGACTTCGGGGACATATTCAATTTTCGCGGGTTTGAAGACATTTTCAGGAATTTTGGTTTTTCTTCAAAAGGAGAAGATCTAAGGTATGATTTAGATATAACCTTGGAAGACGTGTTTAAACCAACTGCAAAAAGCATTAAAATAAAGCATAGAGTAGTTTGTGAGGTATGTTCCGGGACAGGTGCGAAGGAAAGAGAAACATGCCAGAAATGTCATGGCAGCGGTAAAGTTCGTAGAAATATACACCAATTCGGGTCAAATGTTATTTTTACTACAAATTGCGATAAATGCGGGGGCAGTGGTTTTGTTGTAAAAAAGAAATGCGATAACTGCAATGGAACCGGTTTCGTTGTAAAAGATGAGACTATTTCAGTACCTATTAGAAAAGGAGTAAAGGAAGAGGATTATACAATAATAGCTGGTAAAGGCGAACCGTCCGCAAGTGGTGAAAACGGTGACCTTTATGTCGTTTTTCATATAAAGAAAAACGATAGCTATACGATAACTGGAAATAATCTAAAGACAAGACTATATCTAGATTTAAGGGACATCCTTAATGGCATAGAATTAGACTTGCCAACACCTTGGGGCAGTGAAAGAATAACTGTAAATGCAGGAGAGACAGAGCCGTTAGTTCTAAAAGGAAAAGGACTTTATAGTAAGAATGGACAGAGAGGGGATCTTATTATAGAACTTGTAGTAGATCTGCCAAAAAAATTAGGCACTAAAGAACTTAATGAGATAGAAAAAGCGTTTGGAGCAAGAAAGGAGCCGCATATATCCGCAAATTAAAATGGAAACACTTAAAATAGCATTTTATACAGACAGTTATCTTCCTTCCAGAGACGGGGTAGTTACTTCAATATTAAATACTAGAAAAGAATTGGAGAGGCGAGGACATGAAGTATATATATTTGCATCGGGCGGGAAGGAAACTTCCAAACTTGCTAAAAAAGACGAAAGAGTTTATATTATAAAAGGAATGAAGTTCAAAAAGTATCCCCAGTACACAATGGGTTTGATAAGCAAAGAGAGTAGTAGAGTAATGGAAATAATGCCAGATATAATCCATACACACACGCCCTTTACAGCAGGCCTATTCGGATATAGAGCAAGCATGTTACTTAATACAAAATTCATAGGCACATTTCATACCATGGTTTTTTCAGATGAAGCCATTTCTGCGTATTTTACTAACAACAAAGCGGCAATAAAACTCAGTAGATTTGTAGTTATGCGTTATCTTAAATGGTTTTACTCCAAGACTGACAGTATAATTGCTCCAACCGATTACATTAAAGATATTTTAAAAAAGAACGGTTTAAAAAATATAAAGGTTATACCTACAGGAATTGATTTTAATCTAATGAAAACAGAAAGGAGAGAAAAGGCAAGAAGGCTGCTTGGGTTAGGCATTAAAGATAAAATAATATTATATTTCGGGAGAGTAAGTAAAGAAAAAAACATAGACATACTTGTAAAGGCGGCCAAGCCCCTGTCTGCAAATGGTTTTAAGGTAATAATAGCGGGAGCAGGACCATATATTGGTGAGCTTATAACATTAAGCAAAAGAATAGGAAACAGAAACGTTATTTTTGCAGGTTTTATAAAAGATGAAGATATCCCGCTTTATTATTCTGCTGCGGATATTCTATGCAATCCCTCCACTTTTGAGACGCAAGGAATAGTAGATTTGTATGCATCATTTTATAAAATACCTATACTTCTGCCGGAAAATAGTGCGCAAGAGGAAATGCTTAATTATGCAAAATGCGGAGAAAAGTTTAACGCGCATAGTGTAAAGGATTTGGTGGAAAAGGCCAATTTAACTTATGGAAATATAACCAAGTATAGTTTTGGAAGAATAATAAAAGAGTTTGATATAAAGAGAACTGTTGATAAACTTGTGACCCTTTATAATAAAATTTAGATGCTTAACTATTTAATACTAAAAATACTTTTATGATTATGAATAAAGCATTAAAGGATTTGACGATTTTGATTTTTTTGGTAATTTCTGTGATGTTTTTAGTAGGCAATGCTCATGCTTTAAAAGTAAGTCCAAATTCCATAACAGTACAAAGCAACGCAGTTTCATATTTTAATTTTACTTTTTACAATAATCAAAATACTACACAAAATATATCTCTTGATGTTGGCAGAGCTTCAATCATATACTCAGGTTATTTTGATAGTATAGGTGCTTTCCCCCAGGTATTTCAACTTCTTCCCGGCCAAACAAAAACAGTTTTGTTTTCTTTTGAATCCAAGAGTGTCTTCTTTTCTTATCCAATATCAATGCAAATACCTTACAGTGCAAATGGAGTAGAAAGTTACTTTAACATAAGTACGGCTATAATCCCGATAACTAAGACTTCTATATACCTGTATTCAATAAATTCTTCAAAGTCATTCTACCCATACAATACAATTTACTTTCAAGTAAACATAATGAATTCCCTCGATCAGACAGGCTTAATACTTCCTTTTGTTTATAATCTTTCTACCCAGGGAAAACTTGTTTATTCCGCTTCAAAAAATGAGGTTATCAGTAACCTTGGCTTAAATACATTTAATTTTACAATGCCAATAAATACACTAAGTCCTTTGTTACCTCCTGGGAACTATTACATATCTATCTATACAAATTATAACAAAAATTCATCAGCACTTTACTTCCCAGTTAAAATTCTGCCGTATTATAAGCCCATAATTAGTAAAAAATCAAGTTTTAACTTGTTGGGAGGAAGTGCGTCCGTAACCGTGAAAAATGAAGGAAACGTGCCTATAAACAAGAGCGATGTAAATTTGACCGTAAATGGATTTAATTCATTGTTTTTAGTGGGTAAATCCTCATCCAATGGCTCTGCAGTTTTAGTTAATCATTCGATAGAGCCTTCAATAAACTTTTTGTTGCCCGGTCAAAGCATAACACTTAGCTATTCCATTTCTTACTATCCAATTTATCTTATAGTTCTGATAATAATCCTAGCATTTGTTATATTCTTTTACTTTAACAGGAAGGTAGTGCTTAAAAAAGAGGTTATAGAGCATAAAGCGGTAGATGGTTTCATAGACGTTAAAGTTGCATTAAGGCTTAAAAATGTATCCAGAAAGAAAATATACAGCATAGAATTGGAGGATGAGATACCTCCAAATTCATTGAAAATAGCAAAGGCAGGCCAGAAAGAGGGCAAGATAACAAAGCATGGGAATAGTATGCTGATATCTTGGAAAGAGGAGGAACTTAATCCAAATGACGAGATTATAGTAATGTATGAAGTGAAGAGCAAGGTAGGGATAGTAGGAAACTTTGAATTAGGAAAGGCAAATGTAAAGTTTGATTTTAACGGGAAAAGCTATAAAAAAGTATCAAATTCGTTAGTTCTTCATATTAAGGCTTAATTTTAAAAGAGTATTAAAAACAAATAAAACTTTAAATAGTTGTAGCTGATTTTTTAAAGAATACAAGCCCCGATAGTCTAGTGGTCTAGGATAGTGCCCTGTCACGGCATTGACGCGGGTCCGAATCCCGCTCGGGGCGCTTGGTTTTTAGTTCGTATTCCCCTTTGGGTAGATATCTGTAATGACTATCAATAAATGCCGGTTCTTTGTAGAATAGAAAAGCATAATACCCATTAAACGCTTAAAGAAGGC
>JAJZMG010000050.1 GCA_021798355.1 Nanobdellota archaeon | reverse complement strand
CATCGCCCGAAGAAGGGATCGAACCTTCGACCTAGTGGTTAACAGCCACTCGCTCTACCACTGAGCTATTCGGGCAGAATAAGCATATTTATTCTATCATAAAAATATTAAAAGCTTCTTATATTTTAATGAAGCTTGGCTTCTCTTCAAGATTTATTACTTTTAGATATAAATAAGAGTGCTCTCCTACAGAATCAACAAAATTAGTCTTGTTTTCGCGGTAGTTGTACACCGCAAAGTTCTTAACCAATGATAACTCTACAGAGGTATAGTATATAAAACGCTTTTCATTTGAAAGAGCTTCTATTAAATCAAAACCGAATAATATGGCCTTGCCTAATTTTTTATCTTTAAAGCAATACAGACGCAGAAGATTATTTTCATTCCCTGACCTAGAAACTGCAAGCTTGATTATATTTTCATAATCTTTAATTGGTACCATAACTACGTCTTTTGTATGGTCTTTTTTATTTTGTTTAAATATTTTTGAGGATAAGCCTATAATATTTATATAGCAGTTGGTATTGCCATCCAATTGTTTTCTTGTATTTGTAAGTTCAGCTTCTTCCTTATCTTCTAATGATGGAGGAGTGTACTTTAAAAACTCCCATTTCTCCTTTAACTCAACATAATATACTATGCTTTCTTCTGCTATCTTCTCTCCAAATGCAAAAAGGATATTAATATCAGAATCAAAGAAAAGATTTTCAAAGGTAAAATCAAAGTTATATACGCATCTTGCAATATCATTGATAGAGTGTAGCTTTAATAAGCAAATCGTATTTGAAGACGAACCTTTGTTTTTATTCGGCATTACCTCACGCTTTATAGAATAAGGATAGTAAAAACTAATCCTAATATTAATGGAATATGTAAGAATATAAGCTTTCTAAGAATGACATGAACGCATATGCTGGTTCAAATATTACAGGGGAGAGTATTACTCCACTGCCTAGTGCTTTATAATCATTGTAAAGTGTCGTATTGACTTGGAAAACTATAGGATATGACTCGCTTACCAAAGAACTTGATGAAGAACTTACAGTAAGATTGAATTTATAAAGGCCTGGCTGACCTAAAAAGATAGGATATGTAAAGTTATCTTTCTTGCCATGTAATGATATTACAGAATCGGTAACGTTCCATGAAGGCAGTCCTATTGCAGATATTAAAAATGGGTCATCGGATATTCCAGTATTGTTTATATTTATGTAAAGAGTTGCAGGCTGATCAACTCCTGAATAAAGCTTCTTAGGCAATACCGTTAAAGCAAAAACATTGGTAGTGACATTTACGTACGCAGTAAATGTAAGATTCCCAAGTTTTGAGTAGTTATTTACATTTATTGCCTTAAGAGTCAAAGGATATCTACCATTTGTTGCATTTTGTGAAACGGTTATTCTTATCTTCATTGGATTTTCATATAAAGGGGATTGCTGTGAATACCAGCCACTAGGAAGCTTTGTGGCTTTTATTGTATCCCAGCCTATGTTGACTAAATATCCAGAGTTATTTGTAGTTGAAGCATTTGCCAGTATATAGAAACTTTCTCCAGGACCTACCTTGCCCAAATAAACGCTGCCGTTATTATAAAGCGTAGTTGAGATAGGACCTTGTATCGACAAATAGGTAGAGGCATTAACAGTACCGAGTATAAAGAAAATGCCAAGTAGCGTAGTTAAATATAGTTCTCTTAAGGTTGCCATGTTATATTTATAAAATAACATCTTTATAAGCGTATCTCAAAAATCATTAGAATGCTATGCAGGTTATAAAAAGCTTATCTGCCATCTAATATAGATTGCATGGTATCAAAAAGTTATGTTTGGCTTGATGGAAAAATGGTTCTTAGAGATTCTGCTGTTTTTGATGTACTTACACATTCTTTGCAGTATGGAAGCGGAGTCTTTGAAGGTATAAGATCATATAAAACAAACGAAGGAGTAGCAGTATTCAGATTAAAAGAGCATATGGAGAGATTCTTAAGAAGTGCCAAGATATATAATATGGAGCTTGGTTATTCTCTCGAGGAATTAGAAGAGGGAGTAATAAGTGTAATTAAAAAAAATCAACTATCGCAAAGCTACATAAGACCTTTTGCTTTCTATAACGATAATAAAATAGGGTTAGATGTAACTGGAAAGAAGATAAGCGTGGTTATAGCAGCAGTTGAGTTTGGTTCATATTTCAGTGGAAAGGACAAAGGCATAAAATGTATTGTTTCTTCATGGAGAAGAATAAACTCTCAAATACTTCCTGTCCAGGCAAAAGCAAGCGGGAACTATCTTAACTCTATAATAGCTTCAAGCGAGGCCAAAGCAAGAGGCGCAGACGAAGCAATAATGTTGAGCATAAACGGCTACGTAGCTGAAGGACCTGGTGAAAACATATTTCTTGTTAAGGACAATGAACTTATTGTGCCTTCTGAAGAATCAGATATATTGTTAGGAATAACAAGGGATGCGATAATAAAAATTGCGCAGAATAAAGGCATAATAGTAAAGGAGAGACTGGTCCATAGAGAGGAGTTGTATACCGCAGATGAGCTTTTCTTTGCTGGAACGGCTGCTGAGATAACACCAATTACTTATGTAGATAATAAAAAAATAGGAAGTGGCCATGTTGGTCCATTCACAAAGATGCTTTCTGATACATACTCGGAGGTAGTATCTGGAAAAAATCGGGAGTTTGACTGGATAACTTTGTTGTGATTTTTATACTATAATTTTTAGAGTTTAGATTTTTACAAAGTAGTCAGAACTGTGCAGGAATCCTTTTCTACTATAAGCTCCTTTTCTGCTTGGGCTACAACTCCTTTTTTTCTTTCTACCAAAACAGGAAACTGTTCCAACGCATTTAATTGTATGAGATCGGCTATTCCACGACGTATTTTGAACTCAGAAAGTTCAGGAATTGATCTTGCTATCCATCTTAACGAAAAAGGATATGTAAGATACTTTGTTTTTATAAGATCTAAAATCCTCCTTGTATCAGAAGATCTTGGAGAAGGAGTACCTATAAGTTGAAATATTTGAACCTCCGCAGTTTCGTCAACATAACCAAAACCATTTGTTACAAATGGCTCTATGGAAATAATATCACCTTCTTCTAGTTCTGTATCATCACCATTGTCAAAGTTAGGTATGAATGCTCCTGTATGAAGCTCTTCACCCTCTATTCCATGACCACCTAAATTCATTATAGGTTTAAAACCATTTTTTAAGATTGTTTTTTCTATAGCGGCTCCTATTTCACATACCTTCCTTCCTGCTTTTACAATGTTTATGGCTTCTTCCAATGCAGAATTTGCCGTTTCTACAATCTTTGCATTCTCTGCCGAAAGATCTATAGTTATAGCACAATCAGAAAGCATATCCTCTCGTCTAGCACCCAAATCGACCTTTACAAGATCATTTTTATTAAATACGGTTTTATCTGTTATATTAGGAGTATAATGCGCCGCGTTTTCATTTATAGAGATGTTTATTGGAAAGGATAAATCATATCCTTTTTGTGTTATGAAAAGTTCTATTTTTTCTACAGCTTCAAGCAAACCAACCCCTTCTTTTATTACTGTTTTAGCATATGAGAGCGCCTCTGATGAAACCCTGCCCGTTTCTTTTAATATTTTTATTTTGTCTACCATTAAAATCAACTATTGTTCTATTTTTTCTACTTTTTATTTTTAAATTTACATGAGTTTTTTCTGTGAACCTAGACCTTTTAGCTCATCCTCGCTTACACCTAATTCTTTTAATATTTTTAATGTTGCTGGTATTATTTGATGA
>JAJZMG010000012.1 GCA_021798355.1 Nanobdellota archaeon | reverse complement strand
TCTTCGTTCTTTGCATATACCATCTTAAAACCCCAGTCCTTGCTTATGTCCTCTAGCATTTTCATTGTTTCATCGTAGTGCTGCCCATGATCTATAAACAACGCAGGAGGTAACTGCATCCCTAAATCTTTGCACGCTCTTTTAACAAGGTCTAAAACAACTGTGCTGTCCTTTCCAGCACTCCAAACTACTGTTGGTCTATTGTATCTCTTTAGTGCATCTTTTATAACTATAAGTGCAATCTCCTCTTTTGCTTCTAAACTCAACCCTCCTTCTATTCTTTGCTTTTTTACAGAATACTGTTCATTTTCCATGTTAACCTCCTACATATACCCCAGTTTTCTGAGTTTATCCTCAATATCAAGCACCTGCTCGTCTTTTCCTTCCCCTCTCTTTTTGTCTTCATTGCTTTCAGAAACTATCTCTCTTAACAAGTATTCCACAAAGCTTGAAAGAGAGGTAAAGCCTGTTTTTTCTATGAGCTTTTTGGCTTTATCTGCCAAAGGCTTAGGGATAGATACCGTTGTAAATTTTTGTTCTTCCATAATTACTAATAATTATATATAATTACTAATATAAATATGTTTGCTTTACTATAATATCTTTTAGATAACAATTACTAAACGCTTAATTTTTCAGGATCAAAAAGATACTCGCTTACCTTATCTTTTAATTCCTCTCTGTTTGTTCTTAGCTTCTCTAAGAAATCTGATATCTTTTCAGCCGCTATTACTTTCATTTCTCCGCTTAGGATTCTACCGGATTTGTAATCCTGATATATTTTTTCAACATTGTTTTGATCCTCTTCTAAAAAGCTGTACTCCAAAAAAGCAAAGTCAACATCTGGATTTGCTCCGTACTTTCTCTGCTCCTCTAAAGTGTCTCTTCCACCAGAAAATGCATACTTCATTAATTTCTTTCTTACCTGCTCTCTACTGTCATCCAGGAATATTGCACTTTCTTCTTTGGAAGAAGACATCTTAGCAGAATTACCTTGTAATGCAGGCAAAAATTTAGAGATTATTGCGGAAGGCTTGTAATAACCAAGTTTTGGCAGAACATCTCTTGCGACTCGAAAGTAAGGATCCTGGTCTATAGCATACGGTATTAAGCATCTCATTTTTTTCTTAGACACGGCTGAGAGGAGGAATGCCGGAACGATCTGCATAGACGGGAAAAATACCTTTCCTATATTATCGCTATCGTTAACTCCAAAAACGGCCTTTATGGTTGAAACTGTAATGTGTCTTGCAACATCAGTCGCATAGTAGTATAAAGTTTTTGCGCTTTTGTAATCTCCAATTATATGCGTTTTTTTAGGGTCAAAGCCCAAGCTTATTATATCTAGTATATTCTCATTCGTAAATTTTTCTATTTCGCTCTTTTGCTTTCCGCCTATTAAGAACTTTTCATCGTCCGTCAACTGTATTACTAAATCAACGTTAAAAACTCTTTGCAACCAAAGCGTAAATGTAAATGGAAGCAGATGGCCTATATGCATCTTTCCGGATGGGCCCCTCCCAGTATACAAATAAAAAGGCTTACCATTTTCATAGTCATCTAAAATAAGATTTAACTCCCTATGTGCAAAGAAAACATTTCTGCTAAGAAGGGGATGGAGTTTTCCTTTTGCAATTTTTTTTATTCTGTTTAAAAGATTATCATTTATTAAATCAACACCGAATTTTTCCACTAGTTTCGAGTAAGCTGCATCATTTAGCTCTCCGCTTACTTCCCAAGGCGTTACATTAAGATTTTCCATTTGATATTATGGTTTTGTAATTATTAATAATAATTATTCTACTATCTCTAAAAGCTCTTTAAGTTCATGTATTACCGCATCTGGTTTATGAACCCCTGTATTTGGCAAAAGATACCTGTCTATAAGTATAGCTTTCATATTAGCATCTTTTGCATTGTCTATGTCTGAATCCATCCTATCACCTATTACTACAGTGTCTGAAGGTTCTACATGTAAAAGCCTAGATATCTCTATAAATGGGATATTGCTGCTTTTTCTCTGTGGAATGGTCTCTCCTGCAATTATTATTACATCAAATAACTTTGTAAAACTTAATTTATCCAGCCTTTCCTTTTTTAGTCCTAGCCTTACATCCGTATCTGTCAAAAGCCCTAGTTTTTTGCCCCTTGATTTAAACTCTTTTAGAATATCCTCGATGTCATTCGAATAACTTATTTTTTCTCGTATGAAATCATAGAATTCATTTGCTAAACTATCTATTTCCTGTTCACTTAGTTTAAGTGAAAGGTTTTCATTTAATTTAGAAATAACTGCTTTTCTGTCATAGTTCCTTGAAGCAAGCGGCACATTATCAATTACTTCTTTTTGGGCCTTTAAAAATTGCTGTAGCAGGTAATTTCTGTCTAAAGTTGAACGCGATGCAAGTGTATCAACGACCTTTTCATAGGCGCCGTATATTGCGGAATGAGTATCAACTAAAGTGTTATCAAAATCAAATACCAATGCTTTTGCATTTATTTTCTTTGACATCCGTTTAATCTTTTCTTTTGCCGTTTACGCTTTTATTGTTCCAAGCATATGCCTTTAATTTTGAACTTCTGCCATAACCGCAGTGTGAACAATAATGCTTTCTCTTTAGATATGATTCTTTACCGCATCTTCTGCACGTTACATGCGGCTGTTTTCTATTGTGCAAACCCATTGATGCTGTGCTCATATAGTTGGAGAGATAAGTATTATAGTGTCGCCCCTTACAAATACATTTCCTAATTTTCTAAGAGTATCCGCATCCTTCTTTTCCTCCGCATTTTCCAAAGTAACATTTATGTGGACATCAAATGCCACTAATTTACCGGTTATCGCGTGGCCGTTCTTAAGCTCAACTAAAACCATTTTTCCCTTCGCTGAATTCAACAGATCCAAAGGCCTACTTAAAACATTTTCTGACATAATTAATCTCCATAACCTCCCATTCCACCAGGCGGCATCTGCGGCTGCTGATTTGCAGACTTGCCTGCTGCTATTATATCGTCTATCCTAAGGATCATAACAGCAACTTCACTTGCACTCTTTATTGCCTGTTTCTTCGTCCTTAAAGGCTCGATTACTCCTTCTTTGTACATATCAGACACTTGAGGTTTATATACATCTAGAAGATTTACACCTGCCCAGGTTTTACCCTTTTGGTGCTCAGCTCTCAATTCAACAAGTATGTCGATGGGATCAAGACCTGCATTTTCTGATAGTGTCTTTGGGACCACTTCCAATGCGTCGGCGAAGGAATTTACAGCAAGCTGCTCCCTGCCTTCAAGCCCGGTAGCAAAATCTCTAAGGTTCTTAGAAACTTCGAGCTCGGCCGCTCCGCCTCCTGCTACTATAGAACCTCCGTCCTCTATGACAGATTTAAGGTCACCTAAACTATCATCTATTGCCCTTTGTATTTCATCTACAACGTGCTCCGTTCCGCCCCTTACTAAGATAGTTACAGCTTTGGGATTCTTGCACTCCTCTATCAATGCCAAAGTTTCCCCTGCAAGTTTCTCAACGTGCACGAAACCTGCTTCTCCCAAACTGTCCTTGCCTAATTCATCGAGAGTTGCTACTACTTTTGCGCCAGTTGCTTTTCCAATCTTTTTCATATCATTCTCAGATACCCTACGAAATGCAAGTATTCCTGCCTTTGAAAGAAAATGCTGTGCAGTATCATCAATCCCTTTTTGAACTATTACTACGTTCGCACCCGATGCCTTTATTTTCTCTACCATCTCCCTTAGCATGTTTTCTTCTTCGTCAAGAAATGCTTGAAGCTGCTCAGGCTTTTCTATTCTTATCTGTGCATCTATATTTGTTTTCTCTATCTCTAGTGCTAAATTCAAAAGTGCGACCTTTGCGTTCTTAAGTTCATCTGGCATATCAGGATGAACCTTTTCCTTATCAATTATAACTCCAGTTATCAGTCTCGAATCAAGCAGGCCGCCACCCACTTTCTTCTCCACTTTTATGTCATCCAAATCCAGTGTGTCATTATTGCCTGACATCGACTTAACATGCTGAACTGCATCAACTATTAGCGACACTATGTGAACATCTGCCCCTGTGCTTTTGCCCACTATGGCAGTTTTAACTATTCTGCTAAGGTCATCTTTTTTTGCTATATCCAAATGCAATTTTATCTTATCTAGGATCTCTTGCGCCTTATTTGCCGCGAGTCTGTATCCTCTCGCTACTAAAGTAGGATGTATTCCTTGATCTAAAAGTGCTTCTGCGTTCTTAAGCAGCTCGCCCGCGATTATTACTGCAGTTGTAGTGCCATCCCCGACTTCTTCTTCCTGAGTCTTTGCAACCTCTACCACCATCTTTGCAGCGGGGTTCTCTATCTCCATGCTCTTTAGAACGGTCACTCCGTCATTTGTTATAGTTATATCCCCTATGTTGTCTACAAGCATTTTGTCCATTCCCCTAGGCCCTAAAGTAGACTTTACCGCGTTTGCTACGGCCTTTGCTGCCGCTATGTTATTTCTCTGCGCATCTTTTCCACTTGTTCTGTTATACCCTTCCGGTAAGATAAAAATCGGTTGAATTCCTTCTGCCATATTGTACCTCCTTATAATAACCTTAAATATTGTATACAATGCAAGTCTGCATTTATATTTCTAATAGAGGTTAGTGTCATATTTAAAGTTTTCCACATTTTAAGTGGGATTTATAACACTACTTATTAAGTGAACTACTACAAAGTTGAAATCCTTATTTGGATACAATCTGAATTTCTAATTACGCACGTTTTATTACACCATTCATGTTGTATACCTACGACATTTTACCATCGTCTTACTACAGAGAGTCCCTTAGGACATGTTAGAAATGAATTTAATCCATTAAAACTTTAAATTAAAAATGCTCCTTAATTAAAACATGGACAGCCAACATAGCGAAATAAGAAAAGATTATAGGACAGGGTACTATTCGATTATAGTGCCTGGACGAGACCATAGGCCAAAAGAACTTCAAATAGACGATAAGGGTGCAGAAAACCTTAAAGACTGCCCATTTGAGCCCAACACTGTTGATAGAATAAACTTGGAGATAATGCATGTGAATGAGCCCTGGACGACAATGGTAATAAAGAACAAATTTCCTGAGCTGGAGGGGTTTACGCCCTTAGAATATGAAAATGGATTCTTTACGTCTATATCCGGTTATGGCTATAATGAAGTTTTAATAGAAAGCCCGAGGCATTTCGATAAATTTGAAAACATGGATGCTGAAAAATCACTTGAATGGTTTAATACGCTGATAGAGAGGGAAGAAGCACTTTATTCCAGAAATTACATAAAGCACGTAATGATCTTTAAGAATTACGGGGCTTCTGGCGGTGCCAGCATAGGCCACCCCCATACACAGATAATTGCCTGGCCAGAGATATTGGGCACGCCAGCAACGGAAATAGAAAATGCAAAAAAACACCTTAAAGAAAACGCTTCTTGTCTTTATGAAGATGCAATAAAAAAGGAACAGAGCAGAATGCTTTTTGAAACTGAAAAAATAGCGGCGATAGCACCTTATGGTTCCAGATTTGCAGGCGAATCCATGATTTTGACAAAAAGGCATGTAAACTATATAATGGAATTAAGCCGGGATGAAAAGAAGGAAATTGTTGAAGGACTAAAAAAAATAATACAAGTTAATAAAAAGTTATTTGGTGAACAGTCATATAACTTTGTTATTCATGAGAATAAAGTAGAAACAGACTACCACATGCATATAGAGGTGTACCCTAGATTATCTGATCTTGCGGGTATAGAACTTGGGCAGAATGTATTTGTAAACACTATGGTACCAGAAGGATACGTAAAAAGATTCGGGGAAGAAGCGGCATTAGTTTAAGCCTTTTTCCTCTAAGAACTTTCTTGCATCTATAGCGCACATGCTACCCCACCCTGCAGCAATTACTGCTTGTTTATAATGCCTGTCTTGAACGTCTCCTGCGGCAAATATTCCTTCTTTGCTGGTTTTTGTGAAGTCATGCGTTTTTATATACCCGTTTTCATCTATGTCCAGATACTCTTTAAAAATACCAGTGTTTGGGTTATGGCCTATGGCTAGGAAAAAGCCGTCTGTCTTCAACTCGCTTTCTTCGTTAGTCTTTAGGTTTTTTATCTTAACGCCTTCAACATGTTCATTTCCAAGCACATCGATAACCTCGCTATCCCAAACTATGTTTATTTTTTTATTGGATAAAACCCTGTCCTGCATTATCTTACTTGCTCTGAATTCATGTCTTCTATGTATCAAGGTAACTGAATTAGTAAGTGTAGAAAGATAGCTAGCGTCTTCCATCGCGCTATCCCCTCCTCCCACTACAACGACTTGCTTATTCTTAAAGAATGCCCCGTCACAAACGGCACAACCTGAAACTCCTTTCCCGATAAGCCTTTTTTCATTCTTCAAACCCAACCATCTTGCAGATGCGCCTGTAGAGATGATTATAGAGTATGTTTCGTATTCTTTATCGCCAACGAAAACCTTGTAAGGGTATACGTTTAAATCAACTTTTGAAACATTATCATCTATAATTCTGCTGTTTAAAGCATTGATCTGCTCTGCCATTTTATCCATAAGATCCGGGCCGAGAATCGATTTAAACCCTGGAAAATTCTCTACCGCCGATGTAAGCATTAACTGACCGCCTACCTCAAAACCTCTTATAAGTAAAGGATTTAGGTCATCTCTAGTTGCATAAATAGCTGCAGTATACCCGGCAGGCCCCGAGCCTATTATTATTAATTTTTCCACCATTTAATCATTTATCTCTTTGTATAAATAAATCTTTTTATGATAGTTTTTTATTAGATAAATTACTATTAGAATCATGGATAAGTTTCTAATAGAGGTTTCATTCGAAGCGGGTAACAAAGTCGGAGGAATTTGGACAGTTTTAACATCAAAATCTGCGTATATTAAAAAGCAATTTGGAGATAACTACTTAGCTATAGGTTTTTACAATCCAAACCAGGCGGCAGTAGAGTTTATAGAGAGCCCTCCTCCTCAATATATAAAAGACGCAATGGGAAACATAAAGCTTGAAGGTGTAAAAATCTACTTTGGAAAATGGTCTTCTGCTAACAATGTAAATTTAGTATTAATAGACGCAAAGGAATTTGAAAACAAGCACATAAACGAAGTCAAAAAGGATTTTTGGGACAATTTCAAAATAGACTCTTTAAATTCGCCGGAGGATTATAACGAACCCCTTGCATGGTCATATGCAGCAGGGGCGGTAATAGAGGCATTGAGCAAAACCATTAAACAACCTGTAGTTGCACAGGTCCATGAATGGCTTTCGGCAGGCTCAATACTCTACTTAAAATATAAGAAAATAAAAGTGCCTACGGTATTTACAATTCATGCCACTGTCCTTGGAAGAGCTATTTCATACTCTGGAGGGAACACAAATGTTTACGTGATTTCTAATACAGGAATAAATCATGATATGCCATATGAATACGGAGTGGCTGCAAAACACTTCACCGAGAAAGCAGGGGCATTCAATGCTACTGTGTTCACAGCCGTAAGTAGCGTAGTTGCTAAAGAGGCTAATGTAATACTTGGTAAAAAGCCTGATTTCATAACAATAAACGGGATGGATATAGCGGATTTACCCAAGGCTGAGGAGTTGACCTCAATGAGAGTTAATGCCAAGAAAAAACTTGATAATTTTGTTAATGCTTATTTTCTCCCTTATTATGACATTAATCCAAGCAGCTTAAAAGTGTTTGTTACTAGTGGAAGGTATGAATTTTATGACAAAGGCTATGATGTGTTTATAGATGCACTTGGAAAACTTGATAAGATGATGACTGACGGTAATTATGTAATAGCGCTTATAGCAGTCCCTTCAGGTACTATAGGCGTGAGAAATGATGTAGTAGCCAACTACCTTACGTATGTAAGCGTAAAATCTGCATTGGATGAAGATGTAAAAACCTTCGATTCTGTAGTATCCTCTTCAGTTAAATTGGAAGAAGGAGTGGTTGACAAAGCGTATAGCAAGATTATAAACGACTCAAAAAGACTTATCAGTCAGCTTAGAAGACCAAAGCCGACAAATCCGCCGCTTACGCCCTTTATATTATCGTACCCTGAAAATAACGATGCAATAATAAACAAGTTGCACGAAAATAAACTCGAGAATTCGGCAGAAAACCATGTAAAGGTTATATTCTACCCAAAATACCTTGCAGTTGGAGATGAGCTACTAAACCTTACTTACTATGAGATGCTGGCACTTTCAACTGCCGGCTTTTTCCTGTCAAAATACGAACCATTTGGTTATACTCCGTTAGAGGCTGCAGCTTATATGTCCATCTCATTTACATCAGATTTCAGTGGATTCGGCCAATATTTGCTAGATGATTACGATAAAAGCTACAAGGGTGTTTTCGTCGAAAAGATGCTTGGAAAGAAAAGAGATGACTGTATTACCGCAATAGCAAATGACATGATGAAAATAGCGCTTATGGGGGATGACGACTTGCTGAAATTAAAGATATCGGCAAATGACCTTGCTAATCAATTTGGCTGGGAAAAATTTCTTCCCGTTTATCTTCAGGCTTATGATGCAGCTTTAAAAAGGTTTTAACCATTGAGTCCAGCTGCGATATTATATTCATATAATTTAAATAAGCGACATAGGGAGAAGAATAAGCATTGAAATATTTGTGAATGTCTCCATCAGAAAACCATTTTGTGCACATGTAATAAAAATTATCAGAAGTTTGCAGTAACCTCCACCTATTTATTAATTCATCGCTCCCTGTGAGCATAACCTCTTTTTCCATTGATTTAAGTTTTTGAAAAGCCGCATCCTGCATCTGATTTCCCAGCCATGCCGACAAATCCCTATCCATGTCTGCCCATGAAAGATAGTATGGAACATCGACAACTCCGGCTGCCTTTTGTTTTATGGCTTCTGACACTGTGTTAAAACCTACCCCTTTGCCTATAAATTTACCTGGAAGATCCCTCATAAAATCAAATATCCCGGTTTCTTTCCATTGGTGCTCCCCGAAAGTTTCATAGTCCATAAAAAGGTTTACCGTATCACCTTCATTGTTTGCAACCCAATTTGAGTATTTATCTGCTGTCAATGGAAATTCATTCCAAGTTGGAGTTGAAAACCTAAAGGCAATATCGTCACTCAGCCTGTAATTCCTCATAAGAACTTTTATCTTTTCCGCAGGATCTTTGTACACGTAGTTTGGGGAGCGCCAACTTAATACCCTGTCCCACCCCTCTGCAATTATCCCTTTATAACCCATCTTTGAAACTGTATCTGCTATTTCATTTGAATACAAAGCTTCTGTGTTCCTAAAGACCTTCGGATGAAATTTAAAATAATGATACATCAATGTTTTATGCTGCTTTACTTGCTCTATAAACTCCTCTTTGTTTATTAAATAGGATAGTGAATGATAATAAGTTTCATCTAACAATTCCATATTTCCGGTATCAAATAACTGCTGGAAAAGCTGGATTACTTCCGGCCGGAATAGCTCTGCCTGCTCCATAAATACTCCTGTAAGAGAAAAGCTTACCTTAAATTCTGGGTATTCCTTTACAAGACCTATAAGAAGTTTTGTCATCGGGATGTAACATTTATCTGCAACCTTGTTGAATATTTCCCTATTCTTTTCTACATCTATAAAGTCCTTGTTCTCTATGAATGAATACACTCTCCTCAACCTGTAAGGCTGGTGTACTTCAAAATAAAACGTAACATTTGGCATACCTATTTATACGCCTCAATCTTTAAATGTTTAAATGGTTTTTAGATAGGATATGCCCCGATAGTCTAGAGGCCAAGGACATCGCCCTTTCGAGGCGGAAACCCGGGTTCAAATCCCGGTCGGGGCAGCCTTAATTTATTTCATGTTTCTTATCGTCTTTAACTAAAGTTTAATATGAGATTGAATGCACGGCGAAAATTAATGAACAACCAAAAGTTAGATAAAAAATTATTAATAAATTGTTAAAACGGTGATAAAATACTTTTTGATAATTACCATTCTCAAGTTAGTGATATAAACGTTTATATAGTCATTCATTTCTAGGTTAGATATACGATTGGATTATGGCAAACAAGCAATCAAAGTTTGATTTGAATGGCATTCTTGAGCAGATAACCGTGCCACTTACTACAGATGAAAAAATGGAACTTAGGAAAAGACTTGACGAGGCTATAGATGATACGCTTGGAAAACTAGAAAAGTCTAGAGTGCAGCAATACAGCTTGAATGAGGTTATTACTGAAAAAGTACCCTATTTGGATCTTCTTTTTAAAGATATAGAGTTGAGCCTTCTAAGCAGCTTGCAGTACTCAAAGAAGTGCGATGAGCAACTTGACGCATTTAAATCTTCTTTTAATGATTTTGCAGGATATAGAAGGGTAACGGACAACGCTTGGCATTTATACCCGTATCTGCGGGGCGAAAAACGCAATGAGGTCATTGATCAAGCATGCGAGAAAATAAAATCTAAATATAATGATAAAATCGATAATAAGTTGCTTTCTGATCTTGTGCCTGCCGTCAAAAATATAATAGACGAAATTGCACGCGATGAAAATGAAAATTACCTTAGAATTATGGGTTTGTACATGTATTCATGATTTGGATGCATAAACGCGCAAAACTGAAGAATTGGATTGCGAAGGCCCTTCTGTTCTTTTTTAACTTAAATATTAAGATAAAATCTAGTTACCAGAAATGAATTTGTTCGCCTTCCAGGTAAACGTTTTTATATAACTTGAAATCTAAAAAATAGATGAAAAATAAGGACTTGGGCAGTCTGCTAAAGGATAATTTAAAATTTAGTGAATTTTTATCTAAAAACCTTGGGATAGAGGATAATTTTAAAATCATAAAAAGTAAGGTCCTAAATTATATACCTGCAATGGCTTACTCCGCAGGTTATAATCAAATAGGGATATCCAATGAAACTAAACGAATTATGTATTTCATATCTAAAAAAGAAGAACTAAAGGAACTTAGAGAGGGTTGCAAATTTATAATATATCATGAACTTGGCCATTCACACGATACAAATTATAGAAATAAAAATGTAAGGGATTATTTTAATAGACTACTTTATGTTAGCAAAGACAACGATATCATAGAGGCCTTTCCCGAATCAGAAGCCACCAGATATGCAATTTCAAAATCGGATAATTATGTGGATGCACTTGCTGGATTCCTAGCGATATCTAGCTTTTTGTATAGAAATAAAATTGAGAACACAATATATGGATTTTCTGAGTATTTTTCCAATGTTAGAATAAAAAGAGAGGATAAAAGAAAGCTTGTCAACAGCATGAGTGATTTTAGATTATCTAAGGAAAACTATGAAAAATTAACGGAGAAAGCAGACAATTATTTAAATAAATTAAATAAAAACTTTGCAAGAAGCAGGTTATACTGGGTAAAGGAAAGAAATTAAATTTACATAATGATTTAAAGCGAAGATTATTCAAAATACTCCGGATACAATTTAGCCTAAATATAAATCCCTTAGATTATGCAAGTTAGAGATTTATTACCAATTGCATAATGGCAGGAATTTTTCAAAATAAAAAAAAATAAAAAATCAAATCACTTTTTAGCTGCCTGTTCCTGCTATTGTTCCTGTCGCAGAGTATGTTGCACTACCCGCTGCACCACTAGCAGTGTAAGTTAGGCTACCGCTGGCGGAAAATCCAACGCCTGATGTACATGTATCCCCAGTAAAGATAGCTTTAAAGGAGCTACCTGACGTCACGGTTGCACTAATTGTTGCGGTTGTTGCACTGTCTGTAGCAAAGCCCGAAAATGAACTTAAAGTCATATTGTCTACTGTTGCAGAGCCTGCTCCATTAGGTAAACCTCCTGTTGTGAAGGCCACTGTTAAGCTACTACTATTACACACTGCTGCGCTAGCTGCGAATGGGCTGAACCCACTGCTACTCGCGGTTACACTTGCTCTAGGGTTGAAAATACCCATAGAGTACAGGATTACAGCTACGATAACTATGATCAGAATTGCCCAACCATAAGTCATCATATATTCTAATGCTGACTGTCCTTTTGCCATAGAGTTATTAAGTTTTTAACTTATTTAAAGCTTTAAGTTATAGGTGTAGAATTTTAAGAAGCTGTACCGGATATTGTTCCTGTCGTATTATAAGTTTGATTCCCTACAGAAGGAACATTCTCTGTGTAAGTTAAAATGGAAGTTAAGGAGAAGGTAACCCCATTTAATTTGCAAATCAATTGTGGCAGGTTTATAAGTTTGCTTGAACCGCCTATTATAAATGCGTTGTTTAAGGAATAACTGCCTGAAGTTATATTAGTGCTCAGGGCCGAAGTAAAATAGATTTTATCCAGATAACCATATCCAATAGATCCCGGGAATGAAGCATGTAGCATAAAATAAAGGCCACTTGAATTACATATGGCCGCAGAAACGGAGAATGGAGCAAAGCCTGTAGAAGTTGGAGTTATAGCCCCTCTTGGATTGAAAATGCCCATAGAGTACAGGATTACAGCTACGATAACTATGATCAGAATTGCCCAACCATAAGTCATCATATATTCTAATGCTGACTGCCCATTTTTTTTAATTTTTGTCATTTGCACAAGATTAATTTGAATTTTATATTATTTATATTTATTTGCATTTAGAATAGAGAAAAAATTTATCTTTTTTATAAATCAAGCTTATCCGATTGAGAAGGGTAAATCTACGTAAATACTTGGATTTATTACGCTGGCTGCCACAAAGTTATAAACACCGGCAGGCAAAGCAATCGCTTTTGTGTTTACAAAGTATGTAAATGGCGAATTCTGAACAGTCAATGTACTGGAAGTGCCGTTTGGATAAGCCAATGAGATATTAACCCTGCCAGTGAATCCTCCTATATGTAAATAACTCGGAAGGTTGTCTGAGTAATTGGCATACTCATATGCTAATGCAATATTTGTTGAGTTTGTGTATAAAGCGAGATTTGACAATTCAAAGGATTCATTCTCAGTAAGTGCGGTATCAGCACCGCAGGAAGTTAAATCCTGCCCCGCAAGCAGCCTGCCTCCGTAAAGCGAGCTTTGATAAATTATTATTATCCCATTAGAAACATTTATTGTGTAATTCTGAAATTGTGTAAACGTAAGCAATGGCAGGTACTGTATGGTTTGAAAGCCATTGGAAGTTGCCATAGAATTTATTGAATCTGCTATTTCATAACAAATCCCATTCATATTTGAAACTGTTGAATTTCCTGCCGAAAGATGAGCAAAGAAAACCGCAATGAATATTATTAGGATTAAAACAAATGAAACATCTAATACAAACTCAAAGGAAAACTGCCCTTTCATATTTAGATTAAAAGCGGAGAATATTTATACTATTTCCTTTCTAATTAAAATGTGGGGGAGAAAAGACTTGAGGAATTGCTTATTGAGAACACTATTGACAACAACCCCTCCATTATTCACAAATTAATGCAGGTTTCTACCTTTTCTTATATAGAGAAAAAAAGAGAGATAAATTACGCAGATGCGGAATACCCTTTATTCATTTACAGAAAGAAAAGAAATTATACAGTCAATGAAGAGGAAAAGAAAAAGTTAGAAACGGAAAAATGGAATGCCGATCTTATTTTGCTTTACAATGATAATGGCAGGAGCATATGTGAGATAGTTGAAATAGAGACAATAAGAGCGGATGAATTGCTTCACCACAGAAAAAGTAACATATTAAAGAAAATAGTCACGGTGGAAAGAGCGTATAATGCATTTGAGTTAAATGGGATATTCAAAGACACGGATGAAATAAGGTTTTCATTGTCATTAAATGGCGCACATATGACGGAAAATGAAAGGTATAGGGCTGCAAAAAAGATAGGAAGCAAAATAATCCAAGAGAGAAACGCAGGTTACAAAGATGAGAAAGTAAACTTATACAAGATTTACATGCTAAAAGGCAATATATGGGAGTACTGCACTGATAACGAAGACAAGAAATTTATAATGAATTATAATCTGGCAATGCGTAAGAATGCATGGAAAAAGCCTCTTAAGGAGGTTATGACTGATTTATACTACAATTTAAAAGACGATACGAAGGTAACGGCATTGTATGAGAGAAGTTACTTCAAAAGATAAGACAAAAAGCCTTTAAAAGCGCAAATACTTAAGAATTAATAAAATCAGAGCTTAAAAATTCTTTATGGGCATAAGAAACAAGGTAAGCAAAACGATAGATAACGTTGTTGAGTATTACCTTAAGAACTATAGAAAAATGGTTTTTATACCGATAATTTTTGTTATATTCTTTGCTTCTTTTATCGGTTATTACTATCATGTTCATGGTGAACTCGTTAATGAGGGTATATCCCTTGCCGGCGGAACAAATATAGTGATAAGCACCAACCAAAGCATTTCGCCTACATTGATAGCAAGTTCTTTGGGAACGGATCTTAAACAGAGTGTCACAGTAAGTGTGGTAAAAGCGCCGTTTACTAATACGATAACAGGTTATTCCATAACTGTAGGAAAGAATGTAAATACAAGCTTATTGGAAAGTAGCATATCTGCAATCATGAAAATACCAATAAATAGCAAAGATTCAAGCATAGACTTTGTGAGTGCTACACTTGCCCAAAGCTCACTTTACAGCTCTTTTATATTATTAGGGATAGCTTTTGTACTTGTGGCCGTAGTCTCTCTGTTTTACTTTAGGAGCATGTGGCAGGCTTTTTCTAACGTGATAAGTATAATAAGCGATATAATAAACATTGTAGGCGTGCTTGATATAATAGGATTCAGCTTTTCGACTGCATCCATAGCAGGGATACTTATGATAATGGGTTATTCTGCTGACAGAAATATAATACTGGCAACTAACATATTGAAAAGAGAAGAGGCAAGCATGCGCTACCGTTTATCTAAAACTATAAAGACTTCTCTTACAATGGATGCAGCTGCATTAGTAACATTTCTTATCCTTTTCTTAGGCACCACAAACTCAACCCTTCATGAAATTGCAATAATCCTTATAGTAGGGGTCATATTTGATGACTTTACGGTCTGGATACTAAATGGTTCTACACAATTGTATGGGTTGAAATACAAGGAGGCAGAAAAACAACCAGTTAAGGCGTAATATGGCAAAATCAATAATTTATGATTGGAGAATAATCCTAATGATAATTTTAGTGGCCATATCTTTCCTTGCTATACAGCCAAACCTCACAAATGTTAATGGTGCCCAAGTCGTATACATGCCTGTGAATTCATATATAGGGAATCTAAGCTCGCGCGGGATTATAGGCTTGCAAACTGGTTCCATAATAACGGCTGTAAATGGAGTTCCAGTACATAATATACAACAATTTTACAGCCAGCTTAACAAAAGTGCAATAGTAAACACCTCTTTGAGTTTAACGTATGAAAATGAAATTTTCCCATACATCTTCAGGGATAACACAGCTAGTATATTTGTAGAACCAAACGCAACTTTTAATTCATCTACGATACAAACGCAAAACGTGCCTTATACTCATCTAAATTATGGGCTTGACATTATAGGTGGAACCCAGATAGAAGTGGCGCCTAACGCCACAAATTATAATTCTTCAGTCCTTTCAAATCTAGAAATTACGCTGTCAAAAAGGCTGGATGTATACGGAATAAGCGGTACTACGGTCAGTACAGTACAGGCACTTTCAAGTAAGTCGTTTATAATGATAAGTATGCCAAATGTAGGGGAAAGTCAAGCTTTATCATTAATTCAAAATCAAGGCAAGTTCTACGCTACTATTGGGAATGTTACTGTGTTTAACAGCAGCAATTCAAGCGAAAGTATATTGGATGTCTGCCTTTCTTCTGGCTGTCCCTTCGGAGTTTATCAAACCCCTAGTGCGTCAAATGGTTACCAGTTCCAGTTTGGGATACAACTTGCTTCCAATGCAGCGAAAAACTTTGAGGATGCTATAAAAACACTGAAACCATCCACTACTAATCCAGGTTACTTTAATAAAAGAATACACCTTTATCTAAACGGAGTGCAGCAAGGCCAACCATTACTTATTTCAGAGAACATACTAACAAACTTCAACGGAGCTATAACTATAGAGGGAGGGGGAACAGACCAGGAACAAGCTACTGCCGATATGAAAACTCTACAAGCAGTTATGCAATCCGGCAGTCTTCCTGTCCCGCTGAGGTTGATATCAATAAGTTCAGTATCCCCTACGGCTGGCAGCCAATTTATAAGCCAAATATATATTTTACTTTTGATAGCGTTCATACTTGTAAGCATAGTAATATTTTTGAGATACAAAGATTACAAAATTTCATCTTTAATACTGGTTACAAGTATTACCGAGATATTCATAGTGATAGGCGTTGCAGCGGCAATACACTGGACGCTGGATATTCCGAGTATGGCAGGTATAATTGCAAGTATAGGTATATCAGTTGATGACCAGATAATAATAACTGATGAGATGAGGAGAGGTTCTTCGCAATTGGAATACGCAGTTACTAAAAAGAGGATAGGCAGGGCATTTTTCATAATATTCGTTTCATTTTTCTCGTTCGCAGCTATAATGTTCCCGCTCTTATTTTCAACTGCAAGCCTGTTCGCAGGGTTTGCACTTACAACAATACTTGCTTCTTTAATAGGGTTACTTATAACCAGACCTGCATACGCAAGAATAATAGGAAGTCTGGAGGGATAGATGGAAGAATTTAGGATGGACCCTGTAGATTTAACTTTTGATTTGATAAGTAGTGAAAAAACAGGATGCAGGGAATGCTTGACTGCAGGGGATGCAATAAAATCAATCGAGTTCAAAAAGGGATATATAAAAATATATGAAATGAAGGATAGAGTACAACCCTCTATATACCAGTTAGAGGGAAAATTCTTCAAGCACTCAAATGCTCATGGATATGAAGAACTAATCGTAGAGGATGAAAGCCACTCTGCAAACTTTGCAAGTTATTCAGCTGATGACATAGAGAAACTTCTTTTGATTGTAAGTGAAAGGCTTAATGAATTAAAGGGATATAATATCGGAAGAAATATATCGGTAAGTAGATATGTGAATGGGCATGATTATTGGGATTTGGTAATTCTGCCTATACCTAAGCACAGCGCAGAAAGATGCCACATATGTGAAAGCTTAAGTTACGTAGGAAATAGAGAGGTTTACAAAACTGAAAATATTATAGGATATGTGCCTTTTTCCCCAAAAAAGAACGAACTGCTTAGAATAACAACGATAAAACATTCCGCTATTGAAAATTTGGACAACGTTATAGCTTTTGATATAGCAAACCTGTTAATAAAAATAATGAATAAATTTACAAAGGGAATAACATTCGATATAAAGCAATCTGGAACGGAACATTTTGAGATTGAAGTTATTGCAGGAGAGCGTGATCCAATAGAAGCTTTAGGGGTAACCAGGATCAATTACTCCCCTGAAAAAACTGCAAAGAAAATAAGCGAAAAATTAACAGATGGAAAATAATAAGGTAATAAAAACATTGCTGGTTATAATTATATTGCTTGCAACATTTACTGCAATATTATACGTTTACCCATTTAAACCAATCACAATAAGTAGCCAACAGAATATTACAAATGTTGTGAAGCTGCAGGATTTTCTATCCACTTACAACATAAATTTAAGCGGGTTATCGGACAGAGATTTATATTATTTTTATGGTGGGCTGTCTAATAATTCAATTATATTCGGCTGCAATTATGAGATGGAGCCTGCTTTTCCTTACCTGCCCATAAATTCGAGTATACTGCAGAGTGAATACAACGGTTTGATCACGGACATGGCCCTTGTGTCTATGTGTAGTGTTGAGAACTATACAAATTGTACGACTGCAGAAAATCAGCTTTACCAGTTTATAAATAAAAACTTGAATTCTACACAAATAGGCCAGTTATTTAACCTTTCATATTCGCAGGCGGAAAGTTATTATACTGAGATAGTTGACTCTGGTCTGGAAAATTACTCAATCGTAGATCCTTTAAAATATGACTTAAAATTATTTAACAGCAGCATAAACACAAGTGATATGATAAAGGCGATATTAGAAATGAAGCAGATGACAGCAAATATAGTTTTCAATAAACAAGGAACGGTGGTTGACTACGCAAATGAAACGGCGATATACAGCCCTTTACAATTTCAGGTTTACAGGCTAATAAACGCAAGCAAATGCGGACATTCAAAAATATTCAACCTAGTTGTAGCACCTAATTACTTTTCTTCAGCCAGTTATGACCACCTGTACAAAAGCTTAGGTAATTATACAAATATATGCATAGTAAACAGCGGAAACAACTGTAATGCCAGTGAAATGAAAAAATTGAACATGTCCTTTTATGCTAACTAAACCTAAATACTATGTATATTCTTTAATAATCATTGTACTGGTAATTTTATCAGTATTTTTTTATTACCAAACTTATTCTATAAACAAGTTATACTCCTTCCATAAAATAAGCATAAATATGTCGGGCCTTTGTTCTCCCAACATGTCGTCAGTCGTTATTTACTATGCGGATAACTGTAAAACATGTGCTTCTACGCTTGACTCTTTCCAAAACGTAACTTCCCTTTTCGGATTGTGGGAAAACAACACATTTTATAGCGGTTATTTCTGCGCATGGAAATTTAACATATCTGCTTACAATAGTGATGTTACTTCCAATTTGCCTGACTCCGCTGTGTATGTATTCAACCAGATAGGCGTTGATAGGGTACCCTTGATAGTATTCAACGGCAAATATTATAAAGTGGGGGGATTTTCAAATAACAAGACCGCTTACAGCGACATATTAAATTACATATGTCTTTCGGTCAATGAATCCATGCCCCAGTGCGGCTGAAGATGGTAAGAAAAATAGATAAAGAGCTGATGGACAGAATACTTGTTACATTATCAAAGGAAGAGAAAACTGGTTATGAAATATATAAGGAGATTAAAAAAAGCGGTAATAAAGCATCAAGCAGGATTATTTACCATTATCTGTATATCGCATTAAAAGAAGGTAAAGTGACTGTGGAAAACAAAAATGAGCTTGGCAGCTTTAGCTGGGGAAATACTGCTAACAAGAAGTATTATAGGCTCAAATAATCCCTAGTTTCATTCCTACTTTTACCACGGATATCATGCCACCTGGCCTCCTTTCCTCTATTTCCTTTAAAAAGTCCAATACGACTTTATCCTTTCTGTTTCTATCAACTGACTGCAGTTTAATATTCTTTAGATTAAAAAAGCTTATTATTTCATTCTCCGATACATTAAAAAGTGGGCTGAAGCTCCTGTTATTTATTCTTTTATCTGCGGCATCATGAAAAAGAAAGAATTTCATAACACAAATTGCAAAGTCTTCTAAGGTATATGAAGATAGCTTTTTCCCGCCGCTACTTTCCATGCCTTTAAAAATAAATTTAAGGAATTCTTTGCCACATTTATTCTGATTTTCTAATTTGAAAGATTTGTTATTTATTTTGTATAGGTTTATATTTGACTTAACTCTTTTTATTAGCATTCTTTCAAAATGCTTTTTACATAGCTCTTGTTTTAGGTAGCTAGAGTAAAAAACAGCTGCTCTGCCGCATATTACACACTTTTTATTTGCATCCATAGATATTAATTAGTTCATCTTTTATTATTAATATGCCAGCCAAGGTTATAGTGGTGATGAGCCCAAAAGGGGGCGTAGGAAAAACAACTATGTCTGTAAACTTAGCTGCGGCTATCTCTGAACTAAATAAAAAGACTTTGCTTATAGATGCAAACCTAGAAACCCCTCATGTTGCAGTTTACTACGGATTTGTAGGGTTTAAGTATTCCTTGGATGATGTATTAAATGAAAGAACTAGAATTGAAAACGCTATATACACGGGAGATAACCCTAATTTCCACCTTTTGCCATCCAGAGTATCAAAGGGCGGAGAAAATAAAACATTACACAAGTTAATAAACATAAACAGTTACATTGAAAAACTCAAAGAAAACTATGAGTTTATAATAATAGACTCAAAGCCGTCTTATGAGCTAAGCTTTATAAAACTAATCAAGGATGCTAACAGCCTTATAATCTCTAACCCGGACATAACCTCAATGATAGAGGCAAAAAAACTAAAGGAAGAACTGGAAAGTGCAAATATTAACGTAATTGGCCTTGTTATAAACAAAGTAAACTCCAGGATAAAAGATCAAATGACAGAAAAAGAAACAAGAGATTTAATGGATATAAAAAACGTATGGAAAGTAAGAGAAGATAACAAGGTATACAATGCACTAAAGATAGGAATACCTTTAGTTTTGTCTTCTTCTGGGAGTTTTGCAGCTAAGGACATCATAAACGTAGCAAAGCAGTTGATTAAGATATGACTGAGTATAGAATTGTAAAATGCCCGAAATGCGGCAAATACAGAAAAACTTCTGCTTTAAAGGAAGTAAAGTGCTTTTACTGCGGAAGGGCTTTCACAGTTAGGAATCACGTAGTAAGCAATGAAAATTATAAAAGGGATATAAACAAAAAAGAGGTTGAATTTAAAACTTTCAAAGCTTAACTTTGTCACCAACTGTATTTAGACCCCTTATCCTTTAAATCCAATTATTTTCCAGGTTTTTATATTAATCCAAACATTATCTGTACTTTACTATTTGATAGTAGGTATCGAAAATAATAGATTTATACGGTATTAAATACTTTTATTGTAAGTGATAATTCTTAATATTATGCCTTGGTAGCTCAATGGCAGAGCATCTGCTTCGTAAGCAGGAGGTTGTGGGTTCGAAACCCGCCCAAGGCTATTTAAATTTGTAAAAACTAAACATTTCCTTAGTTATAATGACATACTTATATTTAAAAAACCCGTAAAAAAGATATGAAAGGGCAAGAATCACTTGAGATGGTTTTAATTTATAGTTTGGCTATTTTAGTTATAGGGTCCGTATTCTATATAATCCTCACATTCTACCCCGGATTGACAGGAACGACTACCACTCCAAGCTATTCGGGATTTTCTGGATTTCAAATCGTTCAACAGGGTTACATCTCGTCAAAATCGCTATTTTATATCAAATTTCAGAACTTGTTAAATGAAAATGTAAATATAGACGGGATATCTATGGTAATCTCCGGCGTAAATTATACGGGATTTGTATGCTCAAAAACTTACCTACCTGCTTTAGAATCTACGGAATGCAACCTAACCTCCGTTTCTTTCGGCAGTTCTTTCAATGGAAACGGCTATATATATTATACTCCCACTAATATTTCATACTCTCCGGTTATCGCATCGGCCGGGAATATAATAAATTGAACAGAGTTAGATATTTATACTTGCATGTTTTAATTTATCCCTTATGGGATCGTATAAATATGTACATGCTAATGAGATTGCTCTGTATAAGAACGATGAAAGAAAGAAGGAAATACTTCAAGAGGTAAGAAACCAACCTATAATACAGAGAATAGAACGGCCTACAAAAATAGCGAAAGCTAAAACTGTAGGTTACAAAGCTAAGCAGGGTTACATAGTTGTAAGGGCAAGAGTAAGCAAGGGAGATTTTAGAAGACCGAGGCCAAACCATGCAAGAAGGCCCAGTAAAAGCGGATTATACTACAAATTAGATATTAGCAAGGAGGAAATAGCAAGAAACAGGGCTTTAAAAGTATACAAAAACATGCAGGTTATTGGGTCTTACTTTCTAATAGAAGACGGTAAAAATAAATGGTTTGAAGTAGTAATGGCTGACAAAAATATAATATAATTTGTAGCAGTTTATTGTAAGTATTTGCCAATAAGCGGCTATTGCCTAAAAGCATGCCGTTATAAAAACAATTTAAATTAATACTTGCTAAGAATGAAATGGATGTTGAACAGTTTCTTTTCTTCGAAGTGCTGATAGGGATAATAATAGCCCTTACAATGTTTTTCCTGTTTTATAACAATTACTCCTCCATCTTCCCAATAGGCTGCGATTCCACAACGGCTCTGCTCCAAAATCAGTTCACAAGTGCCGAGTATGGATATGCAAATAGGATGGAAGGTACTGCACTTTTTCGTTGTTATGATGAAAATGCCTGCTTTAATGCAGCCACAGCAAAACAGACATGTATAAGGCACTGGTGTTATTATGATAACTGGGTTAACGGGCAGGGAAGCAATTCTGCGGTTCAAAGCTGTATTGCTAGCCCTCCTGCAAACATAACAAGCGCATGTAGTCTAGTATCTCCAACTAATACCGCGGATTTATTTAGTTGTTCGGAAAGCACAGTAGTTGCAAACAACGCGACAGATATACAAAATTGCGCCATAAACGTGCCTGCTTGTATATCAGGAGATGGACCATACTGTGCTGCATGTGTAGGCCAATGATATGAATACAAAAGGAAGTGTAGAATGGCGTCTTATCTGGATAATACTTGTAGTAGTAACCGCTCTTGCAGCCATAAGTTTAGTAATAATTCTATTCTATGCTAGCTCACACAGTAGTTCTCCATTCTCGTATTTTGGAAATATTCTAGGAGGGTCTTAAATGGAAGAGGGCATACTTCTTACAATAGTTTTTATTATGCTAGTTGTAATTGCGGGAGTAATACTTGCCGTGCTTTCATTTTCTATAATTACCTCTTTTGGCACACTAAGCTTTGGGTTAAGCTGCTTTACTGCCTTTACGCAGTACAAGATAGTAAATAGTTTTTTGGCGCCATTTACTTATGCTACATCATTATTTGGATTTTCAAATATATTAGTAAGTCCAACCCAGTCTGCTCAAGTACAAAAAAACTGTCTTCAAACGGCGAATGTAAATGAGAAAACGATCTCGGGTTTTGCCTCTTCGTTTTATACCGAAGCCTCATCCTGTTTCAGTCTTTTTTCTGGAGGAAATGCTGCAATGGGCTCAGAAATAATCTCTTCTAAAAATATAAACCAAATCTTCAACTGTTATAAAGGTACTATAATTAGCCAAAACAACGGTTTAAGTTATTCGTCGATAATAAGTTATATAAATGATAATTACAATGGCAGTTATCCTCTGCAGATAGTATTCATAACCAACGGGAGCAATGGAAACGCAGAATATATCGCGCCATCGGATAAACTTCTAAATTCGAGTTATACAGTAACTTACTTCGGTTATCCCTCTTCAGGTGTTAGAAACTGCGAGGTAAGTTTTGTACAGCAGTGTAAATACACGGCACAGTATGGACAGCCGGTAATTAATAACTTAGCAGTATGTAATTACCAAAATGAAACTGCATACCAAAGCAGAGAAACCGTAAGTTCACTTAGCGACGGAAACCCGTCTTTAAACGCTGTAGATGAAACCAGCGGCTGTAATTATTACGTGCCTTTATGCGGTG
>JAJZMG010000002.1 GCA_021798355.1 Nanobdellota archaeon | reverse complement strand
GATAAATATTTTTGTAGAAGACGGAACGGAATTTATTAAAAAAAGTAAGAAAAGATATGAACTAGTATTTTTAGATGCGTATGATGGGGACAAGATACCTGATAACTTTCTTGAAGAGAAAACAATAGAAGATATTAATAATATATTAACAAAGGACGGAGTACTTGCTATAAACTATGCAATGAGCTTTAAGGCAATAATCTTCTTTCAAAATTACATAGGAAAGCTCAAGAAACACTTTAAAGTATACCTTGTAAACAACCCCTTTGGATCAGGCAACACAATCATTTTATGCAGCAAAAAGATGGATAAAACGGAGTTACTTGAAAAAATAAACAAAATGAAGCAGGATGAAGGTAATATACACGTGATAAAAGGATATAACAACATGAGTAATGGCTAATATTTATCTGATAATCTGTATTAAGATAAATGGAAATACGAGAGATAAGAAATTCATTAAAAGAAATTGATAAGAATACCTGGGAATCAAAAAAAGCTGGAAATGTCCCTATAAAAATATACGCCAATAAAAATATTCTAAAAAATATGGAAGGAGAGGTCTTTAACCAAGCTGCAAATGCCGCTTCCCTACCTGGCATACTTAAGTATTCCTATTTGTTTAGCGATGCTCACATTGGCTATGGTGTTCCAGTTGGGTGGGCAGGGGCGTTTGATATGGAAGAGGGGATAATATCACCTGGTGCCATCGGCTTTGACATAAATTGCGGTATGAGGCTAATAAAAACAAATTTAACTCTTAAAGAAGTCAAACCTAAGATAAAAGAATTAGTTGATATTTTGTTTAAGATGGTACCTGCGGGAGTAGGCTCAAATTCTTCACAAAGCCTACCAAATCTGAAAAATTTAGGAAAACCCTCCTTAAAAGAGATAGCAGAAGAGGGTATAGACTGGGCGTTAAGGAATAGTTATGCTACAAAAAAGGACAAAGAAAGGACTGAAGAAAAAGGGAGTATAAAATCTGCAGATTTTTCAAAAGTAAGTGAAGATGCCTTTAAAAGAGGAAAACAACAGCTTGGAACACTTGGGTCTGGAAATCATTACCTAGAGATACAGGTTATAAACAAAGATTTTAACAGAGAAATTGCAAATGCTTTGGATTTAGATATAATTAAGGAACAGGTGGTTGTAATGTTCCACACGGGATCTAGAGGTTTTGGGCACCAGATAGCAAGTGATTACATAAAAAAATTCTTGGACTACTCCTCCAGACAGGATATAACATTAAAGGATAAGCAATTGGCATACGCCCCTTTTAATTCTAAAGAAGGCCAAGATTACTTTAAGGCAATGTCATGTGGGATAAACTTCGCTTTTGTTAATAGACAGATAATAACATACCAGATACGTGAGGCGTTTAAGAAAATATTCAAAAGAAATGAAAATGATTTGGGATTGGATGTAGTTTATGATGTTTCACATAATACTGCTAAACTAGAAGAATACGACATTGAAAATAAAAAAACAAAGGTAATTGTGCATAGAAAAGGCGCCACAAGAAGCTTTGGACCTGGAAACAAAGAATTGACCGGGGTTCTTAAACAGATTGGACAGCCGGTAATAGTCGGGGGGAGTATGGAAACAGGATCTTACCTCTGTATTGGTACTAAAAAAGCAGAAGAAGATAGCTTTGGCACAACTCTTCACGGAAGTGGAAGAACAATGAGCAGGGTAGCAGCAAGAAGCGCTATAAACCCTGATAAACTGCTTGAAAGCATGAAAACAAAGGGGATATATGTTAAAGCCAATAGCCTTACCGGACTAACGGAAGAAGGTGGTTCTGCGTATAAAGATATAAATGAGGTAGTAAATTCAATGGATGAAGCAGGGATAAGCCGTAAAGTACTTAGCCTTAAACCTATAGGAAACATAAAGGGATAATGGAAAGGTATAAGCTACTAAAGAATGAAGCAACTGCAGATATAGCTTTAATAGCATACGGAAAAAACCTGAATGAGTTATTCAGAAACATAACAATTGCTGTTTCAAATATAATGGTGTTAAATTCGGAGATGACTGGAAATAAAAAGATAAACTTTAGCATACATTCTAAAAGTTTAGATTTGCTTGTAATAGATTTCATAAATAAAATCGTGTTCTATAAAGACTACAAAAATATACTGATTACAGACTCAAAAATACAGATAGACGAAAAATTAAATCTTAGATGCCAAGCAACTGGAGAAGACCTTGCAGACTTAAAGGACAAATTTTTAGTGGACGTAAAAGCGGCTACTTTACATGATCTTGACATAAAAAAGGAAAAAGGATTAATTAAATGCAAGGTAGTTCTAGATGTATGAAAAAAATACTTTCTATTCATTATGATGAGATAGCGCTAAAAGGAAAACAAAGGGGCTATTTTCAAGCCCTTTTAATAAAAAATATAAAAAATAAAGTAGGAAAGCCGATCGAAACACTTGAAAGCAGGCTCATACTAGAGGATTACAGCATTGAAGACATAAACAAAATAAAATTGACGCCGGGAGTAGCTTGGATAAGCGAGGCTTATAAAATTGACAGAGATGAAAAGAAGTTAATGGAATTAATCAATAAAACTGTCGGTGAAAACAAGAATGTAAACATTGATGTTAAAAGGGTTGATAAAACCTATGAAAAGACCTCTTTGAAATTAAAAGAAGAAATCGCAAGAGGATTGCGGCTTAGATTCGATAAAAACGGCAAAAAGTTAAGAATAGAGATAATGAATAAGTCATTTATAATAAATTACAACATTGAAAAATGCATTGGGGGGTTACCTGTAGGCAGCTCAGGAAAACTACTTTCATTATTTTCGGGAGGCATAGATTCTGCCATAGCCCCTATCGAAATGATGAAAAGGGGCTCGAAAGTAGATTTACTTCATGTATATGCTTTAAACTCTCCAGATTTTGCGCTCCAAAGTAAAATAAGCACTATCTCAAAGAAATTAAGCGACATAGAACAAGGTTTAAACCTTTATTTAGTTCCTTTTCATTATTTTAGCGTTGCGGCCCTAAAAATAGAGAAACGATACGAATTAGTACTTTTTAAAAGATTCCTTTTGAAATTAGCTGAAGCAATAAGCAAAGACAAGGGATATATGGCAATAGTAACGGGAGACGCGTTGTCACAAGTAGCATCGCAGACCATAGAGAATATAAATGCAATAAGTTTTGGCATAGAACTGCCTGTTTTTAGGCCTTTTATAGGTTATAACAAAGGAGAGATAATAGACAAGTCAATAAAGTATGGGTTGTATGACCTTTCAATAGAGGAATACAAAGACTGCTGCTCAATAGTATCAAACAACCCCGCTACTAAATCTAATGTTGAAACCATAAAAAAATTGGAGAAGACCGTTGATTTAGATAGAGTAATAAAAGATAGTCTTAATGAATTAAAGGCAGTTAAATTCTAGAACGTATTGAATTCAATCTTGAATAGTCATATATAAACAATTGTGCATATCCCGCGTATCTCCCAAAATAATCGGTCATTGCCTTTCTTTTATCCTTGTAGCTTTTTGCTTTCCCTAAAATGTTACTGTAATACAAGGATAAAGTCCTAAGAATCCAAACATCCATTGGAAAGGAAGTGAGGTCATGTATACCGTAAAGCAGTATGCAATCCAGCACTTTCTCTCCAACGCCGTATACATTTGTAAGGCTGTCCCTTAGCTGTTCTACTCTAAAGTTACTGCTTATCTCATTTTTATAAAAGTACTCTGCTGCAGAGAAAACGAATCTTGTCCTAAATCCTAAATTAAATTGTTTCAGTTTATCATATCCTTTTTCATATATCGCTTCAAATGATGGAAAACTTTTTAATAGTCTACCATTTATCTCTCCGTCTCTGCCATAATAGTTGGACATAGCTTTTATCCTTCTTAAGATAAGATTCACACTGGACTGAATTGAAAGCACAAAACCAAGAGTTGCAGGCCATACCCCGCTTTTTACTACACGTAAAGAACTAGAATAGCGTATGGCTTTGTCTATAAAATCATCCTTGTCCACTTCTGCTTTTATATTATTAATAGGATCATTAAGCCCTAAAAGCTCCTTTACATTAGCTTCAGATAAACCTGAATAAACTAATTTATCTCCCTCCTGCCTTATTTCCAAGGGTTTATCTATGAATGAATACCAGTTTTTATCCACATTAAAAAATGAGAATATTTGCCCGGAGCTCAATGTTCTATCTAAGGAAAACCCCTTTACTTTTGTTATCATAACAGATATAATTTAAAATAAACATACTTATATTTAACAATGAAGTTATAGTTAAATTAATGCTGGGTTGGCTGAGCGGTTAAAGCGCTGGCCTTGAGAGCCAGTTGGGATTTTCCCTGCGTAGGTTCGAATCCTGCACCCAGCGATTACTTAAAAATTAAAGATACAGACAATTAATTAGACATAAAATACGCAGGACGCATCTACTTTGTTTTTATTAAATCTGACTCTATCTTTTATTAATTTTTTCTTTTTAACCCTCAGAGTACTGTAATCGTTCCTATTTCCTATCGTATAGCCACCTAAGCCCCCATCAGACCTTACAACCTTATAGCATGGAAATTTATCCGGATGCTCATTTCTACTTAGTATTTTACCAACTTCTCTTGCAGATATGCCAAGTTTTGCGGCGATGCTGCCATAAGTGGTTACTTTACCTTTTGGGATTTTCGTCAATAAAAAGTAAACCTTCTCTTCTTTAGTTTTCATCTTTCCAGCCTATTTCTCCGATTATATCCTTTAATTCTTTAAGGTTTTTGTACTTCAACGACAAAAACCAGTTGTTTATGTTAGTTATATCCCTAATCAAAAAATTAACAGTTGAAGAAGAAAGTTTTAATGCCTGCGAAAAATCTATGATAAAAGGCTCACCACTATAGTTCAATATATTATAAGGACTTAGATCTCCGTGTATCATTCCGTTTTTTGCCATATCTATTATAATTTTTGTAATCAATTTATACCATCTGTCTACGTCAAAATTGTCATCTTTGATTGCTTGTTTAGCTATATTGCCCTCGGTTCCTATAAACTGCATTACTATAATATTCTCATAGCAGCGGATGGGTTCGGGGGCATTTACCCCTAGTTTATATGCTTTTGAAAGAAAGTTGTATTCAAATCTTGTCCAATCGTTTATCTGTTTTATGAAACCGCCGCTTTTTCTCCCTCTCAAACGTATATATGAAGGAATACTTTTGAATGCGTCTATATTATGCCTGTGTATCTTGACTGCAACTAATTTATCGTGAAAGTCCCTACTGTAAAAAACATATGATTCTTTACCTGTTCCTATCGGCCCTAAAAGATTGCTTATATAGCCATCCCCTTGTAATTTATTTACATTCCTTAGCGTTTCTTCATCGAATACGTGTGAGAAGACCTTACTTTTGGTCATAGTTTATTTTCAACGATTTTTTTATGGTATTTAGTAATTTAGTTTTCTGAGAGTTATCAACCATAGCATGTTCTATTACATCCGTTATTGAATTTGCTGGCGTTATTTTTACTGATTTTGGATCAGATAAAACTAAATCATCTATATTAGAAGCGGGTATTATAACTTCTTTTATCCCTGCGTTTATTGCGGCTTCTACCTTTGCTGATACCCCTCCAACAGGCAAAACTTCGCCCCAGATTGACAATGAGCCGGTCATAGCTATCGACTGTTTTATAGGTATGTTAGTAAGTGCAGATAATATGCTTACCGCAACGCTTACGCTTGCGCTGTCTCCTTCCACTCCAGAATAAGCCTGTAAAAATTGTATGTGTATATCATAGTCGGTTAATGGCTTGTTTGAGTACAGTTTCACTATAGCGGAGACATTCTTTACTGCTTCCTGTGCTATCTCACCTAATTTACCTGTTGCTATTATCTCTCCCGAACCTCTTCTCATACTTTTCGTAACTATCGCTTCTATTGGCAACATTAAACCAGAATCTGAATTTTCTATAACAGCTAAGCCGTTTACTCTGCCTATTCTAGATCCTTTAACCTGGATAACATCATAATCCTTCTTTTCCTTTATGTACCTAGAAGCTATTTGCTGCTCAAATGATCCCGCATAGCTCTTTGATTTGAGCACGTCGTCTCTAGTCACGATGGAATGCTTGTTTTCTACAGCAATATCCCCCGCAACCCTTATTACCCCTCCTAACTCTCTTAACTTTAAAGTTAATGACTCCTTTCTATTTGATTTCCTTCTTGCCTCATTCAGTATTTCGATAACTGCATCTCTTGAAAAAGGAGGTATCTTTGTATCCTTACTTACTTCCTGCGCAACGAATCTAGCTATTTTGTTCCTATTTTCTATTGTATCTGGCATTGTCTCGTTCATGTAAATTTCATAGCCATACCCTCTTATCCTAGACCTTAAAGCGGGACTCATCTCGCTTAAAGTATTTGGGTTACCCGCTCCTACAAGGATAAAATCACATGGAACAGGATTTGTCTTCACCATTGCACCTGCACTCCTTTCACTTCTACCGGTAATTGTTAATTTCTTTTCCTGCATCGCAGTAAGCAATTGGATTTGTGTTTCCGGCGAAAGGTTTGCTATCTCATCTATGAAAAGAACACCACCGTTCGCTTTATGTATGTCTCCAAGAACTACCCTCTCATGAGCAGGAGTACCTAATCCTCCCGATTGGAAAGGATCGTGCTGAACATCCCCTAAAAGCGCACCTTCCTTTGCACCTGTTGCATCTATGAACGGAGCAAATTTTGCAGCCGAGTTATCCATAAGAAGCTTTGGGGCAGGGACACTAACCTTTAAAGATGTCCTGCCAAGCCTGTACATTAAAAGGACAAAAAGAAAACCTATAAGCATTGTTATTATGAACAACGTGCCTGAAATTTGATTTGCGGCTGCAAGTATCGGATTTTTTTGATTAGAAACTAGGATGCTAACTACATATGTAGCTATAAAGAAGGCAACTATAAAACCTAGAAAAATTATCATATTATTACCGCCGCCTAAGGCCGACATGTTCCTAGCTTTTGCTTGATTGACTATTCGTTTCCCTTCCCCGGCTGGAACTGTCTTTATAATGGGTTCATTTTCGTCCTTTTGATTGGGAAATGCAAGAATATCGACTAATTTTTCAGCAGGAAGTAGCTGTGATAAAGCCTGCCCTAACATACTTTTACCAGTTCCGGGCGCACCTACTAAAAGAACATTTCTTCGTTGAACTGCCGCTTTTTTTATGATTTCAACTGCGGCTTCCTGGCCTATTACTTGGTCTACTATCTTGGAAGGTATTTTTATATCGTCTGTAGTCTTAAAAGATATGCTGAAATTATTATCCATAAACAATATTAGTTTTTACTGAAACTTAAAGTTAAGCTTTTCCTGATTTAAAAACTTATTCTGATTCTGAAGTTTCCTGCTCTGACTGTGAGGTCACTATGTTGGATATTATAAAGATATCGCCGATGGCCCTTACTAAGCTATGTTGGATTATAGCGCCTTTTGCGCCCTTTATCATCTTTGATAAATTGGAAGAACTGCCTGCCTTAATCCTCCAGCTGACTATCCGATTGTCCTGAAGAACGGCCTCATCTATTTCCCCGAAATAAGTTCCGTTGTCGGTGTATACTTTTAAACCGTAAGTTGAGCCAATACTTTTCAATTTTAAAGCCATATATTAAACTGGTTTTTTTAGTTTAAATAGTTTAAAACAAAGTAAAACTTAAGCATTTCAAACGAAAATTTTAAAGTCTGTTGCAAATAATTTGTCTTTTAGCAGTATTATAGGATTTAAGTCTATATCCTTTACGTTATTATTTGCAGCCATAAGTTTATCCAATTTAAATAGGTATCCTATTAATTCGTTAAAAACGCCTTCGCTTGCAAATTCGCTTATTATTCTGCCTAATTTTGAAGCTTTTAACTCATCTATATCCTGATCGGAAATTGGCGAAAGAAGAAACATTGTTTCATTTAATTCATTGGCAAATACTCCTCCTAACCCGATTGCGATCATTGATCCGAATTGCGGGTCTCTGTGTGCTCCTAAAAGTATTTCCATTTTGTCTTCCCCAAATCTGCTTATATCCTCATAAAGTGCAAAAGAGGGTTTAGTTATTTTCTGTTCTTTTGTTACCTTCGAAAGCTTTGTAAATGAATCCAATAAGGCTTTTCTGTCGTTTATTCCGAGTATAACCGCCCCTACTTTATCCTTATGCACTAAGTAATTGGATTCTATTTTTAAAACACAAGGGTATCCTATTTTTTCCGCGCTTTTTTCCAATTCTTTATATGAAGTAAACTTTACTCCTTCTGCACTTTTTATCCCGACTGAGTCAAATATCTTCTTGGCATCCATTCCAAAAATATTGCTCTTTATTTTAAGATCCTTATACTTTAGCTTTTCCTTTTCTATACTCTTAAACGTCTGGACCCTGTGAGAGTAGTATGAAAATAAGCCTTTGATCATAAAGACCGCTTCGTTAGGGTATTCATATATTGGCATGTTTCTTTCAAGTAGGAATTTTCTAGCTTTGTCTACTCTCGATCCGCCAAGGAAGACAGAAAGGAAAGGAACAGAAGGGTACCGCAGATGGGTTTCATAAATCTGTTTTGCAGTTTCTAAAGGCTGTGACATTTCTTGCGGGGAAAAAAGTATGATTATGGGCTTGTTCTGCTGCGCAAGTATCTCCAAAGTATCTCTGTATCGTTCAGGGGTAGCATCTCCAACCATATCTACGGGGTTATGTATGTTGGCTTCTTTAGGAAGGGCTTTTGATAATTCATTCAAAAGCTTGTCATTAAACTTTGCAAGCTTCAAACCGCTTTTTATTATATGGTCTGTTGTCACAACGCCCGCTCCTCCTGCATTAGTGGCAATTATAACTTCATCTGAATTTATTCTTATATTTGGAGCATCTCTCATAAAATTAAATAGATCGTCTATATTTTCTACAGAAATTGCCCCTATCCTGTTAAAGGCAAGTTCATATGCCTTATAATCTCCTGCCATTGACCCTGTATGAGAAGAGACTGCTGTTGAAGTTGACTTGAATTTGCCGCCTTTAAGTATTAATAACGGTTTTTCGTGTGAGAACGAAAGCCCGGCCTTAAGAAACGCATTTCCATTATTTAAGCCCTCCAAATAAAGCGCTAATACCTTCGTTTTTTCATCTGTCTTGAAGCTTTCTATTATATCTGCTTCGCTTATATCGGTAGCATTTCCTATGCTTATTATCTTGCTGAAGCCTATATTATTTGTAGAGGCATCATCTACTACGGCACTCAATAATGCTCCGCTCTGAGAAATAAACCCGGCATGGCCCTTAATAACTTTTGAATTTGGATCTAAAAACGTTGCATTGAAATTGGGATCTGTGTTTATTATACCCAAACAATTTGGACCTATTATCCTTAGCTTTGCCTTTGAGAGAAATTTTTTGATTTCTTGCTCTCTTTTTGTACCCTCTCCCCCTATCTCATTAAAGCCAGCACTAAGTATCACAGCTAAGGGAATTTTAGCTTTCTCGCATTCTTTTAATATCCCTAAAACCTTCTCTGCCGGAACGGCAACTAGTGCAATGTCTATCTTTTCCTTTACAGTTAGTACTGATTTATAGGATTTTAAGCCTTGCAGCTCGTCAACAAATGGATTAATTGGAAATATTTTTCCACGAAAAGTTATTATTAAATTTTTCAAAACGGCACTGCCAACCTTATTGGGATCCCTTGACGCGCCCACTACCGCTATGCTATCTGGTTCAAAAAAACTTTTTATATCCACTATATACTATGTTGGTCATAAAATTTAAACGCATATAAATGTATAATTTTATAGAGATATCACTACTATTATATAGTTATTTCATCCCAATATACTTCCTTGCCTTGAACTGCCTGTTTTACGGCCTCTTCGTTCTTATTTAATTTTGAGTTTCCTGTTTTTATTTCTATGAATTTGATTTTTACTTTGCCTGTTTCGCTTAAGTTTGAAAGGCCTTCAAATTTTATGTAATCTATTGGATTACCCAGAAACCTTAGATCAGATAAGTCTCCCTCTTTTTCATATAAAATAGGGTAAAGCTGCTCGCTTATTTTTCCTTTCAATATCGGCCTTTGTATATTAACCGTCTTTTCGAGGGCTTTCTGCATCTCATACTTCTCCCACTGCTCGATTTTCTTCTTCAGAAGGTACTTGAGTACAAAGAAAGAAACAATAGAAATTATTATTAAGCCTGTTACCAACCCCCAAAAGAATGCATATTCCATGTAAAATAATAGAATTTAAAGAATAAAAACATCCTATATTAGAAAAATTAAATTAATTTATTATATATTTTGCGGGCTTAATTGCTTAAGTTTACTTTCATAGGCATTTAAGTATGTTTCTCTTACAGATTTACTAACTAAATAGCCTAAACACAAGGTTAAAGCTAGCCTAATTGCTTCTAAAGAATAATTCGCCCCTATCCAAGAAGAGTAATAAAGAGACAGACCTGCAGCAATAGAAGATGAAATTGCCCCAAACCCTAATATTGAATTTGCTCTGTGCCACTTACTCATATTCCTATTTGTTTTATATAGTTCCATTGCATTTTCATTGTTGTCCGTATTTAATTTAATTAGCTTATTATACAAAGGGAATATTTTATAGTTCTTTATGAATTCTTCATTTAATCGTTTTTCTTTCTTATTATACGCAGAATGAAGTACTGAATTAAAAATTGCCGTTTTACCTTTCTCGCTGTATATCTGTTTAAGAGAGGCCACATACTTGTCTGCTAATTCATAATGTATTTCTTCATCTTTCGCAGAAGCCAGCAGCTTATCTAACCTTGAATTAAATTCTTTTCCTTTATCCATAAAGTCCAATTTGATTATATTGACTATTAACTAATATAGGATAAAAGGAGTAAATAAAGCTTGCTACGGGTCAAAAATAGAAGAATTATTCATTATAATGCTTCTATCTAAAGTAATATAACTTAAACGTTTTTAGAGCCCAATTAAAGCTTATAAGAATTAGCTATTAAGCATGTCGGGGATGGGATTTGAACCCATGACCTCCGCCTCATGAGGGCGGCGTACTACCGCTGTACTACCCCGACTTTAAAATTATAAAAAGGCAAATTTTATCTTTTATAGCCTATGTCTCTTAAAAATTTATGTCTTTTTTCCTTGTCGGTTTCCTTTTCTACACCCAATGGTTTTTTACCATCTATAACCCCGACTATGCCTCTGCCTTCGTTATTATCATCATACACTAAAACGGTTAATGGGTTTGCGGTGGCTGCATAGATATTTACGGCTTCCATTACTTGTTTAATTCTGTTCAAGACATTTATTGGATATGCATTTTTCAGTAAAATCACGAAGGAATGACCCGCGCCTATCTTTTCGGCAAATTCTGTCGATTTTTTGACCAATTCCTGGTTATTTCCGTCTTTTCTTATTAATCTATCGCCGGATGCCTCATTAAAGGCTATTCCAAACTCAATGCCTGGGGAAGAGGTTATCAAAGCTTCGTATAAGTCCTCTACGGTTTTAATGAAATGTGACTGCCCGACTATAATATTCAATCCATTAAAATCTAGTTTTACTTCTTCTATATTCTTATTCATAAACTAGAAAATCTTACTTAATATATAAGTTTATTCAATTTCCGTTTACAGGATGTATGGAAACTGTTTTAAGTATTTCCGAAAAGGCGCTGACAGCCTGATTGGTTAGCGTATAATTTGACGAAAGAAGGGTAAATGAATAGAGAGTGCTGTTAGTGACTGTGAATGCAAAGTATAATGTTGCATTGGTAAAACTGTTATTTGCTACTTTTATCTCGCTTCCATTGAATCCCCCTATTGTAATATTTTCTAAGGAGTAGTTTGTCTTTTGGGTTACTTGCGTGATATATGAGATTATCTGACTCTGAATTTGTGATAAACTTAGAGGTGTTGAACTTACCGAAAACTGCAGGTATACCGGCCTAGCAAGCTTAAAAGGGTTAGATTGATCGGTTATCGTAGGTATAAGTGTTAAACTGTTATATGTATTGGAAAAAGTGTTACTGCTTTGGTTCCAAGGGGAGAAAAAGCTTGTAAAGGTAAAGTTTACATCACTGCTTACATAACTGTTGTTGCTTATACTATATTTAATTGGATATATTTGAATATTTGAAGAGTTTGAAGTAACCGTTGGAACTGATTTTAAAGCGCTTGATTGAAAAAAGCCAAAGTAAAGAATTACAGCGGCGATTATCAATGCAACCCCTGCATATAGATATAAAGTCTTTTTGAATTTAAACGCCATATTAGATATTATCTGGCACTTAGAATAAAAACTTTTATCTGAACCTTAATTGAATAAATCAAGTTAGTAACACCCTGAAGAAAATTGGAGTTCGTTATAAATGAATTAAAGAAGATTGTTGGAAGCAGAGTATAAAATTGCTGAAAATGAACAAATAAAGAGAGAAAGACCTTTTGAATATTCATAAATAAAGACAGCAAACGTCAATGCTTTCCGGTTCCTGATGAAGCAGGGCTAGTACAAACTATTGTGCTATTCAAGAGCTTCGCTGGAAAATGCGCCTATTACTCTCATATTAGGGAGGTGAAAGGGGGTTAAAAACAAGTACTTCCTCAGAGACTGCATTATGACCACTACCTGTAGGAGCAGATACATTGAGTAGATATGTACCGGCATTCTGAGCGTTATAAACATATGCAGTGACGTTTGAGTAACCGTTGTTATCTACAGTAAACGAAGACTGATACCCTGAAGGCAAAATTATGTTGTTATACTGGTTCATATTACCAGTTGCTATCATTATAAGAACGACTGAGTAATCTGAAGGTACATTATAACTGACACTAACACCACTTGAAGTAGCATATCCATTAGAAGCATCATAGTTGAAAGTTTGCTTATCATCATTAAATCCAAGTAACATGGCAGAGGCATACTCACCGCTATAGACAAAACTGGAGCCTGATCCCCCAACGACTGAGAGATTATTGCCGACATCAGTAACATGCGCAGCAGCTGTACAATAATAATAGTATAGCGTCCTGCCTGCAGCGCCACATAGATAACTATTTACATAATTAGAGTTAATAGACAGCGTAGTTTGAGTATTCTGACTAGTTCCTTGTGCCTCATCTATAGGAAGGAATAACTTGAAAGTAGACTCGAAGAAACCTGAGCTCGCAGTACTATTAACACTAACATGATACGCCTGAAGTGGTAAAGCATAAACGTTAGAGAATGGTGAAAAAGTACTAGTAATGCTATCAGAAGCGTATGTTTCTCCGTTGGCACCCACTATTTTAAAGCTTTCTCCTCCGAATCCACTGTAAGCAGAAACTTCTGCTTCTGATCCTCCAACACAATATGCATTGATAGGGTGGGGGCTAGATGCATCAAAATTGGAAAGAGTGCAAGGCGTGTCGGTAAAGGGTATTACGTTATAGGTTGCTCCCTCTTCTACGCTTCCAGCTGAAGGATAAGGATAGTAAGCACCAGAATTACTTACCGTAAATGACTGCGTAGATACTTGTGTAGTACTAAAAGTAACGGCCAAAGAAGATGAAGTTGAGGTTACTGTATCACTGGCATAATCTACGGACCAGCCAGTATTTGACGGAAGGTATTCTTCGTTAAATGTAGTTGTACAAGACCATGATGAAAAGGTGTAAGAGGAACCCTGTTCTACTGACGCAGAAGAAGTACACGCTAAACCAGATACAGACGCAGTTGCAGTATAACTGTTTAGTATAGATTTGCCACTAAACTTCATAGTTATTGCTGATCCTGTAGATGCAGAGCTGCTATTCCCATCATAAGAAACTGACCAGGTACCGGAAGGCAATCCAGTTTCATTAAATGTTGTTATACAACTTGAGTCCTCTGCAAAAGAGATTTGAAGTTCTGATCCTGCCAATAACGAGTTACTGGAAGAAGGTGAAGGGGTGTACGTGGTCGTGCATCCTGCAGTAGAATTTGAAATGGAAGGAACAGAATAAGGCATAGACCCTGGCCCGGTCGTAAATGTTATAGTTGGAATATGAGAGGTGTGCGTGATAGTGTCATAAGTAACATTCCATTCTTTATTAGTTGGTAAACCACTCTCGTTGAAGGTAGTAACACATGTATCAGAACTCATTGAAAACATTATACTTTGATTTGAGCCCTCTGTTAAAGAACCAGAAGATGGAGAAGGTTCATACACAGTTGTACACGCATTAGACGTTAATTTTACATTAGAGACGTAAAATAAATAAGTAGTTATAACTCCGCCTGGGTTGGAGGTTATAAATTCTATCGCTAAATTACTTTTTGGATTTGCAGCCCCACTTGAATTAGATGCCGATGGCTTTTGCATAGACGTGCTTCCAACTACATTGTCATAATTTACACTCCAGTTTAGACCATTTGGAAGGTGGGTCTGTTTAAAGTAACTATAGCAAGTAGTGATACCTGTAAATTGTATATATGTAACTGTACCAGAGATTACGTTGCCGGACGGGGGCGTTGGCGTATAGGTTGTATAGCAGTCATAATTTGCAGAACTATTTGATAACGTATAAACTTTAAATGTATGCTTTCCATTTAAGTAAAAGAAGATAGCATCACCTGAAGAGCTACTATTGACACCGTCATAATTTAGGTACCATTTATATCCTGCCGGCAAACCTTTTTCAATAAACGTGGTTTTATTAGGTTGCTGCAATGTCAATACCGAGCCGGTTAGATAGTTTATCTGGTAAACGGGAGTAGGCACGACCTGATAGCTTTTTGCTGATATTAATAATGAATAACTTATATTCCAGATAGTTGGCAGATTGTATGCTAAATAATATTTTGAACTTACTGTATAAGTTTCATTACCTGGAGTTTGATACAGACAATTCACTATGTATCCATATAACTGATTATTTATTGGATCGCACTGCTGGTCAGAAGTAATGTTAAAGCTCCATTTCCCGCCTTTATAGGTGGAAGTGATCACTCTGCTGTTTCCATTCGAACAAGCGCTGTTTAGATCAATGGCATTTCCAACGCTATCAAAAACGGAAACGGATGGCTGCGCTTCGTCTGTGGAATTGCCTATGCTGTAAAATTGCAATGAATGCAAACCCTCGTTTAAAGTGCCCAATGACAGGAAAATACCTTCTTTATAGCTAGCCGGCAAAGTTTTACCAGAACATAACTCTCCCTCACCTAATCTAAAAATGCCGTCGCCGGTTATGTTATAAGGCGGAGCACAGTTGCCTGATGTTCCTCCTGTAAATATGCTTGATGCGTAATCTAATATGCTGCCATTTGTAAAGCCCGGTATGCCAGTTACACCAAAGGAAGGATTCTGAAGCATTAATATATTTAGGAGGTCATAAGAGTAAGCTGCAGAAATTGACAAAGCTTTGCTGGGGAGATTTGATTCTAATAACGAAGCCGGAAGGACGCTGGTAACTATGTTATTAGGACCTTCTATCTGTGATTCTAATAACCCTGTGAAGTAGGCATCTTTTACTGAATTTTGCTGCTTGCTGTTAGGGATTGAAACGTTCAAAGCGTAGCTGCCTCCTATTACTCCCATGCCTACGCCTATTCCAGAGTCGCTTGAATTCAGGTATTGGAGCACATAAGCGGAGATTGTTGAATTTATCACAGGACTGTGATAAGCAATGCAGTTATCCTGTACAGTTGGCTGTAAGTACCCTGCTTTACTACTAAATGAATTGCAACTTTCTGCCTGTCCCCCTATCCCCTTTCCTGTTGCATTTATTGTTTTAATTGAGACACCGATAAGGGTGTTATTTGTATTAGAACAATCAGCATTACTGGAAATAGAAAGCAGATAATTTGCTGAGGAGCCAGGCGGACTGCAGGCAGTAATTGTTCCGGTATAACCACTTTGACAGGAATAAGAATCTTGAAAAGAATTTTTATTTTTAGTCACAGTAATAATTGGACTTGAAGTTATGAATGAATCTCTGCCAGCCTCGCATCCGCCTACCTCTGCTATGCCTGCCGGATTTGTTGTAGGAACGGGATTTATAGGGCCTGCAGTTGAATATGGCTTCCAGCTCCAGCCATTCAATACATTATTGTTTATAAAGCTGGTTTCATTTCCACATATATAATTAGATATTAATCCAGTAGTTTCAGACTGTGATCCTGCTATATTAAGATTTGTAATTTTTGATGTAGCTGAAATTATGGTAAATGAACTAGTAGAAACCGCAGAACACTTTGCTGTAATATTGTATGCGGTTGAGTTTATATTCTTGTAAGAAACGCCTGCAGAGCATACTCCTGAATTTACATTATTGGGATAGCTGCATGATGACAATTCAGTTTTTGAGTTAGATTTATTTGTTGCATCTATGCTGCAATCGAATGAGATTGAAAAAGTTGAAGTGGGCGCCTCTGATGAATTCAGTATTGTCTTTGAAATTGAAACGCTTAACGCAGATGCAGATTTTGATGAAAGATAATAGTTTATTGCGCCGTCTGTTGGAGCACAGCTATATGAGCTACCTATATAACAGCCGCCGCCAAACGAAAAGTTTCCGTTGCTGCCAGTAGGAATTGCTTCAATACTGTCATAAGAACCGTTTGAAGGTATTACTGCTACAGGCTTTGTACAGGTACTATAACTCAAGATAGTTTCATTAGGGGAGCAACTACTTATGAAAACATGGCCTGATGGACTATAAAGCATCTCTACTCCGGTTTCATTGGCAGACTGATTCATTGTATAATTCTCTTCGAGATCTGAAGGGTTATACGCTACTTCATTTCCATTGTAATAAAAATTAGGAAAACCGGATATTGTAAGGTTTCTGGGCGGCAAACAGGAATCATATAAAGTCCCTACTCCATTTGTATAATTTCCAGGTTGATAAGCAAAACCTAATAAAGAGCTTGAATTCATGTTTGAAGCTGAGTTTAATGAAGCTTGTGGAGTATAGGAAGGAACGCCGCCATTGATACAATATAATTTCTCAGGATTTAAAATATTGCTAGCTGAGATATTTGCAGCTTGTACATTGTTTCCAATAAGGCTAGTAAGATTCGAGTTAGAATGGCTGTAATTGGTACATTTAGTAAACACATTAATCGAATTGCTTACATTATAGTAGGTTTGATTTAAAACGCCTATACTTACATTAGCATAGGAGTTATACCCGACATTTATTGCTGGAGGAACATAAAAAGAATTTGATTTGCTATCCTGTAAATAAGAGAAATTTGATATCAACTGATTCTGTACCTTGAAATTTATTGGAGAGCCTGCAGCGATAATTGAGTCTGTTATTATCGGAGAATTCGCATAGAAACAGTATACGCTGCTTATCAGCTGGGAAGGGCTTGCAGTCTGGTAGATTTTATTATTCTTGTAGTTTATATTCCCGAAGCCTGTTTCAGGGAATTCAGCGGTCTGCGAAGACGAATAACTTACGGTAAAGCAGTCCTCAACCGGGCCCGCCATAGTCTGAGATATTGTTGCTGAGGAAGTAGAGACATTATTAAACAGAAGATTACCAAGTTTTTGGCCTGCCGTAAAAGAATATAAACATGGCCCAAACCCGGACTGACAATTGCTTATAAGGTCTGTATTGAATAAATTTGTAGATATCTGAACATTATATTGAGTGCTTTTATAATTTATCCAGTTATAATTGTAAGGAATTGAAGGAGAATCACTCTCAAATACAGAATATTTAAATGAATTGGCATCGTTTCCGACAAATACATAATCACAAGATTGAGAGCCTGAGGAAAGTACTTGATATGGAACTTCTGCATAAGGATAAGGAAATTGAGTTACAAGTCTGATATTGTTGCAGCCACCAAAGGTATTTGGAAGAGTAAACTGAATGGGCTCATTGTTTATTCCTTTGGCAGGCAGTGTTAGATTATACTCAGCGCTGGGGGCATCAGAAATCGCGGACGGGCCCACAAACAATAAGTTTTTATATTTTTTGTTATAATTGACTGGTGAGATAAATGCAGCTTCCGGGATCAAACTGCCGTTGTTATTGTAATCAAATGTTATTAATGCCTTTGATAGATTACAACCCTGGTTGTATTGCACTATTCCATTATAAACTATTTTATTATTTACTGCCGTGCATGTAGTGCTGTTAGGTTTTATGCTAAGGTCCTGAGTATCTACAGGAATGCCATTTATACTGATATTAAGGGTATTTGTACTTACATTTTGAATAGACAAACCTGACTGTATATCTCCGCTCCCGAGATAGGCATTATTTGATTTGTTTATGAATACCGCTCTTAGGTATGTGAAATCACTGGTCAAATTACACATTATTGTACCGTTTGGTAGAAAATATTCTCCTGTTTGTATTTTAGTAGCGCTCAAATTGCCCGTATTGTTATAGTCATTTACTATATTGCAATTGAAAGGGATACCGTTTAGGTTATAAAGGTATAAAGTTGAATTGTAGAGCTGCCGGCTTAGAGGAACAACTGAGAAAACTAGTGCAATTCCATTATTGATTGTTGTCTGTATTGGTAAAGTTATCGTGAACAAACCATTGGAAGGCTTAGATAATGTCTCATTTGCTGCCATAAGGACTGTTCCGCCAGAGCTTTCATTTGACATATTCAAATTTGAATTGTTGTACATATCCGTATAGAATGGGCCATATTTTGAAGAGATAGTTATATAAGACTTATTTACAACTGCTTTGCTTAAACAGGAAGAAAGCGAAGCCCCGGATCTAAATGTAGCATTTGCGGAGGTAGTTTCGCTGTAAGAACACAGGAGTGACCCTTCGTTGGTTAAAGAGAAAGTAAATGAGTTATTTGAAAACTTTGAGTAATTAACTAACGTATCCGTTCCAATTATCCTCAATAATGACGGGTCACTTGCTAAAGTATTTGAAAAGATATTAAAAGTAAGAGAACTGTTTGGGAGAGAAACTGGAAAAGAGGATACGGTTGAATTAAATGAGTCATACAGGCTTGAAAGGTCATTAAAAAGATTGCTTTCTCCTCCGTTTCCGAAATATGCAAAAGCTTCATAGTTAAAATTACCAGAAGTTGCATTAAGCGTGGGCTTTTCTAGTTGGAAAGATGAAAGTGCAAGAGAATATTGTGGTAAGTTATTGTAATTTAAGGCTACTTGGTCAGAATAAGGCATAAATAATATCCCAGTCCAGCTTGTTACCAGTACTTCGCTTGCCTGTTTAATATTACCGGAGTATAAACTACCTGATAACGCGTAATTTAAGTTAGACGGAGAAACTATCTGCCTATCCCAAAAAACGCCAAAATCTTGCACATTGTCTGGAGAGACAAAACATGAAATAGATGAACCGTTAAGTTGGTCAAGTGCTAAATGGTAGGAACCGCTGCCATTCAAAATTGAAACTGAAGGATTTGCCGTTACATTTAATGCATTTGAGGTGGAGTTAACGGCATTTACATCAATGGAAAGGTTATCATTATAGATACCCACTCCTTTCATTGAAGATTTTGAAAGATTAAAAGTATAGCTTACAATGTATTGCCATATAGGAGATATAGAACCACTGCCGGAAGTTATTATTTCATTATTGTGTATCTGTGAAGCATTTTGAGTGGAAGATGAAACAAGAGGATTTACTATGACAGGAATACCTGGATTCGATAACGTTGTTGAAGGAGAATTACCATTTAAGCTATTCCATGAAACGTTAAAGGTATTTCCAAAGAAAACGCTTAGGTTGTATTTTCCTGAAAGCAAGGCTTCGAAAAGGGAAATTGGAACCTGTAAGGTAAATGTTGCTGTGCCGTTAGGTGCTATTACTGGAACATTGGAATTACCTGAATCTGAATGCACTAACAATGCATTGGAGGTTCTTATTACATTATTCGGCAAACCGGCTCCTCTGTCATATATCCACATTCCAAGCAATGAATTATTGAATGGGCCGTTTTCGTATCCCTGGCCTGAGTTAAACAGGGACTGTATAGCTACAGGATTTAAGGGGTGACCTGGGTCAAAAACGTACATATTGGTATTAAAGTTATTATTGTAATCTACCTGTATAACGCCTGTTGTGGAGCCCATAGAACTTATAAAGTCTTTATATAGGCTGTAGGTTACTTGGTTATTTCCTGAATTATAAAATATTGTGCTTAGATTATTGTTTCCATACAAAGCCACAAGATACGGATTAGTTATATTCGCATTTCCAACATTCCTAACAGTTACAACTAAGTTAACTGAAGAGGAATTGGCATTAAATTCTGGACAGTTGGTACTTATATTTTGTAGGAACAGCGTAGAATTTGCAGCAGGATCAGAAGGATTTTTCTGCCCCTTGAATAAACCACAGTAATCTCCTGCGTTGTTTGCAACGTATATTGAATTTATCCAGGCATCGGTCACATTTTCTGCGTGTATGCCTGTGGATGTGCATGCAATATTGCTTGCAAATATCCCGTCATTGAAGTTTATGTAGCTGCTTGCGTCATTGCTAAAACAGTTTGTGTTGTTGAAAAACGCGTTACATTCTCCGATTGCGCTGGTGTAGTTCTCTAAAGAAGTCGGGGGTATGATTCTAGTATAGCTTGGGGAAGTGTATAGTCCGTTGCCGCTATTGAAGTCTTCGCCATAAAAGCAAAAGCTGTTCAAGGCAGTCAACGTAAAGTTATTTTGAAAAGACGTATTTGAGTAACCTGGTGAAAAGGCATCATTGTACAATTGATTATTTCCTATATTATTAGATAACCAAAGTCTTTGATATGATATATTATTCATAGTTTTAGGATTTTCGAATGTACAGCTGCTTAGGGTGTTATTAGTACTGGAGTTCCATGCACATATTGGGAATATCCCATCTGTCCTGAACATTAGGTACATTGCATTACCATCATTTGGATAATACGCTGCTTCAAGATCAGGAGAAGTAAATGTATCGGCCGTTTCAATGGATGAGTTTAAAAAGTAAGAATTCCCGATACAATTAGGGAAAGACCCTCCTCTTGTACAGATAATAGAAGCAATGCTTGTATTTGAAGTATATACGCTAATATTGCCATTTTCATTGGAATTATAATAAGATATTGGGATATGGGTTGAAAACAGGCCTGATACATTCAGATACTGGACATCTCCCTTATTCCCTTTCGGAAACTTAGCATAGTTTAAAGACGGCATAGTGTAATCAAAGGGAGGATTTATAGACTGTATCTGATATGCCAAAAGCGAGTTATAAGAACCAGTCCATACATTCCCTAAGGTAAGTATCTTTCCGTAGAAATAATCAGGCCCATACCCATTTTGATTTGATGACGCTAAGAAAACAGAGGGAGTAAAACCACTTAAAGTGATTATGTGGTGTAGTGCCCCAACAAAACCTTGATAATTTATATAATCATGTATAAATGTGGATCCGCATGAAACGGCAGGTATTATTAGTGTACTTTTTGGTATACTGCCTGGAAAAGTTGTATAACCTGTAAATGAGTTGTTTATTGCATATAAATAACTATTTTGTTTATTTGATAAACCGGAATATAGGTGTAGAGTAGAGTTGCTCCAATTTATAAAATTTTGGTATGGGTATTGAAGGGAAGGTAACTGATAGGCAGACTTGCCAAATCCGAGATTTTGCTTAGAATAAAGATTTGAATAATTTACTCCATCGCCATTATTTGGGAAATTGTTATCTTGTTCCGGAAAACCAAGGTAACCCACAAGATTAGTAAAATTACCTTTTACAGGCGCGCCACCACATGAAAAAAGTGAGAAAAGATTAAAACACAGGTGTGGAGCAGGTATCTTGGTTATTGCACTACAATAATAAACATTTGATGAGGAATTTACATTTCCAGGGTAAAAATTTTCGTTGAAAAATAAATTGTCGTTAGAGTAAACCGAAGATGTGAAAACATATTCATTTCCAGGGATTGGGCTTGATGAAGCGGAACTACTGTAAGTTGAGACTAGATTTGAAAAAGAGCGCGGAGTGTAGTTTAGAGTGCTTATTTTAGATTGGAAAGCAGTATGGGCTATGCCTGCAACAGGCAATATTGCCAGCCCTTTATTTATAAGAAGAAAAGAAAGTATTATAATAATTAATACCATTAAGGATTCTACAAACAATTTTCGTTTAGTTTCCATAGATCACGGCCAATTTGTATAAGTTTCCTTCCCTATTACAGTTAAACCAGGGTAGAACGAATTAAAATTATTATACAGTTCATTTATATTAAAGTTTGGAGGATACGCAGAGTATGTTGTGTTAAGCAGCGTTAGTTTAAAGGGATTTACATTTATGCATGCAAACTCCTCATAATAAGAATTCAATGTGGAATTGTAGATATAAGGTGGTACGGGTTCTGCATTTGAAAGATTCAACCCAGTTTTAGCGTAATAAGCGTTGAAATCATGCTGTCCTTTGTTAGGATAAAAGAATGTGAAAGGTTGATTAGTTGAGTTTACAGAATAAAAGAACGGGAAAACCGATGAGCCGTTGTCGGAAAAACCTCCTTCATAAAATGCGCCCTGCCCATAAACTATGTACAATTCATTTGGTACGGATTTGGTAAGGTTTACCCAGATTAATCCGCCGTTTTGGATAGCAGTTTGGTTCCACCAATAAAGCTGCGAAACCTTATTAGAATAGACCCCAAAAATCTTTATGTAATTTGGAATTAAATAACCAAAATTGAAATTGCTATTAAGATTTATCATTAGCTGGTAGGCGTTTGAAAAAGAAGAAGAATTTAATAATAGTTCATTGAAATAGGTATTGTTATTGGTTGTAAGCCCAAATGAAGAATTTAATGAGGGATTTAATTCGGATGCGGGAGAGTAAACCAATTCTGTTTGTACTGCCTTATAGAGAGGGAGGTAATTGCTTACAAAAGCATAACTTACGATATTGGATGAAGGCTTAGAAGTAGTTGATATGCCTAATAAGTTAATATTTGATGTAATGGAAGTAGAATTGCTATAAAAGCTGCTTTGGAGGTTAGAATTAAGATACGCGGTAAGATTGCAGCCATTTTTGGCTATACAGTAGCGATTGAAGCTTAGTTCATTCTTGGTAGAAGGCGAAATGTAATTATCTGAACCCGCTAGTAAATTTTCTGAATCTGTTGATACAGAATAGTTATACAGACCGTTTGGATTCTGTTCTGAGTTAAATGAAGCGGATATAAGGTTGTTGTGCAGAAAATAATTATTAGAGAAGAATGCGGTTATCCCCGCATAAGGCCCTGTTGGATTAAAGCCTACATTGAAACTAAAATTAAGGGGTAAATTCAAAGAGCCGTTGTACAATGCAAAGGTTTTATTGAAAAAAGAAAGGTTAGAAGAGTTTGCGCCGCCGCCGTAAACCGAAACAAGCGTGTAATCTGTATTCTGAGATGTTGTGAAGTTTTGATTGTCTATCACGAAGTAATTCGGACAGGTATTACTGCTAGTTATCCAATTCTTATACGAGAAACTTGAAACCTTGTAATAAGGACAGAAATACTGCCCGTTCGACATTT
>JAJZMG010000030.1 GCA_021798355.1 Nanobdellota archaeon | reverse complement strand
TTGAGTCAATCAAGATAATACGGCAATGCATTAAGAATCTGCCTTCCGGTTCATATAAAACGGCAGTTCCATGGATAATACGAATACCAAAGAAGGATACTTTTGTAAAACAAGAAAGTTCAAGAGGGGAAATGGGCATTTTCCTAGTTACAGACGGAAGTGACAAGCCCTATAGGCTGAAACTAAGGAGCCCTACATTCTTTGCCGTACGTGCTTTGGAGGAACTGCTTGTGAACATAAAAGTCGCAGACGCATTCGTAATAGTAGCAAGCATCGACCCTGTTATGGGAGAGGTTGACAGATGATATTCAATTACGTTTATTCAATCGTGTCTTCTTTCATATTTTCTCCCTTATCCTATATAATCAGCTTTATAATCATAGCCATATTGGCAGTTATAGTGACTGGTTTGATACCAGTGTTTATAGGCTGGGTAGACAGAAAATATGCCGCCAGGATAGAGTCAAGGTACGGCCCAGTTTATGTTGGGCCTTTCGGTCTTTTGCAGAACTTTGCGGACCTTACAAAGATGTTTGGGAAACGATTCATATCAACAAACATAGATGTATTCTCTTTTAATTTTACACCCATAGCTTTAGCGACGGCATCATTTGCCATGCTCCTGATAGTTCCTTTGGGAGAGTCGGGATTAGAGTTTGTATCCGTACCTTATTCATTGCTTTTTATCTATACATTATTGGCAATTTCGCCTCTGCTGCTTTTAGTCGCAGGGTGGGGAGAAAACAACAAGTATGCCCTTATCGGAGGTTTCAGGGGAGCGGCGCAGATAATAAGCTATGAGCTTGCTTTGATAGTGGTTTTGTCCAGCGTTGCATTGCTTTCCGGAAGTTACAGCATAACTTCAATAGTTAGTGCACAGTCCTCAATCTGGTATGCCGCTTACCTTCCTGTTACAATGGTTGTCTTTATAATTGCGGGGTTGGCAATAATAGAAAGAGAGCCGTTTGATGTTCCGGAAGCTTCGCAGGAACTACAGGCAGGTTGGAAAGTGGAGTACAGCGGGATCAGATATGGTTTCTTTTTAATCGGAGATTATGTCAGGGTAACAGTAATTGCAATGCTTGTTACATACCTTTTCTTGGGAGGTTGGAACGGGCCACTTCTTCCGGGTATATTTTGGTTTATCATAAAAACTGCAATCGTTCTAATGATCATACTTACACCAAGGTGGGTTCTTGGAAGGCCAAGAATTGACCAGCTTATAAAATTCGGGTGGAATTGGCTTTTGCCATTGGCAGTGCTTAACTTAATATTGGTTGAGCTTTTAGTTGTGTTATAATATGGGAATAAAAGAAACATTCAGCGTATTTGGTTACGGAATAAAGGAAGCAGTTTCTAAGAGAGCGACTTATCCCTATCCTGACAAGCCTTTACCAATACAAAAAAGAAGCAGAGGGATACTAAGTTTAGACTTAAATGACTGTATAGGCTGCGAGCTCTGCTTTAAAATCTGCCCTTCCGATGCAATACGGATGCAGAAAGTTGATTTCAAAGAAGCTGGCTTCCACACAAATGCAAGGAGTGAGGCTCCTGCAATTGATTTTAATAAATGCATATTCTGCGGTTTATGCAGCGAAATCTGCCCCCCGAAAGTACTGCACCATACTCATAAGTATGATATATCCACGGACAAAAGGAAAGAGCTGGTTTACACCCCCTTCCAATTAAGGGACGTATATGAAAATCTTGTAAAGCCTTATGAGGATGAATATGACATAATAAAATTCCAGAAAGCAAGCCAGCCTCAAAGTAAAAATGAAGGTACTGAAGTCCCACAAAACAAAGCTCCAAATGACAATAAAACAAGTGAGAATAAAACCACAGTTGTATCTAAAAAACCCGTCGATTCAAATGTAAATAACCCAGTTAAACAGGAAACAAAAGATGATAAAAAGTAAATACTAAATAATAATATAAACAAAACTCAATAATTTCTGCTTAAACTATTTAAAGAATCTTGTATATCAAATGTATACCGTTATATAGTGATACAATCGTCTAATGTATATCGTTATAAAGATACATTTAAACGCTTAAAAATATTTTAGGGATCTAAATCACATTTAAAAAATTATTGTATTACCCAAGTGCTTGTCATCTTTACACAAGTATAATACGATACAATTGACATTTGGAGAGGGTTGTTAAATTTGAGTCGGGTACTCTTTTTGAAGGTTTTCTTTAAAGAAGGTAATTCATTCAATGCAAAGAAATATTTATATCCTTTGTTTTTATATAATAATATTTGTTGCGATTTATTAATAGAGTATTCTTAATCATTTATCACCTTTTTGTAAATTGAGGCTGTTGCATAATTCAATTACAGGCAGCCCATAATTACCTTTAAATTTAGCAATTACCTTTAATTAAAGTGGAAACAAATTGGCAGAAAACGCTTGCCGAGTTTGATTTAGACGGCAAAACAATAAAATATTATTCCTTACCTAAATTAGAAGAATCAGGTTACAATATCTCAAGGTTACCTTTTTCTATGAGAGTTGTTCTAGAGTCTCTTCTAAGAAACATAGATGGGAAAAGTGTTAATGAAAAGGATGTAGAAAACATTGCAAACTGGGATCCCGCTAATTCAAACGACAATGATGTTCCTTTTAAGGTTTCTAGGGTTTTGATGCAGGATTTTACAGGCGTGCCAGCAGTTGTTGACATAGCAGCCATTAGAGATTATGTTTCAAAGAAAGGAAAGGACCCTGCATTAGTAGAACCATTAATGAAGGTAGACCTCATAATTGACCATTCAGTTCAGATAGACTCGTTTGGCACAGAAGATTCGTTTAAGATAAACCAAGAAAAGGAAGTAGAAAGGAACAAGGAAAGATACAAGCTTTTGAAATGGGCCAGCCAGGCCTTTAAGTCATTCAATGTCTTTCCTCCTTCTGCAGGGATATGTCATCAAGTTAATTTAGAATACCTTGGTGAAGTCGTTCACCTTGACAGCAAATCAAATGTTGCTTACCCAGATACATTGGTTGGCACAGACTCCCATACGACAATGATTGATGGCTTAGGCATTGTGGGCTTTGGAGTAGGTGGCATAGAAGCAGAGGCGGCTTTGCTTAACCAACCAGTTTCTTTTACCACACCAAAAGTTTTGGGTGTGCACCTAACAGGTAAATTAAAGGAAGGTGTTACAGCAATGGACCTTTCCCTTACATTGACGCGTAAATTCAGGGAAAAAGGAGTAGTTGGCTGGTTTATAGAGTTTTATGGAGAAGGCGTAAACTCATTGTCATTGCCAGACAGGGCAACGATCTCCAACATGTGTCCGGAATATGGAGCAACAATCTCATTCTTCCCGGTTGATGATGAAACTCTTAATTATCTTAGATCAACAGGCAGATCAGATAATCAGATCAATCTGGTTAAAAAATACTATGAAAGCCAGAAGATGTTCAAAATAGATTATTCAACTGTCAAATTTTCTGATGTTTTGGAATTGAATCTTAATACTGTTGAAACTTCAGTTTCAGGGCCTAGCAATCCAAAGCAGGCAGTCTCACTGTCTAATGTGCCTTCCACATTCATAAATGCCTTTATAAAAGACGGCAAATCACAAAGTTCCGGTAAGGAAGAGATACGTTTGGGAACAGAAAGCAACATTGTAGAGCCTGAACAAATAGACTTCAATCAAAATAAAAACCAGTTAAAGAAAGTAAAGATAAAGTTTAATGACGGAAAAGAGGAAGAGTTCTCGGATGGGGATATAGTAATATCTGCAATAACTAGCTGTACTAATACTAGTAACCCTGTTGCCATGGTAGCTGCGGGTTTGCTTGCTAGAAATGCTGTTAAGAAAGGATTGAAAATAGACCATAAAGTTAAGACAAGCCTGGCTCCTGGTTCAAGGGTTGTTACCGAATACCTGGAAAAAGCCGGTTTAGACAAGTATCTAGACCAATTAGGTTACTCCTTAGTTGGATATGGCTGCACCAC
>JAJZMG010000009.1 GCA_021798355.1 Nanobdellota archaeon | reverse complement strand
CATTGGTTTGATTATTCATTATTTTTCTGCGGTACTTAATCATATTGAAAAAGAATCCGGAGTACCACCTGCCGCGCTGTTTAAAGAGCGAATAAAAGTCAGACGGTACGATAGTATAAGAGAAAGCGTCCACGCAGTTTTCTACCTTGTAGCCCTCCACAAGTAAATGTATCGCAATTTCCATGTCTTCAGTTATGTTTTTTTCATCAAAGTAGCCTATTTTTTCTATAGCAGATCTTCTAAAAATTGAGCCGGGTCCCGGGGCAACAAGCAAGTTTCCCACGTAGCTGAAGGCTTTTCTTAGGATAATGGAGAAAATATAGTCGTATTTCTGTATAGACTGTACGAATTTTTTCGGATTGTATACAGCAACGGATGGGGTAACTGCACCTACGGTTTTATCGTTGAAATAGCCTATCATCTTCCTAAACATCTCTTTGTCAGCAGTGGAATCAGCATCCAAGCTGGCAACAAATTCATCCCTTACTTCTCTCTTTATTACGTAATTCATCACGGCAGCCTTTCCGTTTATCCCAGTGTCTATCACCTTTACCCTTTTGTCAGAAAAGGAATATGCCACATTTCTCGTTTTTTTGTCTGTCGCCTTGTTAAATCCTATGTATATTTTGATTTTATCTTTAGGGTAATCACTGTTTAAAACGCTGTTAACGGAAAGTTTCAAGTCTTCTCCCTCAAAGAGAGTAGGTATTACTACGCTTATTTTCGGCAAATCCTTAATTTTTTTAGTTTTTCCGCTTTTATCCGTTATTTCAAAATATATAAAAAGCCAGAAAAATATAAGAAGCATTACTACTGCTGACATAATCTCCAAAAGCAATTTGCCGTAAATCATACTAAATTTTTTATTATTCTGCAGTTAAATAAGTTTAACTGAATGCTTTCATGACCGATAGGCAGGCAGACAATACGAAAGCATAGTGAACTTTGCTGTATAAGTTATAACAGCCTATCCTGTTGTTTTCCATTGAAAGATTTATGTCATAATTAACCCCATACTTAAAGTCTATAACCGGAGTGAAACTGCATTTGCTGTCTGATATTCCATAAGTATAGAGATAAATTCCGTCGGTTTCGTTCTGAAGCGTGTAATTTCCAGCCATTTTTCCGAAGGATATTATCGGATATTGGGAATAATTTCCAACGTGTATATAGGTTGCGCTTATCCCGTAATAATCAAGATACACCCAGTTGTTTGACTGCACAGTGCAGTTCGTTGTCCCATATTTTTGCAGAAGCAGCTGTTTTGCAGCGCTTACTTCGCTATTGAGTGTGGTTATGCTGAAATTTTGGAAGAAAAGGAAATGGTAAGCTATAAGCAACGAGACTGCAAAGAATATGACTGTTAAAAGGAGCATTTCCCTCTTTGTAAGGACAGAAACCAGCAAGGTTAGGGAAACAGTGACAAAAAGGAAGAAGCGGTAATATCCTGTGCCGCTTGAGTAAAGGCCGCTTGCAAATACATAAATCATGAAAGCAAGGATGGAAAGCAATACAATGATCGAAAATTCTCTTTTTTTCTTTTTAATGGTTTTTATTACGTTTCTATTGAAAAACAGTATAACTGCTACCAGAGGCAAAAGCGAAAGAAGCTCATAAAAACCCTGGTAAAAATAGCTGTGGTTTGTAATTTGAAATGAACTTAGGCTAGGTGCGTTTTCTGCAAGCGACATAAAAAATGTAAACAATGGGTCATGGTATAAAATAAGGTTATATGCAAAGAAAGGGGTTAATGCGAGCAAAGTAACCGCTATGAACAAAGCAATTCTTTTTGCGGATTCAAGGTATTTTTTGTCTATCAAAAAAAGTGCAATCGGAAGCATAAATAAACTGTCATACTTGGATACAAATGCCAATGCAAAGAATACTCCTGCAATCGGTTTTTTTAGCTTTACAAAAGAGATAAAAAATATGATAAAAGAGTACATCGGTAATTCAGAGCCGTTTTTTATTGCATAAAAGAGGAAAAAGGGGTTCAATAGAATACCAAGAAGTATAACGTATTCCACGCCAAAAGATTTTGAAAAGAAATACACCGCTAAGAAAAACACAAAGGTAAAGAAAGCTATAAACGCAAATACGGAATAGCTGCCGAATACAAAGGATAACAACCCTATAATGAAGCTCTCAAGCAGAGCTCTTTGGGGTTCAAAATAGTTTCCGTTGTGGAAAAAGTAATTAGAATCTAGTATCCTGACAAGCATGTCCCAGTTTTTAAGCAGGTCAAACTGTACAAAGAAGAATATTACGGACAAGATAAAATATGCAGCAATTAAGTAATGCCTATATCTGTATAGGATTGCAGTTACTCCGTCAAATTTTTTATAAAAGTTGTTTTTAATCATGAACTCTCCAAGCGAATTTTTCAGACAATATATAATTGAATATAAAGGCAATTAAAATACCTATCAGATTTGCAAGCAAGTATTCCATAAATAATGAAAGGTATACCGCAAACACTACGTTTATGAAAAGCCCAAAAAGTGCGACTAAATTATATCTTGGCAGGGATTTTGATAGCCTGGCTCTTCTTTTGAAAGTGAAATTATGGTTAAGCAGGAAGTTCGTAAGTATTGATATCTCAGCCGACAATGCAAACACTGCATAGAGCGGCAAATAAGGGTGCAAAAGGAAAGCCGCCGTTTCATTAACAGCTATCCCGCTTAATCCAACCAATCCAAACAGCAATATTCTGTAGTCGTTAAGCCTGAGGACCTGTAGTATAAAATCCAGCATAGTCTTAAAACCTAACTTAGACTTGCCAAATTCCCTGCTGCCAAATTTGTAATTTACTTTGGTTATTTTCGCACCATTTTTTAGGTTAACTGCAATTTCTAGCATTATTTTGTATCCTATCGGTTTTACCTTTTGCATATCAACAGAAGAAAGCTTGAAGCCGAAGAATCCCGACATAGGGTCATCGATTTTGTCTGCTTTGCTAATCAACGTTCTTGCGATTGTTTTCGCGGTTTTTGAGATTACCCTTCTGTAAAAAGGCATTGTCAACTTTTCTCTGCTCCCGTAAACAAAATCATAACTCTCAAGCTTTCTAAAGAATTCAGGTAGCTTATCCGGATCATGCTGCATGTCTGCGTCCATTACAACTATCTTTGCGTCTTTCTCATCGACTCCTTTTATACCGGAAACGACGGCGGATGCAAGCCCTCTTTCTCCCTTTCTTGTCAAAAGCTTCACGTTTTTGTACTTTTTGCAAACGTCTTCTGTTCCGTCCAAAGAACTGTCATCAACTACTATCACGTTGTATTTTTTGATAATCGGCAGCAATTCTCTCAGGTTATCAGCCTCTTTGTATGTAGGTATAATAATATAATTTTTCATGGTTCATTATCAAATCTATAACTTATATGCGTTTTATGCTTATATTTTCATTGCTATCCTACTATTCAATCTTTCTATTTTGGAGTTAATTAATTTTAAATATAGGATAATAAACGCTTAGGTCATAGCTCATCTATCTGTATCTTGTGATTTTCAGCTATGCTACTCAACTCCCTTACGACAACAGCCATCTCACTTTGTGTCAATGTTTTTACCTTATTTTCCTTTTCGGCGAAAGACTGAAAGAATTCCTTCTTGTTTACGGCAAGGTTGTCGTTTCTTTTTCTCGGTAAAATATGAAAATGCAGGTGCTTTACACTTTGCCCGGCGTTTTCCCCTCTTTGAAGCAGTAAATCAAAATCAGCAGTATCAGCATATTTCAATGCTATAAACACGGCTTTATTGGAAAATGATACGAAGTTTTTGCGTTCTTTTTCATTCAGTTCAAGCATGCTCTCAACATGCCTTTTTGGTATTATCAGGCAGTGTCCTTTAACAACCGGCCGTATGTTACAAATCGCTGCAAAGTTTTCATCTTCATAGAACGTTTCCGCCGTTAAAGTAGTCTTGCTGCAGAACACGCATTCCATTATCCTGTCCTTGTTAAACATTTATATATATTAACTTTTTAG
>JAJZMG010000029.1 GCA_021798355.1 Nanobdellota archaeon | reverse complement strand
ACGCTCCATGTTATTCCTTTCGCCAGACCTGTTTCATTGAATAAAGTAATACAAGAAGAAGAAAAAGAAAGAAGTAAAGAAGAGCCTGCAGCAATATGCCCACTGATTGGAGTAGGGGTGAATATGCAACCGCCCTCTTTTATGCTATATCCAGTAAAATTAAAAGTGCCCGGGGCCGTTGATAGCTCCAATGAAGTTTTATTTGAGCTGTAATTAATATTATTATAAGTCAAGACCCATTTTGTGTTAGATGGAAGATTGTCTTCGGTAAATGTAGTATAGCATCTTGTCTGATTAAATACTAGATAAAGGGTAGACCCTGCAATAAGTCCTGATGACCCATTCTTTGCAACATATAAGCAGTTATTTAAAGTTAAATTCTTGACATTGTATTGAAAAGTGCCTGGTTGAGTCACAAACTGAATACTTGTGCCAGTAGAATTGACAGTCTGAGAACCATATGTCAGATTCCATTCGCTGCCGAGAGGCAACCCATCTTCATAGAATACCGTTGTGCACCCTCCTCTGTAACTTACACGTATATCTGAACCAGCTATTGCATTCCCAGAGGAAGAGTTGGGAAGGTATGAGCAGCTAGAATTGCCTATAAACGGCAAACCATATTTATAAGTGCCATTTATGGAAGGCACATTTATTGCAGTGCTATTTGATGAAACGGTAGTGCCATTATATGTAACGAACCAGTAAGTATCATTTGGCAGGCCGTTTTCAGTAAAGGTTGTAACACATGAAGCAGTAAAATGAATGGTAAAGTAACCTCCAGCTGCGGTACTACTGGCTAAAAGTTGCGGTGAAAATATACAATTAGACAAATTTATAGGATAAAACTTTGCTGTAAACACTCCTGCAGAAGTAGTTATTGTAACATTGTTGGTGAGAGGGTTCTCTGTTATTCCATCAAAAGTAAGTTTCCACTGGGTGTTAGCAGGCAAACCTGTCTCTATAAATGTAGTATTACACGTATTTTCAATAAACGAGATATTCAAAGTTCCACCTGCATTTAAATAACCCGAAGCAGGAGAGGGCAAAAAGGAGCAATATGCATAGTTAATCGTATCTATGGAAAAAGAATAATTTCCTGGAGTTGTTACAAAACTTATATTGGATAGCCTGGAAGAACTAACAAGTCCATCATAGCTGACGGACCATATTGCACTTGAAGGTAATCCGCTTTCAGAAAATGTAGATAAACATTTTTTTGTATAAGAGATAACCACCGATCCTCCGGATATCAAGTATGAAGAATTTGGTTTTGGATAATAAAAACATCCTGATCCTACACTTATAATTTGGGCGGTATAAGAATGATTTCCTGGAAAAGCGTACATGATTATTGACGTGTTTAAAGAACTGCTTATTACACCATCAAACTCCATGCTCCAGTTTGTACGATTTGGTAAGCCGGTCTCATTAAAAACGGTTTTACAAGTGTTTATATATGTTGCATTGATTTCCGAGCCAACTTTAACAGTTCCGCTTGGTGAAGTTAAATTTATATGACAACCTTGCTCTGAAATGCTTTTAGGTTTTATGTAATAGCCGTAGGAGTTATTAGAAAATGAGCTGTTAAATATTATTTTTGAAGTATCAGTGGCTTTTAATATGTTATTAAAGGTAACATTCCATTCGCTATTGCTAGGTAGGCCGGTCTCATTAAAGCCAGTAAGACAGAATTTTCCTGTAAATTTAATGTTTAAAACAGATGAGCTATTCAGCGTCCCTTGAGTTATGTTTGAAGAATAGAAACAGCCGCTACTTTCTGCAAGGAACACCTTAAAATTATATGATCCGGTTTGTGTTAAAAATGAAATTTTATTAGAATTAGAAGACCCATTTATATTGTTAAATAATACCCGCCAAGTAGTTCCGCTTGGTAGACCTGTTTCCTTAAAAGACGTTATACAATTATTCCTAAAAAGTATAGATAGATTACTTCCAGGAGTTATTGATCCAGAAGATGGTTGGGGTTTATATGAGCAGAACGTATTTATCGGTATGCTCCCTACGTCATAAGGATTGGCTGATGAATTAGAAGAGTTTACTATTATTTTATTTGTGGTTGAATAATATGAGGTATAAGAGTATACTTCTGCAGGCGTAGGTAAATTGTAATCAAAATAGGAAGGATAAGAGTCATTAACTTGCCATTTTGTACCATTTGGTAAGCCTGTTTCAGTAAAACTAGTTGAGCACACGGCACTAAAATGAACTGTAAGAACAGAACCTGCAGTTATAATATCAGAATAACCCGCAGAGAAAGTACAACCATTTATATGTACAGAGGGGATATAAAATGAATAATTTCCGTGAGTCGTTGTAACCAAAATAGAGTCTTCTGTGGAGTAATTAGTTATATTATCTATTGAAACGCTCCAATTTACATTTTTAGGCAGGCCAGTTTCAATAATATCGGAGGTACACGAACTTGGGTTGAAATAGACACTGGCGTTTTTGCCTGAAATTAGATTGCCACTAGAATTAGGTGATGTAAAAATGCAGCCTTTGCCAAAAGCAGTTGGTATCTTATATGAATAATTTCCAGGTAAATTCAATATAGACAAATTATTTTTATTAGTAGAAACTGTATTTCCGTTATATATAACCGACCACTGCACGTTCTTATATAGCCCTTTTTCATGAAAAGTAGACAGGCATTTCTCAACATAATTTACCGTTACTTCTGTCCCGGCTGTATCATTTCCATTAGTAGGCTGTGGTATAAAGTAACAGTAACCACCTGCACTAACATTGCTTATTGAATATGGAAAAGTACCGTAGCCTGTTTTTATAGCTATTAAGTTGCCTATGGACTCATTAGAGATATTATCATAATTAACATTCCATGTACTTTTTGAAGCCAGTCCTTTTTCATAAAAATCTGTGTAGCATAAACTGCTGAAGCTTATAACTGGAGAAGAACCTGCAGATATAATACCCTCAGATTCATTTGGAGAGAATACACAGGTTCCAAGTATTATCTTTCCAACTGAAAAAGAGTATTCTCCTGGAAAACTACTGAATGATATTAGATTAGTCTGAGAATCCAAGGCAGTACCATTAAAAATAATCTGCCATGAAGTTCCTTGTGGCAGGCCCTTCTCTGAAAACGCAGTGTCACAAGTTGTAAGATTAAACGTCACGTGTACATCTTTACCGACACTTATCGACCCCGATGTCTGGTTTGGTGCATAGTTACAACCATTGTAACTAGTCTGTGGAACCTGATAGTAATACTTGCCTTGGGGAAGAAGAAATGATACGGTCTGATTCTTGGAATGCCTTGTTAGTCCTGCAAATGTAACAGTCCAATTTGCTCCTTGTGGCAATCCAGGATCTATAAAATTTGTTGTACAGTCGTCTGTAAACCCTATAGTTTCATTTGAGCCTGCGCTTATATTTCCTGAAGAGGGAGAAGGCACATAATAACAGCCTTTACTTATTGGTTGCGAAGCGATTGAAAAAGGATAAGAACCATTTACTGTATCAAAATAAATTCCAGTTGACGTCGATGCTTTTATTTTATTATCAAAAGTGGCATTCCATTTTGTATTGTTAGGAAGGCCAGTTTGGGTGAAAGTTGTGGTGCATTCCCCTGAAAAGGTTATAGTTTGCAACTCCCCTGCAAGTATAGTTCCATTTTTAGGAGAGGGGGTTAACACGCAGTTTCCAACTTTTATTACAGACACATTATAAGAAAATGTTCTCCCCTTATAGTAAGGAAATTCTATTGAAGAATTAAATGCGCCATCTCTCGTCTGATTATCATAGTTAACTGACCAAGATATCCCAGAAGGCAGTCCTTTGGAAACAAAAACCGTATGACAAGTTTGAGAGAAAGATATAGAAAGTGATGAACCTGCTGTCAAATTTCCATTAGGGGTAGTGGGGGAGTATATACAACCTCCCTCGGTTGCATTTGGAACCGAAAAACCGGCAAATACGTCGGAGGTATTGAATTTTATTATATCTGAGGTAGACTGCAGGGTTTTATTGCCGTAATCTACGCTCCAATTTAAACCTACGGGAAGATTTTTCTCTGAAAAAGAGGTTATACAACTTGCGGAGAATCTAACTAAAATAGATGAACCAGCAATTACCTGATTGCTATTATTTACAGCCGGATTAAATGTACAATTACCTAGTATTATAGTCTTTAAGCTTAGATTACTAAGAGTGTAGTTGGTGTTTATACTTAAAGTAGAATAGGAGGAGTAAACGGTTTTGTTATCAAAGGTTACATTCCATTTTGTATTGTTAGGAAGGCCTTCTTCGCTTACTGAAGTATTGCATACTGAAGTAAAAGCTATTAAAACAGTTTGACCTATTGTAGCGTTTCCGTTTTCCAGGCTAGGCGTAAAAATACAGTTATTTCTGCTGATTACGGAGACATTAAATATTGGAATTAAAGAAGCGGAATTTAGTGGACTAAAGATAATCCCTGTAGAATTTGAACTGTTCGTTATATTATCATATTTTACAGTCCAACTATACCCGAAGGGTAAACCTGTCTCTAAAAATGTAACTGTATCTGATTTGGAACTGCACGTTGTAAAAAATATTATGTATTTGGATGAACCTGCAACAACGTACCCAGACTGTGGATAAGGGTAATAAGGACAACCATTGTAGAATGAATCAGAGACTGAAAAATAGTAATCTCCATTTGTAGAAACGAAACGTGTAGAATTTGTATTTATATATTTAGAAACATTACCGTACGAAATTGTCCAATTTAAATCGTTCGGTAAACCGTACCTTGTAAATGTCGTATTGCATACTGCTGAAAACGAAATGTAAACTGAATTTCCAGCAACTACCTGCCCCGACTCGGGAGAAGGCGAGAAAGCGCAGCCGTTTGAGAAGACTTTATTTACACTAAATGAAAAACTTTTAAGAAAAGAAGAATAATTTAAATAATTTACATTAGAGTATTCTGTCCCAGAAGGAAGCAAAATAGACCAGAGAGTATTTTGGGGCAGCCCCGACTCATAAAAAATCGTGTACTTGGGCAGAGGGATAGTACTATTAGTAGTATTTGTTGGGGGAGTAACGCTTATATTTTTAGGAGCGGTTATTATTATCGTTTTAAAGCCAAATAATTTTAAAATGTTGAGACCAAAAAAACCACTTATTGTAACTAGAAAAAACAATATTACAAGAAGTATGACAATCACAACTAAAAAAGTTGTAAAGTGTACTTTATAACCACTTTTACTAGCCGGTGCTTTGGAGTTCATAATACTTTTTATAGTATAGCTATATAACTATCATTATAGAAATAGTACATTAGTATATATGTGTTATGAAATTATTTTCCTGGAATGTTAACGGATTAAGAAGTGTAGCAAGAAAAAATGAGATACAGAAGGTAATAACTTCTGAGGAGTATGGTATTATTTTATTGCAGGAAACCAAAATCAATGAGATAAGGGGAATAATAACGACAGAAAATTACCATGTTTACATAATGCCCTCCAAAATAAAAAAAGGGTATAGTGGAGTTATATCGCTCTGTAAGGAAAAGCCTATAAATGTAATTTACGGCATAGGAGATGAACGATATGATAATGAGGGGAGAGTGATAACCCTTGAATTTATGGACTACTTCGTAATAAATAGTTATTTTCCTAATTCCCGCAGGGATTTGAGCCGACTTTCTTATAAGTTAGAATTTAACAAAATAATAGTTGCATTTATGGAAAAACTAAGGAAGAAAAAACCAGTAATAGTGGGTGGGGATTTCAACGTTGCGCATACAGAACTTGATATCGCTAGGCCGGAACAGAATGAGGGTAATGCGGGGTTTACTGCACCTGAACGGAAATTTGTCGATGAACTTATAGAGAAAGGTTATCTGGATACATTTAGATTATTCAACAAAAATGGTGGGAACTATTCCTGGTGGACTTATATTTACAAAAGTGCAAGGGCAAACAACATAGGATGGAGAATAGATTATTTCTTTGTATCAAACGAACTTGAAAAAAAAGTAAAGGCAGCAGGAATACTTGAAGGACAGCATGGTTCGGACCATGCTCCTGTTTTTTTAGAGATTGATTAAAAGACGGGTTGATCCTGAAAAATGTTTATGCCATTATTCCCTATTTCAAAAGGATGCATACCTGTGCTGTGAGATGAAAATCTCATTTTTACTATAGATATCGCCTTCTGATAGAAGTTTTGATTGTAGATCATAGACAGTAGTATTACCATATCTGACAGATATATTGGGATGGCTATATCTTCTAAAAGTTCCATCCTGTTTATATCGCCGTATCTCTCTATTGTCAAAAGAGTAGTTCCGAACTCTTTAAGCATTTTAAATGTCTCAGTTAGTATATTTCTCTGTAAAGTAGGGTCCTTTACTTCCCAAAGAAAAGGAGTAAGAGGGTCTATAACTATTCTAGCATGCTTTTCCTTCCTCATTTCAAGTATCTTCGGCAGGTCTACAGAGAGAAAATTTTTAAAGTCATGGCCGGTCATCCTAGAGAAAATGAAGTTTGAGTTTAAATTTTCTTTAAATTCCTTAAATCCGAACGAATCACATTGCTCTAAGAAAGAGTCTATATCTTGCTCCATACTTATATAAAAAACCTTTTCATTATTTTTCAGCCCCTCTCTAAGAAATTCGGTGCAAAATATACTTTTTCCAGCACCTGGTGAACCGTATATTGCAACTATGCTGTTTTTTACAAATCCGCCGTTTACTATTGCATCAAAACCGTTTACTCCACTTTTGACCCTTTCAACCATAGTTTAATATATCATTTTCAAGATTTATTAATTATCTTTTAAGCTTTAATATCTCTCTGTATTTCAATGTATTTATAACATCCTTTCTCTCAAGCCAGCCTCTTCTGGCTATTGCTGTCGCGAGATCTAAAAACCGCAAATGCTCTATTCTGTGGGAATCGCTACCTAAAGAAAACTTTATTGAGTAACCCTTTGCTTTTTTCACTAGATCGAAGGGTAAATCAGATCTTTCCGGGTACCCATCTATCTCCAATAAAACGTCATTCTTTTCGCAGGCCTCCATTACCATATCGAAGTCGAGCTTCAACTCCTCTCTCTGCCCAATTATTCTATCAGTTGGATGAGCAACCGCATTGATCATTCCGCTGTTTATAGCAGTAATCAACCTATTGGTTAGTTCTTTACTACTCATGTTAAGGTTCTGATGGATTGCGCCTATAACAAAATCAAGCTCCTTTAATGATTCATTTTTCAAATCTAGTGAGCCGTCTTTCAATATCTCAAGCTCTACCCCCCTCAATATCTTTATATCATTTTTTTCATTGAATGCATTTATTCTTTTGTCTAATTCGGAGAAACGTTTCTCGTCCAGACCATGTGCTACTGGCAGACTCTTACTATGATTTGTAAAAGCTATGTACTCTAATCCCCTGCTTTCAGCCGCAGTAGCTAATTCTTCCAGCGAATTTGCTCCATCACTATCTTTTGTATGGGCGTGCAAATCCCCAATAACTTCCTTGTAGTTTACAAGTTGCGGGAGCGTGTGATCCTTTGCCGCCTCTACCTCCCCCGTGTTTTCCCTTAATTCGGGCGGTATAAAATCCATGCCCAATTTATGGTATATTTCTTCTTCACTTTTTCCTGCTATAGGATTTTTTCCTTTAAACAGGCCGTACTCATTAAGCTTTAAGCCCTTTGCTATTGCTATCTTTCTTAATTTCACATTATGATCCTTATTACCGGTGAAATACTGCATTGCAGCGCCGAAAGATTCTTTTGGAAGTACTCTTATATCACATGTTGTTCCTATCCCCAAATCTACAGTAGTTTTTGTATGGCCTTTTATCACAATACCTTTAACTTCATCCATCTTTGAAAAGAAATCCATTCCTAATTCTGGCTTTTCGGAGATTGCAAGTATGTCTATGTCCCCTATTGTTTCCTTCATTCTACGTACAGAACCTGCAATTTCAACTCTTTCAAAAAGACCGCTTTTCTTCAATGTATCCACTAAAGAAGTTACATAATCAAGAACATACCCTAGAAGTAACCTATCATTTTTTATAGTAACAAATGACTCTAAGTTCTTTTTAAGCTCTTCTTCACTTTTCTTTCCGAAGCCCTCTATATCTCGTATTTTTTCGTCGTCCAAAGCTTTTTTAAGGTCAGCTACCGTTTTTATTCCCAACTGTTTATAAAGGGCATAAGCCTTCTTTGGGCCCATTCCCCTTATTCTTCTAAAGCTGTCAAAGTCTATGGGATATTTCTTCTTAAGCTCTTCATACTTACTTATATTCCCTGTTTCTATGTATTCTTTTATTGAATTTGCTATAGATTTTCCAACGCCTTCCAGCTCCAAAAGTCTTCCTTCTTTGTACACTTTGCTTATGTCTTCGGAAAGGCCGGATATAGTCAAACCTGCTGTTCTATAAGCTCTTGGCTCCCATTTCACGCCTTCGATGTCAAGAATATCTGCAATATCATTAAGTTTTTCAGCCAGATCCTTGTTTGACCTCATAACTTATCTAAATATCCCTAATATTTAAGAATAATACATGGTAAATATCAAATTGACATTACGAACGGCATTATATCAACGGCATTTCTAATTTCCTTTAAATGATTTTTTGAACAATTAACCTCGCTGAAATCGCTGCTGAAACCGAACTTCTTATTGGATATCAGTACAGGAATATTGGAATTTATGTGTCGCCTAAGCTCACTTGAAGTGGCATGATCACATGTCAGTACAAGCGTATCTTGTTCAAGGTCTAAACTATTTGCCAGCTTAGAGATTATTATTTTGTCAATACTCTCTATTATAGCATATTTATCACGGAACTTGCCTAGGTGTGAAACTGAATCTGTCTGCTTTATGTGAAGATAAACGGCATCGAATTTTGAAAGTGCTTTAACAGTCTTCTCAACCTTATCATAAAAGTCCTTTCTTATATCTTTCTCTTCCGACGTGTCTATAAGGGCCATTCCTGCTGAAGTCGCTATCCCCTTTTCAAGTGGCATACCTACAACTGCAGCCCATTTTTTACCATATTTCTTGTTTATATCATAAAGTCTTGGATCTTTGTTTGCAGCATCTCTTAAAAAAAGGTAATTCGGCAGATCTAAACCCATTTTCTTTCTTTCTTTACATATCTTTGAGTTCTTTATCACCTCAGCTGCCTTTGATACAAAGTCATTAAGCAACTCGGCAGTGTACCTTGCTTCTTTTTTTATGGCTTTTATTTTACGTATATTTTTGTCCTTTATACCAGTTGCAAAACTTAATTTTACTTCGTTTCCGAAGAATCTGGCAGTATAACCAGGTTCATTGTTTGACACAAAAGAAGATAACATATTTTTCCCTGGATGGAAAATAAGCCCGGCTCTGTAACCTTCGCCAGCCTTAAACTCAAAATCTGAACTCACTTTGACTTTTCGGTTTATCTCCTCTGAAAGCCCTTCTATCTCCTGCTTGGACATGTAAGTTCTCACTGAATTTAACCTGCCATTTATAATTGAACCGAAATTAACCCTTATACATAATTCGCCCTCCTTTGGTCGCATGTTAAGTCCAAGACATTCAAACCAGCCTCTTCCTGTTGAATATTTAAGGGGATTATACCCTAGATCAGCCATAACGCCAGAATCGCTTTGCGGGGCAAACTTGCCCAAAACTTTTGGGTAAGCAAAGTCAGCATGTTTTAGAAACCTATAAAGATTGGTCTTTATTGCATAGTCTAAAGGCGTTTTATTTTTCAAAAGTCTGATGGGCAGATCAGCCATCCCATCAACTATTATAAAAACAGTTTTAGTCATTTTTACCGCCTTTAGATAATAATAAAACTTAGATATTTAAATTTAGTTTAAATTGCCATTCGAACCAAGCATCGCTAATCTCTTTATAAGTTCGCTGCTCTTGTTTGATTTACTTTCATTTATATTATTTTCCTTGAGCAATTCATTTAATTTCTCGGACAGTTCCTTGTTGGATCTCAGCAACTCGTCTAATTTTGATATTAGTTCTGACATAGAATGAAGGTCATTTTCAGTTATATTTACATTGTTAGGCGCAACATTTTTAGCTTTATCCTGTTTTTCTAATTGCTTTGCTTTGTTATCTTTAATACTTGATATGTTTACATGATTCGGCATGTCATTTTTATTAACCTTGTTTACAACTTCTGATTTTAGGTTTACTTCATTTTGACCCATACTAGTTTCAGTAGTTGCAACAGCTTTTCTCTGTTCTGCCGTGTTTTTCTTTAGTTTATCGAGTAAATCATTTATGTTTTCAACTTCTTGTTTTTCAATTTCTACTCTGTTTATAGTCTTTTTTATATCGTTGTATGCACTATACTCTTTTGTTTTAGAGGGCATAGATGTAATATCTTCTTTTTTCTTGCTAGTCAAAAGAGGTTCGTCGTTCAATGTAGGGATATTACTATTTTTTGCCACGTCCTCTTCTATGTCATTTATTCTCTTTTTATAACTCTCGATCTTATCAACCAATTCGCTTTGCTTATCCAAAACTACTTTGTCAATGTCTATGGAGTTAATATTGAGGTTGCTCTCAAATTCTGTTATCTTTCTCTTAACCTCATCTATCTTGTCTATAAGATTATCATTACTATCCATAATATTATTTTAACTTTTATCCATTTATAGTTTTCATTGTAATTAAAAACCTTGATTTACACTCTTAATTATAAGTGTAGTTTATCTCATTTTTTACGCAGTATAATCAGAGAATGGTCCTTTTGGTAGGGATAAAGGTTTATCTCCCTAATAATATCAAATTTTTCTCGTAATTTTTTTACTTCATTTCTTACAATTTCCCTTGGGTCTACTGAAACGTCTATGCTCCTGGTTTTAACCGCAAAAACTCCGATTTTTCCACTTTTTAAGAAAAGGTCTGCATTCTTAATGAAAATTTCAGTTTGATCCCTCTGAGCTACGTCTTGGTAGAGCAGATCACATTTTGGGACACTTTTTAAGTAATTCTCGGGCTTTCTTGCATCATCTACAATCGGAAATATATTTTTTCTTTCCTCTGCAAGCAATATAAGATTTACCGCCATCTCTTCTGCTACTTCCACTGCGTATACCTGTCCATTAACTCCTATTATATCAGAAACATGAGAAACTGTGGTTCCTGATGAAGCACCGAGATAAAGCACCTTATAACTTTCTTTTATATCGATTCCGTTCAAACCTTTATAAAATGCCGCCGCAAACTTACTTCTGTATGGAACCCACTCCCGATATATCTTGCCACTCAAATTGAAAATCTTTTCGCCATAAACTGAATCCCCGTTGTAAGCACTTAAAGTTACAAGTGTACGCCTCTTGTCTAAAAGCCAATAAATCCTGTCCATCACCTTTTTAAGTTCCATTTGCCTTTTTCAATTTATTTATATCTTTTAACATTTTTTCCATAATCTTGCCACTTTTATCTTCTTTTGAAAGCACATCGGTTTTTACTGCGAGAGAAGTATAAGCAGAAATTATTTTTGCTACTTTTCCCTTCAATCTATCTGGAGCTGCCACCATAAGATTATGATTGTATATAACGCCGTATTTTGGGGTGGCCTTCTTTTTCCTTGCTGCAAACATTGCCTTTTCCGCCCCAAGAACTTGTATTTTAGAAGAAGGCATAAGCAGGAGTGAATATGAACTGCCTGCTAGATAGATAACTCTTGCAGTTATCTCTGGCCCTAGAACTGCACTTAGGTTTGGATAACTTTTTATTATTATAGTATTAAGCCGATCATTAACTATTCTTCTTAAATCAGAGATATTACTTAATTCATTTACTGAAAGTGATAAAAGTTGGAGCTCCTCATCATCCAAATCAAAACCCATACTTTCCGGCGGGATACCCAACTTTTTAGATATACTATTTCTTTCACATGATTCTTTTAAAATTTCTATGAATTTGTCTCGCTCCTTGAGCTTATTCGCAGCTTCTGGATAATACAGAAAATAAAGATCATTTAACTGCTCAAATACCGTATTTTCGCCTTTCTCAAGTGAATCAGAGAACCCTATTAGTTTTCTTATAAGGTCATCAATGGATAAACCCTCCTTTATTTTTTTCCTTGCTCTTTCTATAAACTCCTTATTGTCCATTTTGTACACGCGTGATAAATTATTCTGTTTACTTTTGTTCTCCTCCAAATTATATGTACTCAATACATAAGCATTGAAAGGGCAACATACTACTAGTGTATACTTTACTTATTAATATATTCTTTATGTGTCTTAATTTTGTTTTAAATGGAGTATAAATTTTCAAGGAGATAAATTATTCGTCGAATTTGGGTCCCTCTCCATCGTTTAATTTAATTATGTTAGAACCATCGCTCTCTATGATCAATCGATTCCCTGCTGCATCCATTGTATGAAGTTCTACAGGTACTTTCCACATCTTTGAAAGTCTTTGCAAAGAAGCCTCCGTATATTGATTGTCAAGGCTAAAAACTTGCGATGCGTATTCCTCAAATCCCTCTTTTTCAGTATCAGATAACTCGCCTATGTACCTTTTTACAAAACTCAAATCCTGCCTTAATATAAGTGCATCCCCATTAAAACTACCCTTTGGAACATAGACCATGGGACTATAGTTCTCAGTTTTCAAAAGAAGCTGGAAACGCAATATATTTGGATCAAGTCTAGAATTATTTGCTGCTTTTATCATATCTATTATATCTTTGGGATATTTCCCACCGTAAAGATTCTCTATAATCGTATTAGTCTTTTCTTCTATCTCTTGGACTAAAGACTTGAAAAAATTAAGGTCGGCATAAGAGAATATAAACTCCCAATCTGTGTAGGATTTTGCTATTTCCAATATCTCGGATAACCCTCTATTTTCCTTCTTCATATAATTTCTTTTTTCCTCTTCGGAAAGCAAGTCATAAAGTGTGCCGTGCCTACCTTCGTCCCACCGTTTTTCTATGTCCTTAAACAGTCTAAAACCAAGATAATAAGGAAGTTGCGCTGGGGATAGAACGTCTGCTACTTGGAGTACCCCTTTCCTCATCTTGAATGCCGTATCCATATCATATTTTGCTACTTCTTCCACATATTTGTCTTCAACAAAAGTTGCAAAACCCTCATGCAGTATCTTTATCCTTGCCCCCTTCATAATTTGATTTATATCATAAACTATTTCTAGCACCTCCTTCTCCCAGGGATTCAACCTTATATTTTCAAGCGTAAATTTATAAACATCGTAAATATCTTCTTCTGGATAGGTTTCATCCTTACTGTAATAATCGTTCTTTTTATTCGTATGAAAATCTGGGAACATGTCAATAAGCCCACTTAGTGTTTGTGAGTAATCGTACATTTTTTCGACGGTTTTTATATCAAGTCTACTCTCTATTTCTCTGTACCTGTCTCTGTAATAAGCATGCTTGTTTGAATTAGATTTTATGCTTTTTGCAAGTCTATTGTTATATTCTATATGCAAGTGCCCGTACACATGAGCCATCACACTTAACACCTCATCATAAGTGTCGTTTTGGTTTATGTAAACTGAAGTATATTCCTCCTTTTCTAGAGGATTATAAAACTTGTGCCCGACCATCTCGTACAAAACCCCTTGCCGGTATTTCATGTTGTTCTCCTGTATTATCTTCTCCTGGCCCGCCTCCCACGTAGGCAGAGGTGTACCATAAAGAGCAACCTTTTCTGCGAACTCTTCATTATCAAGTATCTTAAATTCTACATTACCAAATGAAAGGCCTAGTTTGTCTATCATGAACGATGCTATTTTTCTTGCTTCTGCTGTATATTTTTCGTCTATTACGGACCCGTGCGTGGCTATTACTTTTATTTCTTTTCCATCTACCAGCAAGTTATCAAGTGGTTTCTTTGCCATATTAATTTAAAAGAGCATCAAGCACTTTTTTCACGTTTCCATAAGAAACGTTATTGCCCGATTTTACCTCGCTGACTTTTCCCTTCTCAATGGAGTTTATCATTTTATAAAAACCATCTGAATCACTGCCTACTTGTAGGTAAAATGCCTTTGTAAGCCTAGGTAGCAGTTTTTTAAGTGTATTATAAAGGGCGCGGTTATCATCTGAATTTTCCCCATCTGTTATGTGCAGCAGGAAAACATCCTCAGACTCATATTCTATTTTTTCCTTGTAAGGGGACATTGAATTATATAAACTTCCGTCCATCATATCCATAACCAATTTGTAGGCAGGCTCAAATGAGGTTCCACCGTTCGCTACAAGCTTGTAAAAATCTTCTTTTTTACGCGGATCGAATTCAAATGCCTCGGTAGTATGCGCCAAATACCTTATTTTCACAGTGTTTTCATATTTTTGTCTTAGCCAAAACTCTATCAAACCTGCAATTGTAGCAGAAAACTCGCCATATGCGTCCATGGACCCGCTTACATCTCTCATTATAATAAACGTAGCCGATAAATTTGGAACCATTTTTTCTTCAATAAAGTTATAACGCATGTCCTCGTCTCTCACATCCACTTTGAAACCATTCTTTTCAAAATAACCTGTTGCCATCTGCCGATCGAGCATTGCCTCTATTGTTTTTTCTTGATTTTCGTCAACACCATTCTCAGCAGTCAATAAACTATAAAGTTTTTTATCCTTCTTACCTGGTTTAGAAAAAGAAAGCCCCCAGTTTTCCATCATTTGCTTAAGCCTCCTTTGATCCACACCTACCCGTACCTTTGAATTCTTGCCATTGCCCCCTTCTCCATCATTATCATCCCCGTCTCCTTCGCCATCCCCCTCGCCATTTCCACCAAGGCCATTGTATGATATCATAGGGTTTATCTTAACAGGTATGGTCTTTATAACGGTTTGCCCATCATTTATATCACGTATATCCGTAGAAGTAAGGATAAGATCGTCTTCCTCATCAATCTTCCTTCTATATTTATCTTCTGCATCCCCCAATTCACTCGTCATAAAACAAAGTTCCCTCCTTGTATATTTTAAATGCTTCTTCTACTGCTTCATTGAAATAACCGCGCTTTGTAATCAGGAAATTCTTTATATAGGAGTAGAGTTCAGAGTTTCTATCTATATCCTTTCCTGTTTCTCCTATAAAATCCTTAAATTTATTCTCCTTTTTTATGAGGTCTTTGTCTGCTGACAGAAGAAAATGCAGAAGATCTTCAAATCTTGTCTTGTAATTTACCGTCTGCAGAGACACTTTTTTTAACTTAAATGCATTTACCTGATTTTTTAGACCGTCTATATCGAAATATCTGCCCGCTTCTGCAAGATAACCATTCGTATCTCTGAATCCCTGGGAGGGGTTTACTGAAAGCATTGAATCTACATATTCTGAGATAGTTCTTGTGTAATCCTGAAAATGTTCACCTGAATAGAATGAAAGCAAAGCATAATCTATTTCAAATCTCACATCATTTGTTATGACAGAATCCATATATCCTCTTATTGTTTCATATACATCTTCCCCAATCTTTTCTTGGTTGTTATCAAGATAACGCACTATATCCGAAAACAAAAGAGAATCTTTTGGCTTATTTGAGCTATAATTAAAATCAAGTATACTACTTATAGCTCTGGAGGATATGCCTGAAGTCCAACCACTTTTATATCTACCCGCCTCATATATTATCTGGTACGCAGCGTCTCTTAAGTACCTGCTTTCTTCAAAATCCTTCTTTGAAACGTAAGAATCGTGATCCGGAAGTAGCTTACCCAAAAAATTCGATGTTGACTGTGTCATCTTCCTTTCAAACTCCTTTAAATTTGATGAATCATAATAATCAAGCAGCTCCAGGATGTTATCGATCTTGTCATTATCTGCTTCGTCAATTTCACTGCCGGAAATTCTTGATAATACGTTCAATTTTGTAATGTACTCCAGAAACTTTGGAACCATATTTTTAACCGGTATTCTAGCTTCAACGGCAAGCCTTTTTTCCTCCGAATATGAAAGATTGCGTCTGACATCAACGCGTATTATCCTTTCGAGCAACGGTCGTGATTCTCTTTCCCTTTCTTCAGTCAGTTCCATAAACGTTTCGTTACTGTGCATTATTATCAAACTATCCAAAGGTATCCTGTTTCCTATCAAATCAGAGAAATTATTATCGTATATGTTGTTTAAAAGCTGGAAGACCTTCGGATTTATATCTTCCAATCTGCTTTTATCCGCACTTATTGTTAGGACAGACCTGTTAGAGTTCATTATTACTTGTATAAATGAAGGAAGGAGGAAGCTGTCTCCAAATTCAACTATAGAAGACCTTGGAAAAATTCTGTCCAATTTTATGTTTTTAGTGTTTATTGTTTTATTTTCCAGGACATCCTCCAATTTATGCTCACATTGATAACATATTTCTGGCCTTTTGTGATTCATTGTTTTTGTAGACCCTCCGTTTTTTAGGTCGAGTGGAAGGACAGACCTGTATATGTTATATGGATTTTCGTTGTACTGACATTTTGTACCGTTTATATTCAATGTAAAAATTTCATGGTCTATAGAATATTTTTTGTATGCCTTTACAATGCTGTTTATAATTTCAGTTTTCCCACTTCCGCTTGGACCAATCAACAACAGTAGTGGTGTGTAACCTTGTCTTGAAATAAACGATGCCTGTTCCAGGGCGCTCATAAGTGTTTCCTTCACGTCCTTTATTCCGTATATGCCATCGAAAGCCTTTTCAGAAATTACGCTTTTCCTGATAAGGTCTACGGTACTTTCCTCCTCGCTTTCCACTAGGCGTTCAAGGCCAATACTCTCCATAAATTAGACCTATTTATCTGTAAAAAGATGATAGGCAACACTGGCGCATTGTTTACAGTAACCAATATCAATCAACTTGCTTATTATCCTCTCTTGGTCAAGTTCAGTGGCAGTTCCAGCTACGGATGCACTTAGTTTGTCTACTATCCCTGCCGTAAGCTGTGGGTGTCTCTCAATTATCGTGGGTGTAAGTACCTTTACAAGCTCATCTATACTTTTCTTGTTATTGGCGATAGAAGCATCGTTTATTATACTGTAAATACTTTCGCGCAGTACATCGCTCCTCAAGTTTGCCCTTTTCTCAAGATCCGTAACAAAATTGTAGTCAATAGGCTGTACAGTTCCAAACATTGGAACCCTTACTTTTTTGTCATTTTCTTCGCCGGTCTTTTTTATGTAGTACACGTTTATAACGTACTTATTTACGAGATCCTGCACCTTCTCTGACCCGTATTCGACCATTGATACATCATTTTTCATCATCCTTTTTATTTCATCGTATGCATCCTGGATTATGGTACTGCCTTCTCCCTTTTCCCTAGGCTGCACTCTCGCCTTTGTTTCTGGCGATAGATCCTCCATAGTATTCAGAAAGTCTTCGATGTATCTTGTACCGTTCGAACTGTCAAGTATTGTTCCAAGGCACACCTTTTCCTTGAGCTCTTCCTTAGGTATATAGCCTGCTTCTACGCCCATTTTTCTGCTGAAGTTCGCATAAGAAAGCAGTTTTGAAGGTGATTTTACCATGTCGTCGTAAGGTATGCCAAGTTTTACTCCTTCTTCCAGCTCCAAAATTGGCTTCTGTGTTGCTTCTCTTAGTATGTCTTGAAGGGATACTTTTATTTCTGGCACGAAAACTCCATTATATATATCGGCTTTATCTTTGAGAGGGATATTATCATAATGGGAAATACTTGCTTCTACCCATATCCTAGATAACATTCTTAATAGATGCGGAGGGTAATGCATGTTCAGCTCCTTCGCTGCATGCCTATATATATCCTCCAATGCAGTTTCAGCATCGGAAAGCTTCGTCATAGACCTAAACACAATTATATTCGACCTACGCAGAAGGTAGGGCTTTATACTATCAGCTATTTTTTTGTAGTCGTCCATATTTGTGGTTCCTATCATTATTGCGTCAAAGGACTCTTTAAAGGATGGGGACACCTTTGTTCTTGTATCCTGTACGAAGTCCAAAAGGGAATTTGCAAAAGATGAAGAACCTTTAAGAACTTCACTTATATATATTATATTTCCTCTTGGGGAAGGGGCTGATTGGCTGCCAAGTATACCAAAATCGTACGCCAAAACATTCGAGTTATCTCCGCCCAATTCATTCAGTATCCTGTAGAACATTCTTCCTCCAAATATCCCTTTATAATCCAAATGCTGGTCGTCTGCTGCAACAACCGGCTCTGATATGTGGATAACATCATCGTCACTTGCCAGTTCCACGCTTACAAGTTTTTCAATTATGCTCTGTATCTTCTCATGATCGGGCTTATGGTCTTTCAAAATAAATTGGCCGAGAGAATCTGAAAGCGTTCCTTTTACCTTGCTAAGAGTAGAACTAACCGCCCCTCTCTTGTTTATAGTAGGTACTGTCCAGTATTCACTGTCTTGTTTGTCCATACTTTCTATAAGTTCTTCTATCTTTGTTTTTTTAGAAGAGCCAGGCCTTTTCTGTAATAAGTAGATTTCATCCTGTATGTTTTCGCCTAACGTCAATTTTCTTTTTCCTCTGGAGCCCAATTGAGAATGAACGTCCTGCAAAAACTTTTGCTTTTGCTCTTCTGTCAGCACGTTCAATGCTGGATTATTTTCGAGTGAATCTAAATCTAATTTTAAAACATACTGCACTCCTGTTCCTTCAGAATAAACCCTCAAGGTCTCTGCCAAAGTATTAAGAAACTCGCTTTTACCTGCACCTGGTGGGGAGATTATTACTGTAAGTTTGTTTTTCATGTCACTATTTCTTGCTGCCCTTTTAAGAAAAGAAACAAACTCTTCGGCGAAGTCACTTGAATCATATCTAGTTTTTATGTTTCTTTGATCATTTGGCTGCCTTACAAGAAACTGCCATTTGCCATCTTTTCTGCCATATGACTCAATTGCAGCCAATGCCCTCTGATTTGCATTATAGAATAACTCTGGCTTGTCTTTACTTAACATCAGAAATTCATCTAAACTAACTTTTTGTCCAAACGAAGTTTTTTCTACCATATTATTTAACCCCCAACATATATAGGAATCCATTTCCTTTATATACTTTTTCTTCAAAAAATTCTAAATTTTTACTTAAGTTTTTAATAAAATTTACAAATTTTGTACCAAATACCTTCATAAAACGGTTATTTTCTGATATTGACATATTCCTTTTCACAATTCGCCTTTCACCAAATTATTCAATAGTAACCATATGGAAATTAAATAAAAATTAGATTTTAACCTTCGCCCAAACAAAATCTGAAAAAATGACAGAAATCATCCGGGCGTATTAGTTTGTCTTAATCGGATATAAAGAAAAAGTGAAGCGCCATGAGTATATTGAAAAAATCGAAGACTCTCCAGCGAATGCGCTCTTTTGCATTTTTGTATATTGAAATTTATTGTATTTAAATCTATCACTTTATATTAAAATAAATTTTTGACTTCATCAACTATAGAACTTACATTAAATTTCATTTCTCTTTTGCTTTCAAGATCCCTAACAGTGACAAGATTTTCTTGCAGATCTCTATTTCCTACTATTATCGCGTATTTAATCTTTTTTGAATTGCAGTAATCCAAACCTTTTGAAAGCGACACTTCATCTAATAAAACATCAGTAGTTATTCCCGCTTTTCTTAAATCCGCAGCTATTTCTCTTGCTTTGTCCATGTTATCTACGCTTAGAACGCAGAAGCTATTGTAAAATTCGTTTTTGTAATTTGCCGTCAAAACCTCCATTATTACATCAAAGCCTATGGCTCCGCCAACTATGGCAAAATCTGCATCGAAGTTCTTACTGATTTTATTATATCTACCGCCACCGGCAAGTACTACTCCCTTTAGTTCCCCTTCCGTAAATTCAAATTCAAATATGCTACCATCATAGTAATCTTGCCCTCGCACTAATGACCTGTCAAAGTACACTCCTTCTATACCATAAGCCTTCTTTAGGTCTGCCATTAGATAATCTACTTCCTTTATGCCATCAAGTTCGGCTACTTCTTTTCCATTAAGGTAATCCTTTACTTTTTCTGCTTTTTCTTTCCCTATTAAATCACTTATTCTTTTAGTAATCTCTTCAACTCCTACTTTATTCATCTTGTCAATTTCCCTTAAAACCTGCACAATTTTTTCTGCTTCTACCTGTAGATTTTCCATTAAAGACGTAAGAATCTTCCTGTTGCTTACATTTATCTTGTAATTTTTTATGCCAAGCTTTTTCAGCGCAAAGTCTATGCATGCTATAACCTCAGAATCATACACTAAATTTGAAGAGCCGAACACGTCTATATCTGCCTGTATAAACTCTCTCCACCTGCCTTTTTTAGTATCTTCATATCTCCACACATTTCCTATGCTATAAGCTCTAAGTGGAAAAACAAGAGATTTGTTTCCAGAGACAACCCTTAATTTGGATATAGTATGCTCAGGCCTCAATGCAAGTTTCTCTCCTTTTTTGTCCTCGAACGAATAAAGCTGCGACTCTATTTCAGGACCGGATTTATTGGTAAAAAGTGATAAATACTCGAATGAAGGCGTCTCTATTGGTTCAAAGCCGAACAACTCATAGGATTTTCGTATTGTTTCTAGCGCCTGTTGCCTTAAAACTGCCTTTACACCTATAAAGTCTCTTACGCCTTTTACCTTCTCAATTATCATTATTATACTAAGAAATCAAGATTTAAAAACATAAGGCCATTTGAAATAAATGGCCAAAAAAAACTACTCTTTTTTCGCAGACGCGTTTTCAAGTTTTGACTGCTTTCTAGATTTATACAAAAAATAGGCTGAAGCAGCAATTGCGGCTGCACCTAACCCAAAAAGCACAGTGGCATCTGTCTGATATGGCGCGGCTTTTGAAAGAAGGTAACCGTAATATTGATTAAAAGCGGTATTAAACGCGGTTTTAAGCTGCGGCAGCGTTGGATACTCCCACCGTAAAGCATTTCTAGGATTCTCCCATGTGCTGTAAAGTCTATTCCAATCAAGGTTATAAAGACTATTATACTGATTATAGTAGCTCTCAGCCTTTGCCTCCTCAACTCCTCCTGCTGCAAGCAAACCTACACCTGCGCCGCCACTTATCAATGCAGAAAGTTTTTGTTTTATTCCCATAACACCTCCATATTTATTACTTTAAAATGATTTATACTTATATAAATACTTTTAATATTTATAATATTCTAGCTTCCGACTATTTTCATATATGCGCCTTCTAGATTCTTATACCTCTTCTGCAGGTTTTTTACAGTATCCTGTTTCATTATTTTCCCGTTATTTATGAAGATTATATCATCGCATACTTCTTTTATTTCCTGTATTACATGTGAACTTATCAGAATTAACCTGTCTTTTTTCAAGGACAAAACCAATTTCTTAAATTTAAGCCGTTCTGCAGGGTCTAAACCACTCGTTGGTTCATCTAATAGAAGTATACTTGGCTCAGGAATAAGAGCTGACACTAGAGAAACTCTTTGCCTCTGCCCTTTAGACAGTCTTCCTACTCTTAAATTCAAAGGCGGAAGTTCAAGAAGCTTTCCGTATTTGTTTATCTGCTTATCGATATCTGCCTTAGAAAGACCGTTGAACTCTGCAGACATAGTTAGCGCTTCTTTTATTGTCTGTGCTTTGTCAGGTTCGGGAGACTCTATAACAGCCCCTATGCTCAAAAGCACGCTCTTTAGATCTTTTCTGACATCAAAGCCATTTACAAAAACGGAACCTGATGTCGGTTTAAGCAGGCCTGCAAGTATCTTGAAGGTAGTAGTTTTACCCGCTCCATTTGGACCCAAATAGCCGATAACGCCTTTACCTTTGTGCGAAAACGAGATATTATCCAATGCTATCTTATCACCATATCTTTTTGTAAGGTTCTTTACTTCTATGTCCATTATCCCTTTACCTCTTTATACTTGTACATGAATATGCTTGCTATGAAGAATATTATGATATAACCAAGCATTATTTCTATCCCTTCCAGTGTATAAGGTTCATATTGAGTTATTGTAAACTCTGCTCCTCTTGTAGGGATCTTTAACTGTGAGAAGTGAACGAAATGCGTTGAAAAAATGCTATAAACTACCTGCCCTCCATAATTCACAAGGAACCAAGGTTCTACTGACAAAAAGCTTTGGAGAACGCTTGAGGCTATTGGTAAGACGACTATTAAAAGAATTACGACTGCAACGGTACTAGTTTGAGGATTATTAAATAAGGAGCTTAGGAAAAATGCGAATGATAGTATCGAAAGTACGAAAAGCGCTACCAATCCGATAGAAGAAGCGAAAACGGTAGGCAGAGTAGAAAAGAAATAAAGAGAAGCTACAGCCCCGAAAAGGTAGTATATCAAGATTATTGAAAAAGAAGCTAACAATGCCGCTAAGTATCTTCCCACTAAAATAGAGCTCCTCCTGGCAGGTTGTACCAATATATAGTAACTATAATTTGATGCGAAGTCTGTGGATATGGCATTGCCGCCGAAAAATGCGGCCACTATAACAACTACAAAAGTGATATTCTGCATAAAACTGTAAAGATAATTTGAAGCATTACTATACTCTGCATTTATCGCACTTACACCAACGTGGGCTTCTACGACAAACACCGCTATAGATATCAGTGCCACAACTATTGCTAAGGCAAGAAACCGTCTTGTTCTTAGATATGACTTAAGTTGGTACTTGAATGAAACTGCTATTTCAGAAAGACGGCCGATATCTCTGGATTGAATTGAAGTATTCATCTATTGGATTTACACTGTTAAAATATAAAGGTTTATAGAAACGCTTGAAAATAAAAATCAAACAAGTCTCATATAATGATATTTTTCCTGGTCAAAAGAAAGACATCTAATCTCCTTACCTTTTGCTGGAAAATTACTGGCAGGGTACCCTACTTTTATATTTTTTCCCCGAGAAGTAACTCTTCTTTTACTGGTGCCCATGGATACAAAAGCCTCCCCAGCTCCTTCATCTCCAGCAACTACATATTCGCAGCCCATCTTTTCTGCGAAAAAAAATGATGCAGCAAGTGCGACTTTAAATGCCCCTGGATCGCCTTTTACCCAATCCGACAAAAAATGCTTGTAGCCAAACCCCTCTAGATTATCTATGAAAAGATATGCTCTGCCGCTCCCGTCTATACCTATAAACTCCCTGCCAAAAAGGACTGGTTTTTTGCCCCGCTTTATCGTAAATATGATAGTGCCACCATATTCTTTTATATCATTTGCGTATCCGCTGCTGTACTCCTCCGCATCCTCTGAACTCCAGCAAATAGCAACCTTCTCTGCCCATTCAACTATCTTGTCTTTTGTATCATAAGGAGAGAAAACATCTAATTTATATTTGTATGTTTTTTTGTTTATTATTGACAGAAAATCTTTCAATTTCTCCCCGTTTCGTAAGCGATATAAATCATCATTTTCGTCGTCAATGCTGTTCAGCACAGATTCTACATCTTTCTTCTTTAATGGAGGGTCTATTCTTTCCAATATGCAAAGAAGATTTTCAAGACCAGATATTTTAAGCTTTTTTTCGTTTTTTGGTACCTTTATTACACCATTTAAAATGTCTGAAAGCTCCACATTTGGATAATTCAAGATAAAATTTGTTGCTTTGCATATGTAATCCTCATTAAACTCTGCTTCCAATTTTTTGATTGTAGCTATATATTTATATATGAAATTCGTGCTTTTATCACTAATAAAAAAGGGGTCATAGAAAGGAAATTGTCCAAGTTTTAAACTTTTTTCCATAGCTTATAAAAAGAGCGTATTACTTTTGAGAAGTGTACTTTAGCCATATAAGATTATTGAAATAACTAATTTAAATGCCTTCTTTAAGCGTTTAATGGGTATTATGCTTTTCTATTCTACAAAGAACCGGCATTTATTGATAGTCATTACAGATATCTACCCAAAGGGGAATACGAACTAAAAACCAAGCGCCCCGAGCGGGA
>JAJZMG010000021.1 GCA_021798355.1 Nanobdellota archaeon | reverse complement strand
TCTGAAAGTATTCTCATAGAGCCGTATCCCCCTCTAGCGCAGAAAATTGCATCTACAGAATCATCCTTAAAAGCGTTATTAAACTCAGCTGCCCTGTCTTTGTCCGGGGCGGCCAAATCTGCCCTTTGCACAAGCCTACGAAGATTTTCTCCTAAAGATACTCTAAATCCGAATTTTTTAAGCAGGTTTATACTAGTTGACAGCTCTTTAAGATCTGGCGGACTTGCTGGAGCTATTATTTTTATATTTGAATTAATCTTTAGTTTTGGAGCTTTTATAACCATTCTATTACTAGAATTTGATAAAATTAAAGCTTTTTATAATAGATATTTTCTTAGAAGACCTTAAGACATATGCAAATACTTATACTAGCAGCTGGTGAATCTTCGAGATTTTGGCCTTTCTCCGAGATCTGCCACAAGTCACTTTTGAAAGTCGGCGAAAAAACGCTGCTTGAACAAACCATAGAGGGTTTGAAAGGCCATGAAGTTGTACTTGTTATAAACAAAAAAACAACTTTAAGCGATGAAATCGTAAAAAACAATAATATAAAAATAATCCTACAAGACGAACCAAAAGGAATGGCCGATGCTATAATAAAATCAAAATCTATAGTAAAGGATGAATTTCTCGTTATAATGCCCTACTACATAAACATAAAAGAGCATCTGCAAAAGCTAATTAAGACAGGCGCGCCTGCAGTAGCCGTTAAAAAGTATGAGGAAGAGGATGAAAAAACGCACGGAATTGCAAAAATAGAAAAGAATAAAATCGTAGAAATAAGGGAAAAGGAGAAATTCAACGGCGCGGAAAATTCTATTATTGGAGTGTATAAACTCAATAAGGGTATAATAAGCAGATTAGAAAAGGCGCAAAACTCGAAGTACACTTTTGAGAATATACTCAATGAAATAGCAAAAAAAGATGGATTAAATTATTTTGAATTGGAAGGCCTGCCTTCGTTGAAATATGTGAGTGATTTGCTGTCAATTAAAAAATTTGTTTATTCCAATGTAAAACAAAAAAGGAAAATCGAAAAGACTGTAAAGAAAAATAACGTCTTTATTGAAACTTCGGTTATACTTGGTAAAAACGTAAAGATAGGAAACAACGTATCAATAAAAGGCGAAACCTATGTAGGGGACAATTCATTCATAGGCGATAACTCATTAATAAGAGACAGCATAATAGGGGAAAACGCGGAAATAGGCTTCGGAACCGAGATTGCAAGATCCATAATAATGGATAATACGCACATACACAGTGGTTTTGTAGGAGACAGCATAATCGGACAGAACTGCAGACTTGGTGCCAATTTTATAACTGGTAACAGAAGAATCGACAGAAAAACCATAAAAATAGAGATCAAAGAGGGGTATGACACTGAGTTAACGCGCTTGGGAGCGATAATGGGTTACAATGTCAAGACAGGAATAAACACATCGGTTATGCCTGGTACACTGATAGGAAACGGTTCAATCATAGGATCAAATACTGAAGTTAAAGGCAGGGTGGAATCAAACAAATTGGTTTACAGTAAAAAAGAAAATGTGGAAAAACAAATATGAAAACGGTAACCATAATAGGAGGAAGCGGCGCAAGAAATACATTAAAAGCACTTAGAAAGATAAAGGGTATAAAAATAAACAACATAGTAACGATGTTCGATTCCGGGGGGTCTACAGGCTACTTAAGAAAAAAGTTCGGAATATACGCCCTTGGGGATTTGAGGGATAGGATACTTGCAGTTTCAGAAAATCAAATATTGAGAGACATAAGCTCACAGAGAATAGAAATGCATGGGATAAAACATAATGTTGGAAATTTATTACTTTACAGCCTTGTCAAAGAATATGACAAGGATTATCTGAAAATAGCCAAAGACATCTTCAAAACACCGAAGAATATCGAGTTTATACCGGTTGTTGATGATATAACCTGCGCCGCAAATCTTGTTATAAAAACGGACAAAGGCGATTTGATAGGGGAAGACAGTCTTGACAGAAATTCAGACGAAGAATTAAGGATCAAGGACATAAAGCTTGATAAAAAAGTGAATATAAGCAGTTCTGCTGCAGATTCGATACTAAAGTCAGATTTCCTTATTTTTGGGCCAGGAGACGTATACTCATCAATTCTACCAAATACGTTAGTAGACGGCTTTGATGATACTATTGCAAAATCAAATGCCAAGAAAATACTTATTGTAAATATAATGAACAAGAAATCAGAAACAAACGGATTTAAAACATCGGATTTCGTAAAGCTTTTTGAAAACAGAGGCATAAAGATGGATTATGTATTGATAAATGACAAGGTTATGCCCATAAAAAACATAAAAGGTAAATACGGAAACTTCTCTGGCTGGGTTAAAAACGACTTGGTTGATAAAAAAGCTATAAGGGGAGATTTCATAAACGAAGAGATACCCTACGAACATGATCCAGACAAGATATTAATGCCATTAAAGCGCATTATACGGTAATGCGGAAAACTTATACAAGATATCAAAAAATCAGGTTTATTAATCCTTAAATACAACTATTTATATGGGGATTAGCGTTTATGTGTTCAAAGAGACTAATTATTACAAGAACCTTTATTCAATTATAGAGGAAAACGAGGGGAAAAAAATCATAATAATTAATACAAACAAACCTGCAGATATGATTTTAAATGATATGAAGAAAGAAAACTTAAAGACTCAAAATATTTTCTTTATAGATACCATATCAAAATACGTAGGAAAACAAGATACAAATCAAGATAATATAGTATACATAGACGACCCTGCTAATTTGACCGAAATAGGCATAGTAGTTAAATTAAGCGTGGAAAAAATAAAAGGGGAGAAAATGCTTATATTTGATTCATTGACAACGTTGTCTCTGTATAACTCCTCCAAGAATTTAATTAGATTTTATAATTTCTTCTTCCAGCTGTCAAGATTAAACCAAATAGATACGATAGTGATAGCTTTGGAATCAGACATTGATAAAGAGATATTAAACAACATAAATGGATTGGTTGATGAGGTAAAAACATATGGTAAATAACATATTAGTAATTCTCATAATTTCGTTCATCGTACTTATAATACAAATATTTTCATCTTTTGTAGCATATGACATATATAAATTCAATAGGAACAGAAAAGGATGGATAGGAGTTATATTAGGAAACGCGTTTATAGCGTCTCAAGATTTTATATTTATATTATATATCAGATACGCAAACATACAAAAATTAGGTTTGCTGTCAGGGTTCATATTTATATTGCTTCCATTAGCAATATCAATATTCCTGCTAATAGGGTTTATAAGCATGAGAAGAAGCTTTGTAAAATTTGATTTGATAAGCAAAGAAACTTTATCTAAAATAAAAAATGTTAATAAAAAGGCAAACAAAAAGAGAAAATAAATTACTTTGAAGGGTTACTGCTTGCACAAAAATAATTACACGGTTACTTCTTCAAATAATCCTATCTGCATGGATTAAATCGAAATGATTAATTTTAATTAAACCTTTCCTGCAATCTCTTTTCCAACTTCGGAGCATTTGGCAGTTCCACCGAGATCGTAAGTGAGGATTTTCCCTTCTTCTAGAACCTTGTGTACAGCATCTTCTACCGATTTGCCTGCCTCTTTGTAACCCATCCAGTCAAGCATCATTTTAACTGACATTATAGTTCCTATCGGGTTTACTTTATCCATGCCGGTATACTTGGGAACAGAACCATGTATAGGCTCAAACATTGCATACTTTTCTCCAATATTCGCAGATGCACCCGTGCCTATGCCTCCAACAACCATCGCAGCTTCATCCGAAATTATATCCCCAAAAAGATTTTCAGTAACGAGTACATCATAAAATTCTGGTTGCTTTATAAACCACTGAGTTATTGCGTCTACATGCGCATCATCCGCTTTAACATCCGGATGTTTCTTTGCCTCTTCATAAAATATATCCTTAAACATGCCATCGGAAACCTTCAATACATTGCCTTTATGCACAAGAGTAACATGTTTTTTCCTTTCCTCAGCTAAATTAAAAGCATATTTAACTATTCTTTCGCAGGCCTTTC
>JAJZMG010000028.1 GCA_021798355.1 Nanobdellota archaeon | reverse complement strand
ATTAATGGCATTCGTACTTTTTCCTAAGCTCTTCAAAATCATTTGAAGCCGACTCAAAGATTACGGTGTCAAGTTTGTCAATGTCTATTCTAAACTGCTTCATAGAATCGCTTTCCCTTACAGTTATTGTATTGCTTTCCATTGTGTTGTAGTCTACTGTAAATGCAAGTTTTATTCCAACCTCCTCGGCGCGTCTATACCTCTTCCCTATGCTGCCATTATCACCATAAAGTATGTCGGTCCTATATCTTGACCGGGCTAAAATAGAAGCGGCTTTTGTGTCTAGATTATCCTTTGATACTAATGGAAAAATTGCAGCTTTAAATGGAGAAATCACGCTATTCATTGAAAGCCATGCCCTGCTGTCATCTTTTCTAAATGAAGAAAACAAAAGCATGTAAAACAACCTGTCTGTCCCCATAGAAATTTCAAATATCTGCGGTATCTTCCCGTCTACCCTCAAACCCTTTGCGCCATGCTCTTCATATGACAAAAGATCATGCTCTCCACGGTTATTGCATGCAACAAGCTCTATCCACGTATCTTGTTTTCTTATTTCAACATCAAAAGACTCTTTTGAGTAGAAGGCTTTGTCCTCATAAAGCTTTCTGTATCTTATGTCTTGATTCATAAAACCAACCCTTAGAAGAAACTCGTGTATTTTTGCTATACCGTATGCGGTTACGCTGCTCTTTATAACTCCCCTTGAAAACGCGTCTTTTATCCCTATCTCTTTTAGATTCTCGTCATTCTTATCATAGATATTTATTTTGTAGTCTTCTTCAAATTTGAAATCATCATCTAAAAAGAATATTTCGATATCATTCTGGTAAAACTCCCTCTGTCTCAACAGATTGTTCCTAGGGGATATCTCATTCCTAAAGGCTTTTCCCGCCTGCGCTATCACCATTGGTAGTTTCTTTCCATAAGCCTCAAAAACTCTCTTGAAGCCAAGAAATATTGACTGGCAGGCCTCAGGCCTAAGGTATGCCTGCAGATCATCCCCGACTTTCAAAGGGAACATGGTTCCGAATTTTTTTATGCCGTCTAGTTCTCCCCCGCACTTGCCACACTTTATAGAATATTCCTGAATGTATTTTAGATATTCATCTTCGGTTAAACCCTCAAAGTTTTTGCTACTGTCTTTCTCTTCCAGAAGTTTATCTACCCTGTAGACCGTGCCGCAGTTCTTACATTTTATTTCCATATCAAAGAAATTTGCCTCATGCCCTGAAGCCTGCAGCACTACCTTTGGCAGGATAACGCTGCCTGAAATCTCAAAGCCGTTCATTGAATAAAGAGTCTGCCTCCACTGCCCCAACAGATTATTGAGTATTCTTACGCCTATTGGGCCATAGTCCCAAAAGCCTGCAATGTTATCACTAAAAACCTCTGAGGAATGGAAAAAAATACCCCGCGATAATGCTATTTTTAAAAGTTCATCGTCTCTTTCTTCTTTATTCATTTAATAGAATAAAGTTAGTGGCTTAAATTAATTACTTTTTGCTGCTTTTTTTGTTTCTTTTCTTCTTGCGTGTTTTCCTGAGCTTATTCATTTTAGTATTTTTTGAATACAGCTTATACTCAAAAAGTATGCCTGCGAGGACTATACCGATGGCTAATCCCAATACTATCAAGCTTATCTCCTCTAACAAAGGAGCTACAGGTGTAGAAACTGGTATTGGCTGCAAAGACGGTGCATACGGTATAAAACTGGCATTTGAAACTAAAGCTCCTAGCTGGGTAAAGTCTCTTGCCTCCGTCTCAAACAACAAATATTCGGAGAAGTCAGAATTGCTTATGTTTGAAGAGTTGTAAAACTGGTTTCCGAAATAGTAATAACTTATGCCGAGGAAAGGAGTTATTCCGCTTTTTTCAGCTGAGTTTATGGCATTCAAGGTTGCGGCCGCGCTTTGATTACCTATTTGCGAGAGTACTGAGATATTTATGAGGCTGTTCTCTTCTATAAGCATCTGAGCCAAGCTTATAGATTCTATTGATGCGAATATAGATGAAACATAATTACCGCTGTAATACCTTGATTCTGCAGAAGTTAAATAAGACTGCATTTGTGACACCTCGGATGGAAGGTCTACCCCCAGCAAGTTTGCATAGTCATTATAGGAAGACGCCTTGTAAAGATAATAATTGCTTAATAGTTCATACTGTGACTGTGAAAAGCTAGACTTTCCTTTTTGAAGTACTGAGACCCAGAAATACGCTGTCTCGGCCTTTACAGTTGCAAGCGAATAATAATAAATTGCATTTTGAATGTTTCCGGATGAAAGACTTGCCGCTGAATTATTAAGGTAATCTCTCGCCTGCATAAGCCTGTCAAAAGCTATTAACTTAAGTATTAAGGTTGAAGAATTGGAAACGTAATTGGATGAGATATTACTCTCTATTCCACTTATAGTTGAATTCTCTTTCGAAATAAGATTGGCTATAAATGAGTTTTGATTTGAAGTGGGCAGAATTTCAAACAATTTTGCCTGTAATATGTCTGAGGAAGAGGTTATCATACTGCTTGCCGCAACATAGTAACCTCCATTACTTGCTTCTGCTTTCTGCGCAGATATGTCTGATTCGGCCTCGCTTATCAGAATCTGTATAGATGAATTACTGCTATTTGCAGTTGGCAGGGAAGAATATAAACTATTTTGGTAGGAATTGAACTGCAGGTAAGTCTGCTTCATCAGGGCGAGATAAAGATTTGTTTGTATACTATAGTTTATGGTCGGTGTCAGATTATAACCTGTAAAGTATTGAAATGCCTGGTATTCTGAGTTTACAGGGATAGGAATTTCCCCGTGTGCCTCATCGTATGAAAACGCAGACGAAGAGATGCTATCGGTAGAAGGATAAAGAAAAGTTTTTATGTGCTGATTTGCAGCGGCTTCCGATTTCTGTGAGACATCCCCTACTATGCCGACGCTGCCGTCTGGATTCGCGGTGCCTGTCATTGCAACGTTTGGATTGAGAGGCTTGCCGGAAAGTATTGACATAGCAGCCATAGTAAACGCAGATCCTGCGCTTGGCCCTCCGACTTCAACTGAAGAAGAGGTAATGTAATAATAGAAATTGTAATTATCGCAGTTCACGTTAAGCAGTTGGCAGGCAAGATCTGCCGACAGTACTGCTTGTGCCTGCGTATCAGTTTGCGTAAGAGGCGTTGAACCTAAAAACACCTTGCCAGTTCCGTTTGTTACCGTCAAATTAAGAAGAGCGGGTACCCCAACCAGCGTGCCGTTTGATGAGTTTGTTACTCCAAATATGTAAAGGCTTGTAGAGCCGATTACATCCTGCACTCCTTGGGCGTGCACTGCCCCCACCAATAAAAATGAAATAAACAACAGTGAAAGTATAGCAAGTCTTGAATCCATTTATTTAATAATAATCTAATCATTTATAAAGTTTACAGAAAATCTGTTTTTTTAAATATAAGAATAAATAAGTTTTTTATATTTAATGATAAAACTTATAATAAACGCAGATGACTTTGGGCATTCTAAAATATTTAATGCTGAGATAATAAAACTTTTGAAGGATAAAAAGTTAAAATCCACAACCGTTATGGTTAAGAGAATTGACCCGACTCAAAAATATCAAATTGAAGAGCTAAAGATACTTAGAGAAGAAGGGATAAGCATAGGCATTCATTTTGAAATGGATGAAAACGAAGACCTGCAAAAACAAATAAGTGAGCAGTATTCATTATTTCTGGATTATTTCGGATTTCAGCCTTCGCATTTTGATATACACATGCCAAAATACAGGCTAATGGAGAATGCCGCCTTGGAGATAATAAAATTTGGAAACGAAAAAGGGCTGCCTGTAAGAAATCTGGGAATAAACACTGTTGGAAAACACACCAGTGAAAAGGCCTTCTTCGCAACAGACCACAGCATAGAGGAGATTTATGATTACAGAAAAGTTAGCAGAAAGCCCACAATTTCAATCGTGGGATGAATGCGATGGCAGGACCTTTAAATATAACAGAGAACAAAGATAAAATATGATACTAACATTCAAGATCAAACATAATAGAGATTTCTCAAATGAATTGGCAAAGGCCAAGCAGATAGCTAACTTTGCATTGCAAACTCGAACACAATCATCTAAAGCCGTAAAACAATTTGGTTTGAAGTCTG
>JAJZMG010000038.1 GCA_021798355.1 Nanobdellota archaeon | reverse complement strand
ACTTAACAAGAGGGGCAAGAAAAAATAATATGGAATTTATAAATAGGGAGAACTGGAGATTTTTTGCATACATATTGACAGATATTTCTGCGCTATTCTTGATAAATTTCTATTATTTGGAATTGTCAAGTATAGTAACCTATGCTTTGTTTATAATCATTATATCATTTTTGATATTATTAACAAAAAATTTTATAGCAAGCTTGTTTCACGTAAAAGTAAGAGGAGAATTTTGGATAACAGGGTTGATATTTTCAGTAATAGCAACTTTGATAGCATCTAGTTTTGGAGTGCCTATACCAATACCTGTAATAAGCTATAACAATTACACCAGGATGCATACGCTGAAAGGAATCAAAAAGGGAGAAGTCAAAATACATGAGAAATGGGAGATAACTTTTCTGTCTTCATCTTTGCTTTTGTTTGCTGCATTCATACTTATAAGTTTATGGCATGTTTTAAATGAAAACGGGTTCCTGATATCCGGCATAGCGCTTGCAATGTTTGTTGTGGTTGACTTCTTTCCTGAAAGAAGATTTAACGGCGCAAATTTAGTTTATCACAACTCAATTATTTATTTTATAACGCTTCTATTCCTTTTGATAATAGGTATTTTGAGCATAGTAAGCTACATATCGTTTTTAGTTTCCTATATAGCATTTATATTGTTCATATTTATGACGTATATTACAAAACTTTGGTAATTAGAATAAAGTTAGGTTTCTACAACTTATTACAATATTTTATAACGCCGTTATATTTATAAATAATCAAGTTCTATCAGGGTTATGTCAGAACTATTTTGTTCAAAGGTTATATCCGAGATAATACCCTCATTTAGGGCGATAATAGCAAACAAGCTGTTAGAAAAGGGGATGACCCAAAAAGACGTGTCTAAGCTTTTAGGCATAACGCAGCCTGCAATTTCGCAGTATAAAAGCGGTTTGAGGGGGCTGATAACGGAGAAAATGATAAAAAATAAAAAATTTATGAAGTACTTGGATAACGTAACAGAAAAAGTTTACAACAACAGCCTAGACATCAATCTGAAGACATGTGAGATATGCAGAGCAACTAGAGATTTTGAAGTTATAAAAGAAAAGGACATAAAGGAGTTTCTTTGCCTTCTGCAAATTGCAGGTTCAAATTAGTATGGAACAAATTGACATAAAGGGATTAGAAGTATCTGTGAACGGGAAGAAGGTATTGAATGGCGTAGACCTGTCTGTACAAAAAGGTAAGATACATGTTTTGATGGGCCCAAACGGAAGCGGTAAAAGCACACTTGCAAATGTTATAATGGGCAATCCAAAGTATGCTGTAAATGCAGGATCGATAGAATTTGACGGCGAAGACGTATTAAAACTAAAGGTAAATGAACGGGCTAAAAAAGGGATATTCTTGGCATTTCAAGAGCCAGTAGAAATTTCGGGGGTAAATACAATGAACTTTTTAGTCACTGCGCACACAAACTTGAGGGGAAAAAATCCAGAATTAAGAAAGGAAATAATGAAAAAAATGGGAGAACTTAACCTTTCGGAGCTATTCTTAAAAAGATCATTGAATGAAGGTTTTTCGGGAGGAGAGAAGAAAAGGTTTGAATTGCTGCAGGTTATGCTCCTAAAGCCAAAAATAGCAATATTAGATGAAATAGACTCGGGGATGGATATAGACAGCGTAAGAATGCTTGGGGAGATAACAAAAAAACTATCGGAAGACACTGGCTTTTTGATGATAACCCATAATGACCATATACTGGATCATATAAAACCTGATATGGTTAGCATAATGAAAGACGGGAAGATAATAAGAAGCGGCGATTACCAGCTTATAGAGCAGATAAAGAAAGAAGGTTACGGAAAATTAATTTAAAATGGAAAAAATAGAATTTGATTACAGCAAATATGACTTCAAAAATTCTACTGCCAAATACAAGATCTTGTTCAATGAGGGGTTATCGGAAGAAGTAGTAAGAAAGATTTCAAAACTTAAAAATGAGCCGGAATGGATGACGGAGTTTAGGACAAATGCATACAAATTCTTTGTAAAAAGGCCGGTCCCTGAATGGGGTGCAGATCTTTCAAAAATAAACTTTGAGAATATAACTTATTTTGCAAGGGCTACTGACAAAAAAACAAACAATTGGAATGACCTCCCAGACGATATCAGAGAAACTTATGATAAATTAGGGATACCCGAAGCCGAGAAAAAATCTCTTTCTGGGGTGGAAGTAATGTATGAAAGCGAGGTAGTTTACAACAGCATAAAAAAAGATCTTGAGGAATTAGGTGTGATATTCTGCGATACAGACACCGCAATAAGGGAATATCCTGAAATTGTAAAAAAATATTTTGGTAAAGTTATTTCACCAAATGACAACAAATTTGCAGCATTAAACTCTGCTGTGTGGTCTGGAGGCAGTTTTATATATGTTCCAAAGGGAGTAAAAGTGCCAATGCCATTGCAAGCTTATTTCAGGATAAACGCTGCAAATATGGGACAGTTTGAAAGAACACTAATAATAGCAGATGAAGGAGCGGATGTCACCTACATCGAAGGTTGTACAGCGCCGGTTTATTCAAAAGATTCATTGCATGCTGCTGTAGTAGAAGTTATAGCCCATAAAAACGCGCATGTAAAATACATAACTGTACAAAACTGGTCCAGTGATGTTTATAATTTAGTAACTAAAAGGGCATTTGCATATGAAAATTCATTTGTTGAGTGGATAGACGCGAATATGGGTTCAAAAGTAACTGAAAAATACCCTTCGGTTTATTTAATGGAGCCGGGAGCTAAATCAAATGTGCTGTCAGTGGCTTTGGCAAACAAGGGGCAGCACCAGGATACCGGAACAAAGGCGGTGCACCTTGCCCCAAACACAAGCTCAGTTATACGTTCTAAATCCATATGCTTGAATGGTGGAAGAACAACCTACAGAGGATTGGTAAAAGTAAAAAAAGGGGCAACAGACGTTAAATCAAGCACAAGATGTGATGCATTGATATTTGATGACATCTCAAGAACTGACACTTACCCTTACATGGAGATAGACGAAGAGGAAAGCACAATATCACATGAAGCATCGGTAGGCAAGATAGGGGATGAACAACTATTCTACCTTGAATCAAGGGGTTTATCAGAACTAGAAGCCATAAATATGATAGTGTTGGGTTTCATAGCCGAATTTGTAGATGAACTTCCGATAGAATTTGCGGTTGAATTTAACAGGTTAATAAAAATAAATATGGAAGGAGCAGTTGGCTGATCCTTTTATGAAAACTAGAAGTGAGCCTAATTGGCTTTTAGAATACAGAGAGGAGGAAGAAAAAGTTGCTAATAAATTAAACTTAGAAGATAGAAATATATTTTTTAAGTATATAGAAAAAGAAAATGAGTTCTATTTCAGTGATTTAAAGGAAAAACCTGGAGAATTCGATGGGCTATTGGATTACGATAAAGAAACTTTTAAAGACAAATTTAGCATTAAAAATATAAAAGAAGCAGATGAAAAGCCGGAACAGTTCTATGAATTCAAAGACAAGGACAGGATAGAAGCCATGATAAATTCTAATTTTGATGGGGGGGTTATAATAAAATTTAATGACAGCATAAACATAAGTAAGCCTTTTACAATAAAACAAGTTGTAAAATCTGGCAGAAAAATAACAAAAATAATCATTGTTGTAGGCAAAAACAGTAAACTATACATAAATGATGAAGTAGATTCTGATAAAGACGCATATTCTGGTCAGAATGTATATCTTATTGTTGAAGAAGACTCAGAAATAAATTTTATGCTTTTGGATAAGTCTAAAGGGAGAAGCACTACAAATATGAATTTAATAACGAAAGGAAAAGTTAATTTTATATCTTTGTTAACAAATGATAAAATAAGCAGAAACAGGCTTTGGATAAAAATGCTTGAGCATTCTGAAGTAAATATACAACAAGGTATAATAGGAAACGGCCAAAGCTATTTTGATATAGAAAGCGAAATAATACACTTTGAAAAAAATACTAGCAGCAATCTTAGTTATAAGGCTGTTCTTGACAACAGCGCAAAGGCAGTATACAAAGGCGTCATAAGGCAGGAAAAGTCTGCTATAAATTCATATGCTTATCTTTCGGAGCACTCTCTTGTACTTGATAAAAATGCAAAAAGCATTTCTGT
>JAJZMG010000005.1 GCA_021798355.1 Nanobdellota archaeon | reverse complement strand
CTTCCCTATCAATTTAAATACCTGCAGTTATCTTATAATACCAAATGGAAGGCAAGATTAGAAGAACATTGGAAGCATTGACAGAGATAGCCTTGAATAGAAATCAGCTACTTATACTTAAAGAAATAGGGGGAAGCCCCTGGCAAATCAGCTTATAAGATCCTTAAAGCGATAGAAGAAAAGCACAAAATAAGAAGTTCTACTTTAAAATTAAATGCAAGATCACTTAGAAGAATCGGCTTAATAGAGTTCGGCAAAGGCAAAAATGCAGAACTCACGATCAACGGGAAGGTAATACTTTCCGTTATAAAAGACAGGAGGTAAAACATGGAAAATAAGGGAGAAAAGTATAAAACAATGACATTTTATAGGAACATTTATCGGTGGCAGGGAAACCTTCAAGCTTAAAAGTGAAAACCCGGCAAAATTAAGCAAAAAAACATTGGATGAAATTGTGAAGTTCACAGTAAAAACCTTTCAAAGTGGTATGACAGAAACAGAAGTTATGGATCATGTAAATGACAATGATCTTTTCTTGGTACTGTACAAAGGTAGGAAAGCCATAGGCTTTGCAGGTTCAAAGTATCTACACCTTGAGGATGACGAAAAGAAAAACGCATATTTCTCTGCAGCTGTTGTTTCAAGTGACTTTCAAGGCAGAAGGTTATACAATGAACTTGTAAAAGCAAGGTTGGACGAGGCGTTTGCACTCGGTTTTGACAAAATAACCACCAGGACTCAAAATCCTCTTGTTGAATTCACAATAAGAGAAGAGCTAAAGATGAGAACAAATCAAAACTTCATTTCGGGTTATTCTGTTGATAGAAAATTGATACCTGCAGTATTTGGACGCAGGCTTACTGAAAAGTTTCAACCGTGCAAATATGACTCAATAAATGAAGAATATAATAAACTTGACCTTAACAGGGGTGATGGATACTACCTGACATTTAATTTGAAGCGACAGGATAATATAAAAGATAACAGAGTGGTAGGTTGCATATGATAATAGACTTCCACACCCATTCGGGAGTGAGCTTTGACAAGTTGACGTTTGGAGAACTACGGGAAAAAATGCAACAAAATGGAGTAGAAAGAGCTGTTATCTTTCCAAGTACGCAGGAATCATATCAAAAATTGACGCAAAAGAACAGCGAAACACTAGAGAATGCGGGTAAGTTCTTCATTCCTTTTTTGAGGTTTAACCCGAGAATTATCAATAAAGAAGAATTTGAGGAGCTCCAAAAAGGATTTTACGGCTTCAAGTTGCATCCTAGAGGAGAAAACTTTGATCCCTTAGACAAAAGCCTTGAAGGCATATTCTATGCCATAGAAAAAACGAGAAAACCTGTAATAATCCATTCAAGAAAAGAGAACAACATTAACACGGATCCTGACAGGATCATAGAACTGGCAAAGCTATACCCAAAAATAAACTTCGTCTTTGCCCATTTTGCAGACGACTCCGATGCTTTCTTCTCAAAGGTAAATGAACTTGAAAACGCATACGTAGACACATCCGTAGTGTCCTCTCCGTTCATAATAGAAAGAAGAGTAAAAGAAATAACCTCTAAAAAGATAATATTCGGTTCGGATTATCCCTTCTCTGACCAAGAGATAGAACTGCTTAAAATAAAGAAATCTGGAATATCTGAAATGGAGAAAGAAGACATACTTCAGGATAATGCGAAAAAACTGCTGAACCTGTAAAGTTTACATTTTTATATACGGTCATACAAGAAAGAACAGGAGCAACCTCTACTTTAAAAACAAGTAGTATGGGCATTTGTAGGGATATAATTTAAATATAAAAAAACTATATTGAATTTTAAATGAGTTAAAAACCTGGAGAACAATTGCGAATGGAAATAAGCGGCAGTCCGGAATGCAAGGAATTATTGAATAACTGCTTAAAGGTTTTCAAGCCTTTCAGAGGTGCTTACATAAACGTAGATTATGGATTGCTGCCGAAGGGAATAGCCGGCAGGGTAAATGCAGAGATCGAAACCGTAAGAAGGAGGAAAAAGCCCGGTTTTTTCAGGAAGGGAACTGTAAGGATAAACCGCAGGATAAAAAACAACGAATTTTATATAAGGATAAATGCAAATTTATCAGAGATAAGCGATGAAAAACTGAGAAAAGAAGCGGTTACAAGCATAATAGTGCATGAACTGCTCCATATAGAGAGGAAGGATCTACTGGAGCACAGTAAGAACTACCACAGAAGAAAGCATAAAAAAATACATTCTGCTTTAGAGAAAGAGGCCCTTGAAAGGTTTAATACGCTCAGGGGACTTGAGAATTTGGAGCCATTGGGAAAGAAGAACTACCTTGAGAATGAAATAAAACGAAGGGTAAGCAATACCGAATAAAAGGCTGCACTACTGAATTCAAATTTAATGATTAATTCTTTATTTTAAGTGTAAAATTGCTATGGATATATACGGCAATTTTCAATGCTTTGACTGATTATCAAAAATACCTTTATATCCTAAAATATTTTTATAATTATTAATAAGTAAGGATTAAAAACTTTATGGCGTCAATGAATAATAAAGTAACTGAAAAGCCAAAGAATGGTAGATTGGAAGAGATTATTTCTGACTTTTATAAACTTACGAACAATGAATCTGCGCCCGCATTCAATTACAATACTTTAAACTACCTAAATAATAAAAGTGAAGCTGATGAGTACTATGAATATCTTAACAAAAACCTTAATGCAAATTATTCTTTATCTGATATAGAGGAATTTGCAGGTAGTGCTGAATTGGACAAGCTTTTAGATGATGAAGAAAAACTATCTAAATTAGGCTTGTTTATATCAGCTGCTGTAAACAAGGTAATAAAGAATGGGGAAAAGATATCAATTAACCCAAAAATACCTATAAACTACCTGTGCTACAAGCTGAAAGATACGGAAGCTTACATAGGTATCGGCGGCAATTTAATCGGCTGTTACACAGAGAACAGCAGGATACACGTTGACAAGCTCCTTGTAACGAATAAAAACATAACTGCTCAGATTCCATCAGAAGTCGTATCGTCTATTCTGAACGTTGTATTCTTAAATGCTCTAGTTCTATATAATTTAAGCCTTGGTTACGGCAGAAAAAACTCGGAGATATACATAAATGGCATGCACTACAAAGATCCTATAGATGACACGCATTACAAATATGCAGAATACAAGCTTGTAGTTGACTACGGTGCAAGCAGAAAGAAAGGAAACAAGTTATTTTTAAATGAAAAACTCTATAATCAACATCCCATAATTTTCAGGATAAATGGAATAAAAAGATTGAAATAGATATAAAGGAAATGTAAAGGTGTTGAAAAATTAAACTTAGAAACCTTATTATACAACGTTTAGAATAAAACCAGTAAATCCTTTAAGAATGGTGTCTCTTAAGGTATTCCTGATGTGCTAAATGTACTGCATTGCTTAAAATTGACTTTAGCTTGCTTATAACGCCTTGATTATAAGCCTCAAATATTTTCCTATAATCTTCTTCATTTCTATCGATATAATCCAAAAGATTTGCTTCCTTTAAATCTATTATATCCTTATCGCATCTACCGTTCATCAGCCTGTTCTTCCATGCATTGTATTTTAGTTTGCAAAGGCTCAATGGATCCACAAAGTAAACTCTTTCTCCTTTGTATTTCCTGTAAATAGCCTTTTTTCTAATGTCAGAGAAACTTTCATTGCTGTCTAGCAGGCCTTTACTCGAATAAAACTCCATTCTTATTTTCTTTTCTCCTAAGCTAAGATAAGAAACGTAAATATCTGCGTTAAACAAGGGCTTTGGACCTGTATCCTTAGTAACTTTAAAGCCATTATTGTACAATAACTTTTTCTTTGCTTCTACATCCCCATTCACTATAACATCTATGTCCTTTGACTTATGTAATGGGTAGTAATTTTGCAACGCGGCACCTCCTATTAAAATTACATTACCGCTGCCAAAAACCGATGAAGCTATTAAATAGCTCTTGTTTATATCCTCTTGGCTTAGATATTCACCCTGTTCATAGTTTACCGGCTCTATTAATTCATCATTAGCCAATTTTGACAAAATTACCTGCAAGGTTCTTTTTATCATAATTTATGTAGAAGGCAAGCCTTATTTAAAGCTTTCTTTTTGTTTAACACTAATCAGTAGGCAAAATATTTAAATAGTCTGTATATGACTTTAAAATTTAGAAGAAGTTTTAAATAACACTACAGAAATAAAACCTCTGATAAAAAA
>JAJZMG010000035.1 GCA_021798355.1 Nanobdellota archaeon | reverse complement strand
AAAAAAAGAATAGATTTTTATAGTTACAATTGTACGGTGTATAATATGGACAGTTCCACAGGCATACAAACAAATCCCAAGAGTATGCGGTTAGGTCCAATGCCAAACAATGGATCAAAGAATCACAGATATGTTGCAATAGCAGCAATAATAGTGCTAGCAGTTTTCTTGATATTCATCTTCGCGTCATACGAAGGCTATGTCCCTTTTTTAAAGCTTTCGGCCGCTGCTAACCCATATTACAGCGTTGCCAATGTACAGCAATTAAGCTCTGCCGTTTCAAAGCTGCAGAATTCTAGCAGTCCATTCAATCTTTCGTACAGCCTGCTCCTAAGCTTGAGCGCCACTTCTGGAGCTTCAGAATTTTCCTTTAACCTGCCAGTTAACGGTTACATTGCCCATGCTAACCCTTACACAAAAGAAACTGGAGATGTGGATTTAGGGGCGCTTGTGAAAGAAGTAGGCAGCTTAAGTAAAAGTATAAACCTATCTTCGTTTCCAAAGTTCCTTGATACAGTAAACATTACTTTATTGTCAAACAGTTCTTCTTATGGCACACTGTGCATTCCTTTCTCAATGCTAGCTTCAGCAGAGAACACTAGTTTGTCAGTTATAGGGTCTGCAGTGAATGACTCAAAGATAAACAATAATTCACTGCTTTGCGTTCCATTGAAAGCCAGCAATATAACAAATTCAAGTGCCATTTCCGGGATACTAAGCAAATCTTTGACCAATGTTTCAAATATAAGCCAATTAAATAATTACGTTCAGGTCAAATATCTGAAAAGTGATAGTTATAATGGAAATCAATGTTCTTTATTGGACATAAACACCACTTCTGCATTTCAAAGCAAATACAATTCATCAATGAGCTTTAGTTTCTGTTTTTCTAACAACTATGGCGTGCCTTTGTACGGCTCGTTTGTACTTAACCTGAGCAAGGATTCAACTGCAATAGGCAGGTTACTGAATTTTCCTATGAATTTCTCCAATATAGTACTGTCTGCGCAGCTTAAATCTTCATTTAATTCAGCGCCTTCACCCTCTGCTATGGCAATTTTACCTGTCGGATCTTATACGTTGAATGATAGCATTGTTTCTGAAATTTTGTCTGAACTTTTTTTAACTAGAAATACAGCAGCGCCGACTGTTCAGACACCTCAAGCATTATTATCATACCTAGATTCATATTTCCCTGGTATGCGATTTATTCCAGAAAATAGCTATTCCAACTATTATTATTTTGTGTCACAGAACTCAAGTTCTGGGAGTACTTCACCAGGTATATACATGACCTTCGCAGATGGGCCTTCTTCCTATCCAAATTCAAGTGCCATTTACAGTCCGGGGGATCTCAATATCTCAGTTGGTGGATTTCCAGGTGTGGAAACTAGTTCTTCATACAATGGGGGATCTTACATTGTAACAAATACTGTAGTGAATGGAGTTCAGTATACTATAGACGGGTTCTCGGTTGGAAATTCATACAGTAAGGAGCTCAACTCTTCTTTTACGGGCATGCTAAAAAATATAAATCTAAGTTACATTCCGCAAACTTAACCAAAACTGACTTGGAAGTTTAATTAAATACTTCTGTTCCTATAATTATACTATCCGCGTAAACATTACTAAAATAGAAGGCAAACTGGTTTATAATACCTTTATCAGGTATTCAAACTGCAACAGGATCTATAATATGTGTAGCATGTTTTGGTTTCCGCCATCGTGTTAAAGCCGAATTAGGCCGTCTATTTTTATGAAATATACAATTTAATCAATTCTTTTGGCTAATGTTTTTTGTTCTTTTCCACCTTTTATAGAATATGAAAGGTAAAGGAAGAATAAGCCAAAAATGAATGGGTACAATATCGCTCCAATTATACCGTATTTTATGTTATTCGGTCCCGCGGCAAATGAATATGTAATTACAAGTATAAAATTGGCGGAAAGAAGAAATATAAAGTAGTTTACAACGTTTTTAGATAGTTTTATTCTATTCAGAGCTGCATTTCTGTAAACTTTAAAGTAGTGCATAAATCTAAGGAGGGAAAATAGCACAAATATACCGCTTATTACTGCAATTATGCCTTCTATCTCAAGTATCATATAAACCTCAGGAAAGCCTTAAACCATATTGCTATTACATATGAAATCAAAAGATAAGAAAATAATCCTAAAATCTGCGCTGTAATTACTACATAAAGCATTTTTAACATCTCTCCTAATAGATACATTGAGAAAACTAGTATGAAAAGAATAGTTGCGGTAATTAGCAAATAAATCTGGTTTGTTGATTTTTTAAGGTTTAAAGCCCATATAAATATCGGTGCCCTGTCCTTTTTATGCTTTGCAAGAATGTAAATTAGGATTAAAGAAAGAAATGAAATAACAATTACATTTACAAGTTCAAATAATCCCCAAAATGCCTCAAATGCGTAGTAAAAACTCATAAAGGGTATAATCATTTGTGAAATAAAAATACCTGTATACCTATCGTATTTTGTAGTAAGTTTAATATAGTATAAGTTCGTTTTAATTAAGTCTTGTATGGTTCTTTGTACATGATAAACAAAATGTTGAGGTGAATTAAATGGCAGACGAGGGAGTTAAGAACGGAGATAAAATAAAAGTAATGTACACGGGCTATCTAGAAGATGGGTCAGTTTTCGATTCTAATGAAGGAAAGGAGGCACTTTCATTTGAAGTAGGTACCGGGCAAATAATAAAAGGTTTTGAAAATGCAGTTATTGGTATGAAAATAGGAGAAAGCAAGAGCATAATAATCAAACCTGAAGAAGCATATGGTGAAAGGCATGAAGAAATGGTAGTAAAAATCCCAAAAACGCAATTTCAGGGAGAAGAAATAAAAGAAGGTATGATGGTCAGCTCAAGCAATGGGATGCAAGCTACAGTAGTTTCAGTAAATGAAGAGGATGTAACGCTTGATTTTAATTTTCCATTAGCAGGGAAAACATTAAAGTTTGACCTAAAAATAGCAGCTATAAATTAACTTGTATTGCACGCATTAGTTATTATAAGGCTACATTTTAAATATTGCAAGCGAATTATTAAAGTATGCTTGCAATACTTCTTATACTTCCAGTATTTGCCATGTCTATTGCCTTCATAGGTAATATGGCGGGAATAGGTGGCGGGGCCCTTCTTGTCCTATTCTTTCTTTATTACTTAGGGTTAAGTTCAGTTTCCGCAAGTGGATTGAGCCTAATTGCAATATCCACAAGCTCGATTGTCGGTTCATACTCAAACATAAGGCAGGGCTTCGTAAATCTGCATCTATTTAAGATTCTTATTGTAATGGGGTTAACAGGTGTTTTCTTAGGCTCCTTGCTTAATTTTGTCATACCTACTGCGGTATTCAAAGGGGTTTTTGGTTTTATCCCATTAACAATAGGTATTTTTTCTCTTGCAGCTACACTTAAACAGAGAAAAATAAAGAATTATAAAAGTCCGGGAAAGGAGCTTGGAAAGGATGTTAGTGTTGTCGGTTTTATAGCGGGCGTAATATCCGGTTTTACCGGCATGGGGATTGGTGGTATAACCGGTACTTATATGACTGCAGTACGTAAAATGAACCCTAAAATAATATTCTCAACAATAATCCTTGCAATGATAATAACTTCCGTTTTTGGAGGGTTGCTTCATCTAGGAACTATAAGTTTTCCAGGCAATACTCTGCTTTATATACCTCTTCTAATTATAGGTGCTGCTATCGGTGCGTTTATAGGTGCAAGAGTTTCTGGAATAATAAAATCTAAAAATCTGCGGTTGTTTCAATCTTTAGTTATAATTTTTACCGGAATACTTGCTATATCTATTTATATTTTGGTTTAATTTATTTAAAATAGCATGCAAACGCAGATAATTACAAAAGTATAACTTTAAATACTAAAAAATGCATAAAACCTAAATGCAGCTAGGCATTAACGGCAAGAAATTAAAGGGGATATTTGCAGGCGGTTTGTCCGGTTGGATTCTTGATTCTTATGATTTAAGTGCGATGTTTCTCCTTGTTCCAGTAATAGCTACATTATTTTTCCCAGCCGGAGATCTTATCCTAGCTATAATGGGGGCTTTTGCAATATACTTCATAAGTCTTGTTTTCAGGCCAGTCGGTGGTCTTATATTTGGGAGATTTGCTGACAAGAGAGGGAGAAAATTAGCAATGGTAATAACCTTAGTAGGGTTGGGCATTGTAATATTTGCTACCGGTTTACTGCCAACATATGCGCAGGTCGGTATTGCTGCGCCAATATTTTTAGTACTTTTCAGAATGATAACGGGAATATTTGCCGGAGGAGAGTACGGAAATAGTTCTTCAATAGTTACAGAAAGTGTGAATACCAAATACAGAGGGAGGGTCGGCTCACTTTTACAAGGAGGTTATCCTATCGGTTATGCATTAGCTGCAGGAGTTTTTCTAACTTTGAGATTTACATATGGGAGCGCATTTATAAGTTCTGCTTACGGGGCAGGATGGAGAATTTTCTTCTTTATAGGGATAATACCAGTAATAGCCGGTTTAATAATAAGACTAAGGATGCCAGAGTCCTATTTGTGGTCAGATATAAGCAAGAAAAAGAAGCTAGATCTGCACCCAATAAAGACTGTCTTTTCGAATAAACAGTATAGAAATTCTTTTTTCGTAGGCATGCTTGCGATGACAGGAATAGCTTGGATATACAGTTTAACTTTAGGATTTTACCCTACTACTTTACCAGAGTTCTTTGGTATAGGCTTTCCAGACTTTTTATACATAGCAATAGTCGCAATTTTAACATCACTATT
>JAJZMG010000015.1 GCA_021798355.1 Nanobdellota archaeon | reverse complement strand
ATTTAGATTATATGATTAGGATATATTATAATGAATCTCGCAGAAATAAAGAAAAGTCACTTGAGGTTTATTTTAACGACACCAATAGCAAAGAATGTGAAAAGGTGCTTGAATATGACTTTAGAAATTATAAATTAAAGAATTATAAGAAAGGAGAATGGCAGAAGTTTCTCCGGTCTGAAATACAATTTGATAGATTTGACAGAGAATGATAGGCTTATTCGTCTGTTCTTTTCAGTTTGTAATCCTCTAAAATTCTTTTTTCATCTATTTTTGTAGGGGAGCCGTCTATTGGGGAATCAAAGCTTTTTGTCTTTGGAAACAAAATAAAGTCTCTTATGCTTTGCTTGTCTTTTAACACAGCAACAAACCTGTCAAGCCCTACTGCAAATCCTATATCTTCCGGTGCGCCATACTTTAATGCGTTTATCAAAAACCCAAAAGTGTCCATTGCCGCCTCAGCTGGCATCCCTATCATACTAAGTATCTTAAGCTGAAGTTCCGCGTTGTTTATACGTACGGCCCCTCCGCCAACTTCATTTCCATTAAGTACAAGATCAAACTGCCTGCCCCTTACTTTTTCAGGCTCTTTATCCAGTAGCCGCATATCTTCTGAAAAGGGGGCCGTAAAGGGGTTATGTGAAGGGCTTAATTTCTTTGTTATGCTGTCCACTTCAAACAAGGGAAAATCTACCACCCAAAGAAACGAGAATTTGCTGTTGAATTTACCTGTCTTGTCACCTATTATTTTTCTAAGCTTTCCAAGGGCCTTTAAGAGGAGCATTTCATCAAGATCCGCGCCAAAGATTATAACATCACCGTCTTTTGCTTTAACTGCAGTTATTAAATCATTTTCGACACTTGATAAAGCACTTGCTATTGTATCGGGAATTGATTTCAATTTACCGTCTTCAATGAAAAGCCAAGTGAGGCCTTTCAGCCCGTTTACCTTTGCGATTTGTATAATATCAAGCATGAAGTCTTTAGTTATGATTTTTGTTTTCCCATAATCTGCAGAAAATGAAATCGCTTTGACCTTGCCTCCGCTGTCCATAACTCTTTTTACTGTATTGTAATTGCTCTTTTTCATTATTTCGGTTATATCAACCAATTCATATCCATACCTTAGATCGGGTTTGTCGCTGCCATATTTTGTCATTGCATCCTTATACTTTAGCCTAACAAATGGAAGTTGTATTTTTTCGTTTATCAACTCAAATATCCTTTTTATAAACCCTTCAACCAAAGACATCACATAGCCCTCGTCTTTGAACGAAACCTCAAAATCCAATTGGGTAAATTCCGGCTGCCTGTCTTCCCTCTGGTCTTCATCGCGGAACGCCCTTGCCACCTGAAAATACTTGTTAAGCCCTGCGACCATTATAAGCTGCTTGTATATCTGCGGAGATTGCGGCAATGAGTAAAAACTGCCTTTTTTTGTCCTTGACGGCACGATAAACGGCCTTGCTCCTGTTTCATATGTGTCCTTTACAAGTGTAGGAGTTTCAAGCTCAAGAAAACCGTTATCCCAGAAAAACTTCCTTGCTTCCTTTGTTACTTTGTCTCTGAATACTATGTTTTCTATCATTTCTGTCCTTCTTAAATCCAAATACCTGTACTTCAACCTTATTTCATCCGATGCGAGAAACTTTTCTTTTTCATCGGTTATCTCAAACGGCGGAGTATCAGATTTGTTTATTATAATCAAGCTCTCTGCAGACAGCTCAAACTTGCCGGTCTTGTTCTTCCCATCAACTGTGTCCTTGTCTCTTTCTTTTACCTTTCCTGACACACGTATAACATATTCTCTTCCAAGCGATTTTGCTTCATCCAGCAGTTTACCGTCAAAAACTACCTGTGAAACTCCTGTAATATCCGCTAAATCGATGAAAAGCTTTCCGCCATGATCTCTTAAGTATCTGCACCACCCGCTAAGCGTGACTTCTTTCCCGATTAATTCAGCGGATAAATCGCCGCAGTAAATTTCCATATACTTATTTATTTTGCAGGTCTTTTATTACTTTCTTTATTAGATCTGCAGCATCCTTGCCGTTTATTTGGTACTTTTCCTTTACCTGCCCTATCATAAAACCGATTACTTTGGGGTCTGTTAATCCTCTGTCAAGCAAGTTTTTGTCTGAAGAAAGGACATATCTTATCCATTTTTCTATCTCTCCCTTGTCTATATTTGCTTCCGCTGCCTTTTCTCTTCCAAGCAATGACATAAATGCTGGCCTTTCAACCGAGGTTATATCATTTTTAAGCATGGAATTAAATTCCCCGCTTGAATAGTCTTCTATTCCAAAAGCTGCAAACTTTTCTATAAGGGAAACCGCTTTCCTGAAGTCTTCTTTATTTACGCCAAGCAGCAAAGACATGTTTCTTTTATTGAACATTATAAGCTCCTTTATAGTCTTTTCGCTGTATTGGTTTTTATCAGCCAGGCCTTTTGCAACTTTGCTTGCAATTACTGGATTTTGAGGCTTTATTTCCTTCGTGCTGTAAAAGGTTAAATCTGGCTCAAATGTAAAGCCGTACTCCTCCTCCGTTTCCTTTTCTCTTGAAGAAACAGTCTCCTCTGTATCCTCCTTGTAGGATCTTGTCTCTGCCTTTATGCTCTTTCCTTCCTTTATCATAGCAGACTGCCTCTTTATTTCGTATTCCGCGGCTGAAATTAAGTTTCTTACACCGGTAACATTCTTTATTTCTACCCTTGTTTCGGCAAGGGATATGTTAAGGTCAGTTTTAAGCTCCTGGTTTACATTAACCCCCTGATAGTATAATATGCTCCTTAGCTCTTCTACAAAATCTTTTAATTCTTCCAAATTAGAGATATCCGGCTCTGTGACAATCTCGTTTAAAGGCACGCCTGACCTGTTGAAGTCAAGAAGCGAGTAATCCTTTTCTCTTATTATTCTTGCAGGGTCTTCCTCTATCTGCACTCTCCTTATCCCTATCTTTTTGCCGTTTAAGTCTACATACCCGTCTATCCCTATTGCGCCGTCCAATTGCGTTATCTGGTAGCCTTTTGGCAAATCCGGATAGAAGTATACCTTTCTTACAAACCAGGTGTTTTCACTAATCTTGCAGTTAAGGGCGTTTGCTATGCTAGTTGAAATCTCAAGTGCCGTTTCGTTTAATACTGGTTTCGATCCTGGGAGGCCAAGGCATACCGGACATACATTTGAATTTGGCTCTTCCTGGTTTTCATATGCCAAATCAGAACAGAAAAGCTTTGTCTTTGTAGGCAGTGCAACGTGTACCTCCAACCCTATTTTCATATCAGCCAAGCTCCTCCTTGAAAGTGTATTTAAAATCTTTTTCCCACTCGGAAAGAAAATCCAGCAATGCATAATCATTGAAATGATCAGTTATTAACTGCGCTCCCAAAGGCATCCCCTTTTCATAAAAGTACGGAAAAGACATGTGAGGAAAGCCGCAAAGGTTTGGCGGGACTGTAAGCATATCCATTGAATATGCTTCCACAGGGCTTATGTCCTTGACTTCATCTATTTTAGGCGTAAATATTGGCATGGTCGGTGTTATGATAAACCCGTTCTTAAGAACATCGTGCATCATTTTTATTATTGATTGCCTCAACACCAATGACTTCTCATAATATTTCTGCTTGATGCTCTTGCTTCTTATAAAAGTCCCGAGTATAACCCTCCTTTTTGCTTCCCTGCCGAACTGCTTCCTTGCCGACATGAAAAAATCATTGTAGTTTAAGGAGAAATCCTTTACCTTAAATCCGTACTTGAATCCCTGATACTTTGCAAGGTTCGTCGATGCCTCCGCCATTGATAATATATAGTAGGCAGGAACGGCATGTTTAAGGTAGTCTATTTTTGTATGCTCTACTTTGTAGCCTTTATTGGCCAAATTGCTCAGTAATGATTCAAACCTGTCCCTTATACCTTCGTCTACCCCCTCCATTAAATTGTCAATAACGTAAAGAACGCGGCTATTTTCATTGGATACATTTTTTGAAAGGGATGTTGTGTCCTTAGGATCCTCTCCAACCGTTTTGCTCATTACATCTCGGATATTATCGGCGCTCTTTCCCATGAAACCTATTTTGTCAAGTGAGCTTGCATAGTCTATTAAGCCATACCTCGATACCAGTCCATATGTCGGTGTCAAGCCTACAACTCCGCAGAAAGCTGCAGGTGCGGATATTGAACCTCCTGTCGATTCAGCTATTGAAACGTGATCTTTTATTATTGCGGTGGCAATCGCGCTCCCGGAACTTGAGCCTCCAGCTATATACTCCTCATCAAATGGATTTTTTGCAGGTTTTTCGGAATTAAGCCCAAAGCTGCCGAACCCAAACTCATCCATGTTTGTCTTGCCGATTACAGAAAACCCATTTTTTTCTAGTCTTTCTACTGCAGTTGCATTGAATCCCGGAACATATCCACGCAGTATCTTTGAGGAGGCCGTTGCCGGCATGCCCTTGACGCAGATATTGTCCTTTACGCTTATTATCTTGCCTGTTTTCTCGGTTTCATCTATAAAGTTAAAGGCATTCAGCCTTTCATTCTCATTCTTCAATTGTTTCATTAAGTTTGGATACTGCCCATTTTCCAATTGAAGAAAATTCGCTGTCATATCTTAGGGCCCAAAAAGTAAAACCTGTAACTTTCAGAATTGTAGAAAACGTTATCTATGTTGTCTTTGCCGTCCTCTTTATCAGGTCTAAGCTTTCCAGGTATGTCAACAGAATGGAAAGCCATATTATCAGCATCTAATGGAACATCCTCAATCTTACCGAAAAAATTCAAAATGTCTCCTATGTCCTTTTCTATAGGATTCAGCTCTTCCTCCTCCAATTCTATCCTGGCGGTTTTCAAAAGCTTGTAAAATTCCTGCTTTTCCATATATTAACAAGTATAGGGTAAACAGCATAAACTAATAAA